>NZ_JBSPUQ010000013.1:0-127214 GCF_056861055.1 Stenotrophomonas sp. 115C5
CTTGCGGCGTCCCCCGCGAACCCACCCCGCCCGGCCAAGCGCGGCTTTTGCTTTTGCTTTGCACGACCACCCCCACCCACGAGGGGCTGCGCCGTTCGCCGGAACCTACGCCGAAGGCGCCGGCTTCTGCCGAAGCAGGCTGACCGCCAGGCCGCCCACTACCAGCACACCCAGACCCAGCAACGCCCACAGCAACCACGACTTCCAATCATGCTGCGGCTTCAGCGCCGCGTCGCCGGCCAGCGGCTCAGGGCTGCCTTCCAGTCGTGCCAGCGTCGGCTGCCACGACGGGTCGTTGCGCAAGCGCAGTTCCTCGATCAGCACGCCAATCGGCGCCTCCGTGCGGCGCGCGCTCGAGCTGCCCACCGCCAATGCGTAGGGCGCCGCGCCCTGGCTCAGGAATACCAGTACTTCGGGCTGGTAACCCAGGCGCAGAGTCGGTGCGGTGGCCGTTTCGGCGGGGTTCGCCACCAGCTTCCAATAGCGATCCCGATGCACGCCGCCCAGCGGCTGCGCGGCCGATTGCTGCCGTTGGCCCTGCGCGCCCTGCTGCAGCTGATAGGCAATCCACGGCGCACTGCGGCGCTGCCATTCCGCGCTCTGGTCATCGCGGCTGAACAATGTCCACTGCACCAGGCTGTTGTCGGTGCTGGCCACGTCGGCACGTGCCGCCGGGAAGCGGCCATCCATCTCGAAGGTGTATTCGCCCTTGCCCTTCGAGGTCGGTTCCAGCGACAACCATTCCCACGGCAGTGTGGCCGGTGCCGGCGGCAGCTCGGCCAGTACGCTGCGCAGCGTCGGCAGACGCGCATCGCCTTGCGCCAGCACGCGCAGATAGCGTGCTTCACCATCCACCTGCAGGCGGCGCTGCAGCAGGCGCTTGCCGGCGCGCTGCAGATCCACCAGCGGAATGTCGCGGCCAATCGCACGCCAGTGCTGCAGGTCGTCGCTGACGTCCAGCTGCACCTGAGCCTGCAACGGCTGGCCACTGTCGGCCCAATCCAGTACCAGGGCCGCCAGCGGCTGCTGGCCCAGCACACTGGCGTCGATCAGCCAGCCACCCTGCCCGCTCGCCGCCGCACCACCACTCACGCGGGCTTCCACGCGACGCACACGGCCATCGGTATCGCGCTCGGTCAGCAACTGCAGGTCGTTGCGCTGTGCTTCGGCCAATGGCGGCAACGCGAACCACGGCAGCTCACGCTGCACCGGCGGCTGCGCCAGCGGCTGATCCGGCGCCAGCAAGGCCGACGGCAACGATTGGCCGGCGGCATTGAACACCTGCACATCGCCCAGGTCCGCACTGCCGGCGCGACGGTAGATCGCCGGTTCCAGCACAACACGGTAGGCACCCGATTGTGCGCTGGACAACGTCAGCGGCCACTGTTCGGCGTACTGGGTACGGTAATCGGCGGCCTGTGCGGTGACGGCGGCCAGCATGCCGAACATCGCCGGCAGCAGCGCCCTGCTCCACGTCTTCATTGTTTTTCCTCCACGGTCGGCGCCGCGCTCGGCGGTGCCGGTGCCAGATACCCCACGACCGTGCACAGCAGGCCGTAGGCGATGAACGATGCGATACCCAGCAGGTTGCCCAGGTGCTGGCGATCGATGAGTACCAGCTTGGCCAGCACCACGCCCATCAGCACCGCACCCACCATCCACAGCACGCGCTGGCCGCGGCGCGAACCCCAGACCCAGGCGATCACGCCGAGCACGCTCCACAGCACGGTCAGGCTGGTCTGCGCCAGGCTGGAACGCATCATCGACGAACTCCACGACAGGCCGCCCCACTGATGCACGCCGTGCAGCACCAGGCTGGTCAGCGCGACGAAGGTGGCCAATGCCAACAGCGGCAGCCGGATCTTCACCAGTGCCTGCGGCGCCTGCCCGCTGTACAGCCAGCGCGCCAGCAGCGCCAGGCTCAACCACTGCCCCAGCTCGGCCGGGTTCAACACCGGCAGCCACAGCAGCGGCGCTGCGTCACCCGGCAGCAACTGGCCGAACAGCCAGCCTGCGGACAGCAGGCCGAACAGCACGCACTGCAACGGCAGGCGCACGCTGTCGAAGGCAGCCCCCAACGGCCAGCGCAGTGCATTCCAGCGCCACAACGACAGCGCCGCCATCAGCAGCCACGGCAGCGTGAACAACAGCAGCGTCCAGCCCTGTGCCAGCCCGGCCTCGCCGCCGCCCCACAGGGCCAGCAACGAAAGCAGCGACGGCCACAGCAGCCACCACAGGAACTGCGCGATGCGTGCCACGGTGTTGCCGCCCTGGCGCAGGCACAGCAACGTACGTACGCCCAGCGCCGCAAACACCGCCCAGGCCAGTGCGCCATAGCCGGCGAACGGCTGCTGGTGCGCATCGCTCTGCATCAGCGCCAGCGGGAAGCCCAGGGCCAGCATCGCCAGTGCGGTTACGCCCAGCGCGCGTGCCGGCTGGCGGCGCTGCATTTCAGCCGCCAGCCAGGCCGTGGCCGCGACCAGCACCAGCAACGCATCGGCCTGCGTGCGGTGCGGGAAGAAGCGGAAGATCTCGTGCACCAGGCCGCCCAGCCACCACAGCAGGCCCCACAGGTAGTAGACCAGTGCGATCTCATGGCGCTCCCTGCGCTGGTAACTCCATGCCGAAGCGAAACCGGCAATGGCCAGCAGCAGTGCACCGATGGCGGTCGGGTTGAGCAGGAAGCGTGCGTCTTCGAGCCAGTGGTCGGCGCCGGCCACAAAGGCGAACGCAGCACCGATCTGCAGCAACGCGCCGGACACCTGCGGCAGCCAGCGTTTCTGGCGCAGGCCCAGCCAGGCCAGGCCCGCACCTTCCAGCGCGAACACCGCGCCGGTGGCACGCGCAGACAATGCCAGCGGCACCGCCAGCGTGGCGAAGCCCACCGCCAGCACCGCATGCGACTGCGCCAGCACGCTGTATGACGCGCGCGCGATCAGTGCCCGCGCCAGTACGGCGTAGATCGCCGCCAGGCCCAGTGCGCACAGCGCCAGCGTCATCGGCTGCTCGTGCAGCATGCCCGCCTGCATCGAGAAGGCGACCAAGGGCGTGCCGAACACCAGGCTGCCGTCGACCAGGTCACGTCGCCCGGCGGGCTGCCGGCGCGCGTACAGCAGCGGGATCAACAGGTAGAAGGCGAAGAACAGCAGCAGGAACGGCTCGGTGCTGCTGAACTTGTCCGGCGCGTACTGCAACACGCCCCAGAACGTGCCGATGCCGAAGGTAAAAGCGAAGCCAAGCAGGTTCAGCGCACGCCACGGACGGAACCAGGCGATGGCGAAGATGCCAGCGTTGAGCACCGCGTAGTAGCTGAACAGACCCACGTGGTTGCCACTGCCGGTGGACAGCCACAGCGGTGCCATGAAGCCGGCGAGAATGCCCAGCACCGCCAACGTGCGCGAGTTCTGCACCACCGCCAGCACGCACAGGCCAGCCACCAGCGCGATCGAACTGGCGAAGGCAAACCCGGGGTTGAGCAGCTCGAACCGTTTGAAGGCGGCGAAGATGGTCAGCAGCAACACGCCAATGGCACCGCCCTGCAGCGCCAGTGCGAACAGGCGCCGACGCTCACGCTGGTGCCAGCCGAACGCCAGCAGGCCCAGCGCACCCACGGTGACACCGGCCAGGCGCAGCTCGATCGGCAGCACCAGCCAGCCCTGGTCGCTGACGTACTTCAACAGCGCGGCAACACCGGCCAGCAGCACCAGCATGCCGATCTTGACCGGCACGTTGCCCTCGGTGAACCAGCGCTTGACCGCTCCGATGCCGCGCTCGATGAAGTTGGGCAGCGCCGGCTCGGAAGGCAACGGCGGCTGCAACGGCGCGTGTGGCACCGGCGGTGGTGCGACCGGGCGCGGCACCTCCGTTGCTGCAGGCACCACTTCGCGCACCGGCGGCGGCGTTGGCTGGGGCGGAGGCGGTGCGGCAGCCGCCACCGGCCGCAGGAACGGCGGATCGGCGCCGGCGGCAGGCATGGGCGCAGCCCGTTCTGGCGCAGACTCGGCTGTAACCGGGCGGGCGGCCGGCGCGGCGGCCAGGGCACCTTCCAGCGCGGCCACACGGCGGCGCAGGCCGGCAATCATCACCAGCGCCACCACCAACAGCAGCGGAATGGCCAGCAGAACCAGTACCACCAGGGCGATCAATGCTTCCATTGCATGCTTCCATTGCAATCCCGCGCCCCAGCGGCAGCGGTCGACCGGCCCATGCTACGACAGGGCTGGCCCCATAAACGACGAACCCCGGCCAGGCCGGGGTCCGCGTGCGATCTTGGCCGGCCTTACTTGGCGGCGACGACCTTGGCCATTTCCAGGCACTTGTTCGAGTAGCCCCACTCGTTGTCGTACCAGGTGACCAGCTTGACGAAGGTGCCGTCCAGGGCGATGCCGGCCTCGGCGTCGAACACCGAGGTGCAGGTCTCGCCGCGGAAATCGGTGGCCACGACCTTGTCTTCGGTGTAGCCGAGGATGCCCTTCAGCGGGCCTTCGCTCTGTGCCTTCACTTCAGCGCAGATCTCGGCGTAGGTGGCTTCCTTTTCCAGCTCGACGGTCAGGTCGACCACCGACACGTCCGAGGTCGGGACGCGGAAGCTCATGCCGGTCAGCTTCTTGTTCAGTTCCGGAATGACCACGCCGACGGCCTTGGCCGCACCGGTGGACGACGGAATGATGTTTTCCAGGATGCCACGGCCACCGCGCCAGTCCTTGTTGGACGGGCCATCGACGGTCTTCTGGGTGGCAGTAGCCGCATGCACGGTGGTCATCAGACCACGCTTGATGCCCCACTTGTCATTGATGACCTTGGCCAGCGGGGCCAGGCAGTTGGTGGTGCACGAAGCATTGGAGACGATCGCCTGGCCGGCGTAGGTCTTGTCGTTCACGCCGTAGACGAACATCGGCGTATCGTCCTTCGACGGGGCCGACATGATGACCTTCCTGGCGCCGGCATCGATGTGCTTCTGCGCGGTTTCCTTGGTCAGGAACAGGCCGGTGGACTCGATCACCACGTCCACGTCCACTTCGTTCCACTTCAGGTTGGCCGGGTCGCGTTCCTGGGTCAGGCGGATCTTCTTGCCGTTGACCAGCAGGTCGTTGCCCTGCACCGCCACGTCGGCCTTGAAACGACCGTGCACGGAGTCGTACTTGAGCATGTACGCCAGATAGTCCGGCTCCAGCAGATCGTTGATGGCCACGATTTCGATGTCGTCGCCGAAGTTCAGCACCGCCGAGCGCAGGACGTTACGCCCGATGCGACCGAAACCGTTGATACCAACCTTGATTGCCATGTTCTCAAGCTCCTGCGGCCGCGACGGGTGCGGCGGGATGGATAGGGCCCACAAGTCTAGCAAACCGGGGCTGGCCACCGCGGGCCAGCCCCGGCGGGCAGCGGGCCGGCAGACAGGATTTGATCCGGATCAAAGCGTTAGCGCGATGTGAGGCCGAAACTGGCCACATCCACCCAGCAACGAGATCACCCCCATGCGCAAGCCCTCCCCCCTGATCGTGGCCAGCCTGGCCGCCGCCCTGTCGCTCGCCGCCGCCCCGGCCATGGCCCAGTCCAAGGGCGACTGGACCCTTTCCGCCGGCGTGCACCAGGTGGCCCCGAAGTCGAACAACGGCTGGCTGGCCAACCACACGCTGAAGGTCGACGTCGACAACGACGTCAAGCCGACCATCACCGGTGAGTACTTCATCGCCGACAACCTGGGCATCGAAGTGCTGGCCGCGCTGCCGTTCAAGCACGACATCAACATCAATGGCCTGGGCCGCGTGGGCAGCACCAAGCAGCTGCCGCCGGTGGTGACCGTGCAGTACCACTTCAACAGCAAGGGCAAGGTGTCGCCGTTCATCGGTGCGGGCGTGAACTACACCACCTTCTTCAGCGAAGACACCACCGGTGCGCTGAAGGACAGCCGCCTGAAGCTGCAGGATTCGTGGGGCCTGGCCGCGCATGCGGGCGTGGACTTCGCGATCGGCGAGAAGGGCGCGCTGCGCGTGGACATGCGCTGGATCGACATCGACAGCAAGGTGAAGTTGAACGGCGAGAAGATCGGCACGGTCAACATCGATCCGCTGGTCTATGGCGCTTCGTACGTCTTCAAGTTCTAAAGCGGTGTGTTGAGCGCGGGGGCTTCGCCCCCGCTCCCCCGCCGCACGCAAAACCCTCGCAGCATGTTGCCCCGGTGATTGCCGGGGCTTTTTTGTGCCTGGGACTGAAGCGGTTCCGGAGCTGGGGCAAGGCGGGGAGCCTGCACATCCGAGGCGTAATGGTTGCCTGCAATTGCAGAAGGCGGATTTTGATCCTGCATTTGTTTTTGATGTTGCCTTTGACGTTTGCATCCGCCTTCGCGGTCATGTTGGATGGGGCTGCAGGGGCAGGCGCTGCGGGACCGTCCGCGGCATGGATGCCGCGGCCGAGCTTACAGGGACGTACTTGCAGCGTGTCCCGCAGCGCCTGCCCCTGCAGCCAGCCCCAAGCAGACAGGAACGCGCCGCTCTTCAATCCACCTACCCCGCTAGAATGTGCGCATGAAAGCCCTGCACTCCCTGTTCCTCGCCGCCGCCCTGGCGCCGGCCCTGCTGTCCGTCTCCGCCCCCGCACATGCCTGGGGCGCGCAAGGCCACCGCCTTGTCGCCGAAGTCGCCGACGCCCGCCTCAACCCCGCCGCCCGCGCCGAAGTGGACCGCCTGCTGGCCACCGAACCGGACGCCACGCTGGCCAGCATCGCGCCGTGGGCCGACCAGCTGCGCGCCAAGGACCCGGGCCTGGGCCGCCGCTCGGCCGGCTGGCACTACGTCAACATCGCCGAAGACAACTGCCATTACGAAGCACCGAAGCACTGCAAAAACGGCAACTGCATCGTCGAGGCCCTGAAGGCACAGAGCGCCATCCTCGGCGATCGCAGCCTGACCGACGGCGAGCGCCTGCAGGCGCTGAAGTTCGTGGTGCATCTGGTCGGCGACATCCACCAGCCGATGCACGCCGGTTACGCCCACGACAAGGGCGGCAACGATTTCCAGCTGCAGTTCGGCAACCGCGGTACCAACCTGCACTCGCTGTGGGACAGCGGCATGCTCAACACCCGCAAGCTGGACGACGCCGGCTACCTGCCGGTGCTGCAGAGCCAGCGCGCACCGAAGCTCGCGCGCCAGTCCAACCCGCAGCGCGACCCGCAGACGTGGGCCGAAGCCAGCTGCCGCATCTCCATGCAAGCTGGCGTTTATCCGGCCACGCGTAAAATCGGTGACGAGTACACCGAGCGCTACCGGCCGCTGGCCGAAGCGCAGCTGCGACTGGCCGGTGAGAACCTGGCGCAGTTGCTGAACCGCGTGCTCGGCACGCGCTGAGGAGAGTTCCGATGTCGGTCCAGGTGCAGTCGTTCTTCCACCGTGACAGCAACACCTTCAGCTACCTGGTCAGCGACCCGGCCAGCGGCGAGGCGGCGCTGATCGACCCGGTCCTGGACTACGACCCGGATACCGACGCCAGCAGTGAAGCGCCGTTGCATGCCGCGTTGCAGGCCATCGAACAACAGGGCCTGCAGCTGCGCTGGCTGCTGGAAACCCATGCCCACGCCGACCATGTGTCGGCCGGGCGCCGGCTCAAGCAGCGCTTCCCGCAGGCCACGCTGGCCATCGGTGAAGGCATCCGCGCGGTGCAGGCCACGTTCGCACCGCGCTATGGCCTGCAGCTTCCCGCGGCCGATGAGATCTTCGACCACCTGTTCAGCGATGGCGAGACCTTCGCTTTGGGTGAACTGCGCTGCCAGGTGATCGCCGTGCCCGGCCACACCAGCGACAGCATCGCCTATCTGATCGACAATGCGCTGTTCACCGGCGACTCGCTGTTCATGCCTGACGGCGGCACTGCCCGCTGCGACTTCCCGGGCGGCGATGCGGCGCAGTTGTACCGCTCGATCCAGCGCCTGCTGGCCCTGCCCGATGCGACGCGCGTGTTTGTCTGCCACGACTACGGCCCCGGTGGCCGCGGGTTCGCCAACGAAACCACCATCGGCGAACAGCGCGCGCACAACATCCACGTGCACGACGGCGTGGCCGAGGCAGAGTTCGTCAGCGTGCGCCAGGCCCGCGATGCGACGCTGGAAGAACCGAAGCTGATGCAGCCCGCAGTGAAGGCCAACATCCAGGGCGGGGCCTGATCCACGCCGCTGCGCCCGCCGGGCATGGCCCGGCGCTACCCCGGTCATCGCGAGCGATCATTTTCCCTGCGTGCGCACCACGTGCTGGCCCTTCACGATCTCGAAGGTAAAGGCATATTGCAGGGTGACGGCCACCGGCTCGACACGCTCGGCGCCCCGGCAGTCACCGCGATTGGCAGGCACCTTGCCGGCCGCGAAGTGGCAGACCGCTGCGGACGAGTACTTCCACATCGCCACGGCTTCCTGCGCTGCCTGCAGCAGGGGCGCATTCTCGCCCGCAGCACCTGCCGCGCACTCCGGGCGATCGGTCAATGGCAGGCTGCGCTCGACGTCGCCGTTGGCATCAACCACCACCTGCAGGCAGATGGTGGTCGGCGCCAGTTCCGCACGCGGGTCGCGATCACCGACCTCCGGGTCCGGTGCCGCGTACAGTTGCGGCATCCGGTAGCCCTCGGTCGCACCCAGCGAATACACCTGCAGCTGCCCACTGCCGCCGCCCGCCTGCGGCTGCAGGCGCTGGTGACCGACATTCTCGCTGCGGGTATCGACGGTGGTCAGGCGATCCTGGGTTGCACACCCCACCAGCAGCGCCGCCATCATCAACAGCGGCGCGGACTTCACTTCGCGTCCTCGGTGTCATCCATGGCGTAGGTGATCGGAATGCGTACGGCACCGGCCACCGGCTTGCCGTTCTTCACCGCGGGACGATAGGTCCAGCTGCGCGCGGCGGCGATGGAGACGGCGTCGAACACCCCCGGATTGGTCGCACTGAGTACCCGCACATCGGTCGGATGGCCCTGTGCATCCACTTCCACGCGCAGGTTCACCACGCCTACCTGACGCTGCTCGATCGCAGATTTCGGATAGGACGGTGGCGGCATCTTGTCGACCTGGATCTCCCGATCCATGACGGGTGCTGCCGGGCCAGCCTCCACAGCCCCCTGGCTGGCCCATGCCACCGCTCCCATCCCCACGCACAACCCGACCACCAGCACCTGCCCGGACACCCACGGCAATGCCTTCCGCTTGGACTGCTTCAACATGGCGATACGCTCCTTCAACACGGGTTGGCTGCGCCAATGGCAGACCGCGGGCGCAACCGGGTGGACCAGCTGCGCCTTCAGCAGCGTGCTGGCATACAGGCCGCGCAGCGAAGGCTGCGGACCGATGGTGCGGGCATCGCAGGCCAATTCCTGATCGCGCAGGAAGCGGCGTGCGGCCCATGGCAGCAGCGGGTGGAACCAGAACACCGCGCGCGCCAGCAGCAACGCGCCGTTGGCCCAGTGATCGCCATGGCGGCGATGGCTGCGCTCGTGCTGCAGGATCAGCCCCTGTTCCTGTGCGCTGAACTGCTGGTCGAATGCCGGGCCGACCACGATGCGCGGCCGCCACAGGCCAACCAGCGCCGGCAGGCCGGGGTCGCCGCTGGCCTGCCAGCTGCCATCGGCACGCCGCTTCAGTGGGCCCATCCGTCGTTCGAAACGACGCTGTGCGCGCAGGTCGCGCAGCAGGCACAGGCCCGTGCCCAGTGCCCACAGCACCAGCAACAGACCGGCCCATGGCAACGACGGCCCGTTCAGGGCATCGATGGCACCGGGCATCACTTTCAGCGGCAGCGTGGGTACCTGCTGCAACAACGCAACCTGCGGCAACGGCAGCATCAGTGCCACCAGCAGCATCGGCAGCAGCCACCAACTGCGGTAGGCCAGCCCCGCGCCTCCCATCCGCAGCAGCAGCGGTCGCATTACCGCCAGCAGGACCGCGCCCACCGCCAGCCACAGGCTGGCCTGCCACAATCCGTCGAGCAGCTCAGTCATGGTCCAGCTCCCGGATCAGCTTCTTCAGTTCGGCGATGTCCTGCGCGCTCAACTGGCCGCGCTCGCTGAAGTGCGCGACCAGCGGCGCCACGCGCCCCTCGAAAACACGCCCGATGAAGTCCTGGCTCTGCGCCTCTACCCATGCCTGGCGCTGCAGCAGCGGCCGGTACAGGTAGCGCCGGCCATCGCGCTCGGCAGCGATCGCGCCCTTGGTCAGCAGGCGGTTGAGCAGGGTCTTGATGGTCGGCTCGGCCCAGTCGCGGTGGGCCAGCGCGGCCACCACGTCATCGGCGCTACGCGGTGCCTGCTGCCACAGCACCTCCATCACAACGGCTTCGGCTTCGCTGATCGGGGTCATGGTTTACATCCGTAATCGACAGCCCGATTACGCGCGTAATCGAATCGCCTGTCAAGCCCCTCTACTCCAGGTTCATCGCACGTGCGCCAGCATCGGTTCCTCCCGCCCCAGGCCCTGGATGAAAGCGCTGCCCAAGAAGGATTTCCCGGTCGAGCAGGCCCGCCGCTTGCTCGAACCCGGCCCGATCGTGCTGGTCAGTACCGCGTGGCAGGGCCAGCGCAACCTGATGACGATGGGCTGGCACATGGTGATGGGCTTTTCGCCGTCGCTGGTCGCCACCTACCTGTGGAATGAAAACCACAGCCATGCACTGGCCGTCAGTAGTGGCGAGTGCGTGATCAACGTGCCCGGCGTGGAGCTGCTCGATACCGTGGTCGACATCGGCAACTGCAGCGGCCGCGAGGTCGACAAGTTCGTGCGTTTCGGGCTGGATGCAGTACCTGCGCGCGAGGTCGGCGCGCCGCTGGTCGGGCAATGCCATTCCTGCTTCGAATGCCGTCTCTACGACGACAGCCAGGTGCAATCGAGCAACCTGTTCATCTGGGAAATCGTGCGTGCACACGTGGCGCCACGGCCGAAGCTGCCGCGCACGGTGCACTACCGGGGCGATGGGCAGTTCATGGTGTCCGGCGCCGAAGTCTCGCGTCGACGGCGGTTCAAGCCCGACATGCTGTAATGCCAGCACTCCCCCACACGCAGGACCGCCGCGCATGACCGAACACCTCACCGACCTGGACGCCGCCGTCGACTGGTTGTTTGCGCGCGTGGACGGGCCGCTGCGGATCGGAGCACCGCTGGCACTGGGCAAGCCACACCGGTTGCTCAATGCCCTGTACGCACGCGTCGAGCACGACCCTTCGCGGCCGCTGCAGCTGTATACCGCGCTGTCGCTCAACCCGCCGAAGGCGCGCGGCAACGGTCTGGAAGCGCGCTTCATGGCACCGTTCGCGCAGCGCCATTTCGGCGACGATTTCCCGCGCCTGGCCTATGCCGATGCGATCGCGCGCGACGCGTTGCCGGCACATGTGCAGGTGGAAGAGTTCTACATGCAGTCCGGCGCCCTGCTCGGTTCGCGGCAGGCGCAGTCCAGCTACACCAGCCTGAACTACACCCACGCCGCCGATGCGGTGGCGCAGCGCACGCCGCAGGTAATCGTGCAGAAGGTGGCGATGCGGCCGGATGACCGCCGGCTGTCGTTGTCGTGCAACAACGACATCACCCAGGACACGCTGGATGCGATGACCGCGCGCGGCCTGCCGCGCCCATTGATGATCGCCGAGATCGATCCGCAGCTGCCCTATCTGGGCGGCTCGGCGACGGTCGATGTGTCGTTCTTCGATCTGGTGATCACCCCGCCGCCGCCGTACCCGGCGCTGTTCGGGCTGCCGCGGCAGCCGGTCGGCGATGCCGACTACGCCATCGGCCTGTACGCCAGCACGCTGGTGCGCGACGGCGGCACCCTGCAGATCGGCATCGGCACGCTGGCCGACGCGCTCAGCCATGCACTGGTGCTGCGCCACACCGACAACGCGCGCTACCGCCGCGTGCTGCATGCGCTGGATCCGCAGCTGGCCAGCCACCCGCTGGTGCAGGAGATCGGCGGGCTCGATCCGTTCGAAGTGGGCCTGTACGGCTGCAGCGAGATGCTCAACGAGGGCTTCCGGCGGCTGGTGCAGACCGGGGTGATCAAGCGCAAGGTGCATGACGACCTGGCGCTGATGCAGCGCATCGAAAATGGCAGCACGCTGTCCATCGACCACGCCACCCTGGCCGCCGAAGGCGAGTACCTGCACGGTGCGTTCTACCTGGGCTCGCCAGAGTTCTACGAGTGGCTGCGCACGCTGCCGGAAGACGAATGCCGTGCAATCGGCATGCGCCGCATCAGCGAGATCAACCAGCTGTACGGCGGCAACGAGACGCTGGAGCGCCTGCAGCGCCGCCATGCGCGCTTCTTCAACTCCTGCATGATGGCCACCGCGCTGGGCGCGGCGGTGTCGGATGCGCTGGACGATGGACGCGTGGTGTCTGGCGTGGGCGGCCAGTACAACTTCGTGGCGATGGCACATGCCCTGCCGGAAGCGCGCAGCGTGCTGATGTTCCGCGCCGCGCGCGATGACAAGGGCCAGCGCGAATCGAACGTGCGCTGGAACTACGGGCACACCACCATCCCGCGCCACCTGCGCGACATCTACCTCAACGAGTACGGCATCGCCGACCTGCGCGGACTGACCGACGAGGACTGCGTGCATGCGATGACCGCGATCACCGAAGCCCCGTTTCAGGGCGATCTGCTGCAGCAGGCACATGCCGCGCGCAAGCTGCTGGCGGCGTCCCCGCCCGACCCGCAGCGCCTGCAGCGCAATACGCCGCAGGCATTGGCGGCAGCGCTGGCACCGTTCCGCGCCGATGGCAGCCTGCCGGACTATCCGTTGGGCAGCGACTTCAACGAGATCGAGCAGGTACTGGTGAAAGCGCTGGGTTGGCTGAAGGCCAACACGCAGACCCGCGGCGACAAGCTGCGTACCGTCTGGGCAGCGTTGCGGCAACCGGCCGGCGACGGCGATGCGGTGTACCTGCAGCGCATGGGCCTGCAGGCTCCGACGGATTTCGCAGAGCGCCTGGACGCGCGACTGCTGCGCCTGGCGCTGGCACGCACTGCCTGAGAAAAGGGGACGGAGGGGATCAAGTCGTTCATGCACAGACGACTTGATCCCCTCCGTCCCCTTCTTTATTCATGCATGGCGCGGATCTACTGTCCGATCCTCACTGCATCCTCAAGATACAGGCGGGCAATGGGCGGATGCTCTCGATGCTCGACCTGCCACAGGTCATAGGCCGCCTGCATCGCCAGCCACATACGAGCACTGCCGAGGCCCGCAAGTTCAAGACGGTACGCGAGTTCAGCAGAGATGCCGGCGTGCCCGTTGATGATGGTCGACAGCTGTCCACGGGAATAACCAAGGTGCTGCGCCAGCGCACTGATGGACATGCTGATCGCCGGCAGGATGTCTTCGCGCAGCGATTCTCCTGGATGCGGCGGATCATGCAACGGCATCGAGCAGACTCCTAGTGGTAATCAAGGTAATCGACCAGTTCGACGTCGAGCCCACGAAAGCGGAACACCAATCGCCAACTCGCCGAGACATTCACAGCCCAGTAGCCGCTATAGCTTCCGTGCAGGGGATGCAGGCGATTTCCGGGCAGCCCCATGTCTCCAGGCAGCCGGGCTTGATCCAACTGCAGAAGCAAACGCCGCAACCGAACCACATGGTCGGCACGGACTCCGGAAATGTCGCCCCGCTCATAGAGCGCCTTCAGGCCCTTATGCCTGAAGCTGACGATCATGCAGCACCAGTGTAAGGCCACACCTTACACTCCGCAAATCCAGTATAGGTTTCTGCGCCGCGCTTGTTGACCATTTTTACTATTGAGGTTGTCTCGGCAGACTCTCCTTTTCGCAAGGAACGCAGGCCAGATGAAGAGGCCAACGCGACAGCGGCGCCGTCGGGCGGAACACGCCGTCCCCTTTTCTCGTCCACGCATGGCGTGGATCTACCCAGGAAAACGAGAAAGGCCGGCGTGCGCCGGCCTTTCCTTCATCACGCTGCGATGCTGCTTACAGCGCCTTGGCCGCTTCCACCACGTGGGCGGTGGTGATGCCGAAGTGCTTGTACAGCTGGTCGGCCGGGGCCGAGGCACCGAAGGTGTCGATACCGATCACCGCACCGTCCAGGCCAACGAACTGGCGCCAGAAGCCGGTCACGCCGGCTTCCACGGCCACGCGCTTGCGCACGGCGTTCGGCAGCACCGATTCACGGTAGGCCGCATCCTGGCGCAGGAACACGTCGGTGGACGGCATCGAGACCACGCGGGTCTTGAGGCCGGCCGCATCCAGCTGGGCCTTGGCTTCAGTGGCCAGCGAAACTTCCGAACCGGTGGCGATCAGGATCACGTCCGGAGTGCCGGCGGCATCGGCCAGCACGTAGCCACCGCGCTCGATCTGGGCGATCTGCTCGGCGTTGCGCGGCTGGTGCGGCAGGTTCTGGCGGCTGAACACCAGGCAGCTCGGGCCGTCCTGGCGGGTGATTGCGGCCTTCCAGCTCACCGCCGACTCGACCGCATCGCACGGGCGCCACACGTCGTTGTTCGGGATGTAGCGCAGCGAGGCCAGATGCTCCACCGGCTGGTGGGTCGGGCCATCTTCGCCCAGGCCGATCGAATCGTGGGTGTAGACGTGGATGGCGTGGGCCGGGATCAGCGCGCTCATGCGCACGCCGTTGCGGGCGTAGTCGCTGAACACCAGGAAGGTGGCATCGAACGGAATGAAACCACCGTGCAGGGCCAGGCCGTTGGCGATGGCGGTCATGCCGAACTCGCGCACGCCGTAGTACACGTAGTTGGCGTTGGCGTCGTCGCTGGCGACCGACGTGCTGCCCTTCCACAGGGTCAGGTTGGAGTGCGCCAGGTCGGCCGAGCCGCCGACGATTTCCGGCAGCAGCGGGGCGTAGGCTTCGATGGCCAGCTGCGAGGCCTTGCGCGAGGCAATCGTCGGGCCTTCAGCCGCCACCTGGGCGATGTAGGCATCGGCCTTGGCAACGAAGTCGGCCGGCAGCTCGCCATGCGAACGGCGGGTCAGTTCGGCGGCTTCGCCCGGGTACTGGCTGGCGTACTTGTCGAACAGCTGTTCCCACTCGGCCTGGCGCAGGGTGCCGGCGCCATTGGCACGCCAGCCGTCGTAGATCGCCTGCGGGATCTCGAACGGACCGTATTCCCAGCCCAGCTGCTTGCGGGTGGCTTCCAGCTCGTCCTTGCCCAGCGGTGCGCCGTGGCTGGATTCCTTGCCTGCCTTGTTCGGCGAACCAAAACCAATGGTGGTGCGGCAGCAGATCAGGGTCGGCTTGTCGCTCTGCGACAGCGCGGCCTCGATGCCGGCCTTGATGCTTTCCGGGTCGTGGCCATCGACGTCACGGACCACGTTCCAGCCATAGGCTTCGAAACGCTCCGGGGTGTTGTCGGTGAACCAGCCCTCGACGTTGCCGTCGATGGAGATGTGGTTGTTGTCCCAGAAGCAGACCAGCTTGTGCAGGCCCCAGGTACCGGCCAGCGACGCCGCTTCATGCGACACGCCTTCCATCAGGCAGCCATCGCCCATGAACACCCAGGTGCGGTGGTCGACCACTTCCAGCTCCGGGCGGTTGAAGCGCTGTGCCAGCAGCTTCTCGGCCAGAGCGAAGCCCACGGCATTGGCGAAACCCTGGCCCAGCGGGCCGGTGGTGGTTTCCACGCCCGGGGTCTCGTGGCGTTCCGGGTGACCGGCGGTGTGGCTGCCCAGCTGGCGGAACAGCTTCAGCTGCTCGATCGGCAGGTCGTAACCGCTCAGGTGCAGCAGCGCGTACTGCAGCATCGAACCGTGGCCGTTGGACAGCACGAAACGGTCGCGGTTGAACCAGTGCGGATTGCTCGGGTTATGGCGGAGGTAGTCGTTCCAGAGGACTTCGGCGATGTCGGCCATGCCCATGGGCATGCCGGGGTGGCCGGACTTTGCGGTTTCAACCGCATCGGCGGCAAGGAAGCGGATGGCGTTGGCCAACTGGCGACGGGTAGGCTGCGTCATGGTTCTGTCGGAATCGGGAGGCGGCCGCGGACGTGCGGGCGGCCTATTGTCCCATAGTCGCCGGGCGGGGGGTCGGTTCACCTTGCCCGGTCGTGCCGGCCGCTGGCCGGCAGCGTCGTGATCTCTGCCGGATTCCGCATGTGAAAAGGGGCCGGATCCCTTTCCTTGCGGAAAGGGATCCGCCCCCGATCAGGTCACCGGCAGTGGCTCCGGACTCAGTCCTGCTGCGGGCCCAGCACCGGGCCATCGTGGGACTCGCCCTTGGCCACCAGGGTGGTCAGGGCCAGGTCGCCGGTCACGTTCAGGGCGGTACGGCACATGTCCAGGAAGTGATTCACGCCCAGGATCAGGCCGATGCCCAGCGGGTTCACGCCCACCATCGCACAGATCATCGCCACCACCGGCAGCGAGCCCGACGGCACGCCGGCCGTGCCGATGCCACCGAGGATGCAGACCGCCATCACCATGATCTGCTGGCCGATGCTCAGGTCCACGCCAAAGAACTGGGCCAGGAAGATCACCGTCACGCCCTCGAACAGCGCAGTGCCGTTCTGGTTGGCGGTGGCGCCCACGGTCAGCACGAAGCGCGACACGCGCTGCGGCAGGCCCATCTGGTCGGCCACGCGCAGCGCGGTCGGCAGGGTGGCGTTGCTGGAGGCGGTGGAGAACGCCATCACCGTCGCTTCCTGGGTATCGCGGAAGAACGACAGCGGCGAGCGGCCGGACAGCCACACGGCGGTGCCGTAGGTCACGATCATGTGCAGGCCCAGCGCCAGCACCACCACGCCCACGTAGGCGCCCAGGCGGATGATCAGCTCGAAGCCGAACAGCGCGGCCAGGTTGAACATGAAGCAGGCCACCGCATACGGGGCCAGGCGGATGACCAGGTTGATCAGGGTCATCGAGATTTCGAACACGCCTTCGATGGCGCGGCGCAGCGGTGCGACCTTCTCGTTGTCAGTCAGCACCATGCCGATGCCGAACATCAGCGCGAAGAACATCAGCGACAGGATCGCGCCGTTGTCAGACGCCGCCTGCAGCACGTTGCTCGGCACGATCGACAGCAGCATGTCCATGCCCTTCGGCGTGCCGTGGATGCCCGCAACGATTTCCTTGCTGCGCTCTGCGTTCTCCGACAGCATCATCGCGGCGACCTGCGGGTCGACGCCGGCGCCCGGCTTGAGCAGGTTGACCAGCACCAGGCCGATGCTCACGGCAATGCCGGACAGCAGCACGGTATACGCCAGGGTCTTCCAGCCGATGCGGCCGAGGGCGCGGATGTCGCCCATCTCCGACACGCCCATGATCAGCGCCGAGAAGATCAGCGGCACGATCAGCATGAAGATCAGGTTGAGGAACAGGCCCGACGCCGGGGTGGTGATGTAGTCCATTACCCACTTGGCACCGGCCTGCAGACCATCGACGCTGCCACCCAGGGCGTGCACGATCAGTCCCAGGATCAGGCCGATCGCAAAGCCGATGCCCATCTTCCAATGCAGGGGCAACTTCTTCTTGTCGGCAGCAGCTGCTGTCATGCGCGGGTTTCCTCGAAAAATGAATGCACTCTAACAAAGCGCGCAAGCGGCGCCGGTTCAGGTTCGCCGCGGTGGATACAGCGGCGCCAGGCCAGTGTCAGCGGTGATCGCCGCCGCCGACCAGTGCGGTCCGTCACGGAAGACCTCGCGCAGGCGCGTGCGCAGCGGCGCCAGATCACCCTGCCCGCCCCAGCGGGCCTGCTGCAGGTCCTGCAGCACCTGGCGCTGGGCCGGGTCATCCAACCGCGCGATGACCTGCTCGATGCGTTCAACGCTGGCCATCGCGCACAGCTGAGCTTCTACCTGATCGAAGCCTTCACCATCCAGCGCGCGGCGCAGTTCGGCCAGGCCGGCACGTCCAGTCGCCACAGCCGGCACAGCCCCCCTGCCCGCCTCAGGCGACGCCACGCGCGGGCGACGGCCACGCTGCCAGCCCCACAACAGGGTCAGCAGCCACAGCAGCGCCAGACCGATGGCGGCGCCCATCCACGGCCACGGACGCTCGGCCAGGCCGCTGGCGCGCGGATCGGTGGCCGCGATACGACTGTCCTGGCCATCGCCCCCCGGCAGCGCAGCATCGGTGTCGATCGGCGGCAGCGGCGCAGGTGAAGCACTGCCACCGCCATTACCGGCTGCGACGGCGAGTGTCAGGTCCGGCAGCTTCGCTTCCTGTGGCTTGCCATTGCGCACGTCCCACCACGGCAGGCGCGGCCCCGGCACCACCAGCGAACCCGGCTGGCGCGGCACGATCGAGTAACGGCGGGTGATCTTCAGCCGCGGCGTGCTGCCGTTGAAGGTCTCTTCGTACTGCGCCGGTTCGGCGAACACCTGCGCGGCGCTGCCAACGTCGGGCACCGGCAGGTCGGTGAACTGCGCGCGGGTGGCACCGTCGGCAATCGCCTCGACCACCACGTTGGCCGCCTCACCGGTACGTGCGCTGGTCGGTGCACTGGTGTAGCGCAGCTGCAGGCCCTGCAGCGGCAGCCACGGCTGCGGCGCCTGTGCCGGCTGTGCCTGTACCTGCAACGTGCGGTCGGCGCCGGTGGCATTCATCCGCCCGTCGCCGCCGCCAAAGAAGTCGTCGAAGAAGCCACCGGCACTGCGCCCACTGAAACGCGCACCGGCCAGCCGAAGTGCACCGCTGCGCTCAGGAATCAGCAGGAAGCGCCGTTCGACCACGTTGTAGCGGCGGCCGTTGACCTGCCGCACATCGGTGCGGTCATCGCCCACCCGCTGCAACGACGCACCTGCCGGGGTATCCAGCACCAGTTCGCCGGAGGCCAGCTGCGAGGCGAAATACAACCGCACCACCACGCCTACGCTCTGCTGCACATACGGCGTCTGGTCATCGACAACGGTTTCGATGAAGGCCACCGCGTTGCTGTCGGGGCCGGCCACGGCAGCGGCATCCACCTGCAGGGTCAGCGGCGCGGTACGCACGCTGCCCACCTGCAGGCCCGGCACCACCAGTGCACCGCTACGCCGCGGCGTGAGTGCCACGCCATACAGATTGCGCTGCTGCATGCTGCCATTGCTCCACTCCACCTGGCGGCTGCTGGTCTGGCCGCTGAGATCGAAGTCGGTACGCAACGGCGTGAAGTCTGGTGCGCCCTGATCGCTCTCGACATTGAGGGTGACCGTCTCACCCATCGCAATGCGGTCGCGGTCCAGCCACGCGCGCGGCTGCGCCCAGGCCAGCATCGGCAGCCACAGCAGCAGTGCCGCCAGTACCTGCAGTGGCCAGCGCCCGTGCATGTTGATCGCCCGCGTCATCGCCCTTCCCTCTTCCTGCGTTCGTTTTCCAGCTGGAACTTGGCCCGCAGCAGTGCGCCCGGATCATCCGGCACGCGCCGCATCCATGCCTCCACCGCCTGTTGCTCCTCGCGTTGGCGCGGGGTGCTGCCGTCACTACCCGGCACGGGCTTGCCATCCTGTTCGCCCTTGCCTTCACGTGCCTGCTGCATTGCCTGCTGCATGCGCTGGCGCTGCTGCTCATCCGCCTGGGCCTGCGCCTTGGCATCCTCCACCTGTGGTGGCGCCTGCTGTCCATCGCGGCCACGCTCGCCGGGCTGCGGGCTCGACGGGTTCTTGTCGTCACCGGGCTTGGGCTGCCCGTGCTGGCCCGGTTGCGGCTGGCCCTGGCCGGGATTCTGCTGGCCCTGCTGCGGCTGCTGGCCTTGGGGATTCTGCTGCCCCTGGCCGTTCTGCGGTGGCTTCTGCTGCCCGTTCTGCGGTGGTTTCTGCTGATCCTGGCCTTTGCCACCCGACTGCTTGCGCTTGCGCGCGGCATCGACCACGGCACGGTTGGCGACCGCGTCGGCCATGCCGGGATGCAGTGCCAGCGCGCGGTCGTAGGCGGCAATGGCTTCGTCGTAGTTGCCTTGGCGGGCCAGTGCATTGGCCAGGTTGTACCAGCCCGCATCGCTGTCGATGCCCTCGAACTGCTTGCGGGCACTGGCGAAATCGCCATTGCGGTACGCCTGCGCACCTTCGGCCAGACGCTGGTGCTGCACCTGGTCGGCGCGCTTCCACAGTGTGCCCTGCGCTGGCGGTGAAGCCGGCACGGCGGGTGCCTGCGCCTGCACATCACTCATCCACGGCAGCAGGCCCACCGCCAGCACCGCCGCCAGCAGCGCGCGGCGGCGGAAGGCCAGCAGCGCCAGCAGCATCACCGGTGGCAGCAGCCAGAACCCTTCATCACGCCAGTGCTTGCCCTCGCCGGGCCGCTGCGCCGCAGTACCTTCGCGTGCATCCAGTACACCCAGTGCGCGCAGATCACTGTCATCGGCGGCGATGCGTGCATAACGGCCACCACCGGCGGTAGCCACCGCACGCAGGCTGCCTTCATCCAGCGCAGCCTGGCGGATCTGCCCACTGCCATCCCGGTACGCCGCACCGGCAGCTGTGCCCAGGCCCAGTACCGACACCTGCAGGCCGAGGCTGCGCGCCTGCGCGGCGGCCAGTGCCGCTTCATCATCCGCCTGATCGCTCACCAGCAGGATCTGCCCCCGCAATGCCCCGATCTGGCGCATCAACCGCGTCGCCCAGTCGATACCGCGGTCGGCACGCTGGCCGTCACGTGGCATCACATCGGGCGACAACGCGTCCAGATACAGCGCAACGTTGCTGCCGTCGTCGGTCAGCGGCGCCACGGTGTAGGCATCCTCGGCGTAGACCACCAGGCCCACCTGTCCGCCCTGGCGGGCACGCAGCAGCTCACCCACTTTCGCCCGCGCCTGCAGCAGGCGCGACGGCGGCAGATCGGTGGCATTGATCCGGCTGGACAGATCCAGCACGACCAGCAGCGGTGCGCTGGCCTGGAACATCGGCTGTGCCTGCTGGCGCCAGCTCGGCCCGGCCATGGCCAGCGAGGCCAGCGTCCAGCCCAGCAGCACGGCCCAGGGCAGGCGTGCACGGCGGCGCGTGCCCGCAGCCAGCAGATGCGGCAACAGGTGGGCATCGACCGCTGTCCGCCACACATCGCTGCGCCGCTGCCGGTACAACGCCAGCGCGAGGATCAGCGGCAATGCCAGCAAGGCCCACAGCCATTCCGGGCGCAGGAAATGCAGCGCATTCCAGTCGGGAAGATGGGATGCCAACGCGATCATCGGCGGCGCTCCGGCCACACCCATGCCAACGCACCCAGCAACAACGCCAGGCCCAACGGCCAGGCATAGCGCTCCTCGCGCGGCCGCAGGCTTGGCCCCTTCGCCGCGATCGGCTCCAGCCGGTCCAGTTCGGCGTAGATGCCGGCCAGCTGCGCGGTATCGCGGGCGCGGAAGAACTGGCCGCCGGTCATACTCGCGATCTTCTTCAAGGTGGCCTCATCGACCGGATCCTGGTCGGCGGAAATGGGAATGCCGAACAGGCGCATGCTGCCATCGCCACCAAACGCGACGGTGTGGATGCGTACACCTTCGGCACGGGCCACTTCCGCCGCACGCAGCGGTTCAAGCACGCCGGCGTTGCTGACGCCATCGGTCAGCAGGATCAGCACGCGCTGTCCCTCGGGTTGGCTGCGCAGGCGTTTCACTGCCAGGCCGATGGCATCACCGATGGCCGTCTCGCGCCCGGCCAGGCCGACCACGCTGTCGCGCAGCTGGTCGCGCACGCTGGCCAGATCGGCAGTAAGCGGCGTAAGCGTGTAGGCGCGGTCGCCGAAGATCAGCAGGCCGATGCGATCACCGGCACGACGATCAAGGAAATCGGCGAGCACGGCCTTGGCCGCGGTCAGGCGATCCACCGCCTGCCCGCCCAGCACCATGTCGCCCTCGCCCATGCTGCCGGACACGTCCATTGCCAGCATCATCTGCCGGCCCTGCTGCGGCGGGGTGATGGCCTCGCCCAACTGCTGCGGGCGCGTGAGCGCGATGCACAGCGCGCACCAGCCCAGCCACAACAGCAGCGTGCGCAGCCACGACACATCGACGCGGCCGCCACCGGCCAGCGCTTCCAGTTCCGTCGCTGCATAGGGCACGCGCAGTGCAGCGCCGGGGTCGGCACGACGCTTCCACCAGCGCATCAGCAACGGCAACGGCAGCGCCAGCAGGGCCAGCGGCCACGCCAGCTGCAGGTCCGGCCATGGCCAGTAACTTGCCAGCAGGTTCATCGGCGGCGCTCCAGCAGCATGGCCAGGTAGCGCTCGCGCGCCCAGCTGCGCAGCGCCGCCACATCGTTGGCGTCCACTCGTGGGCGATAGGCACCTTCCGCCAGCAGGCTGCGATGTGCCGCGGGCAGCGTGCCTTCCGGATCCACGCGCTGCCACCAGGCGTCATCGCGCAGGGATTCACTGCCGGGCTGTGTCTGGCGTGCGGCGCGACGCAGCAGCCCTGCGATCGCCGCCAGTTCGGCAGCCGCATCGGCGGTGGTTGCCAGCTCCTGATCAAACACCTGCAACCAGCGTTGGCGGCGTCGGCGGCGCTGCCACCACAGGAAGGCCATCGCCACCAGCAACAGCAGCACCACGCCGCCGATCATCAGATAGCCCGGTGCCGGTGGCCACCATGATGGCGCCGGCGGCAGCTGCACATCGCGCAGCGGCAGGTTCGCGCTCATGCCGGCACCTCGGTGGGGGATGGTGCCAGCCAGGCATCGCTGGGCGCATCGGTGGACAGCACCTGCACATCGACGCGACGCGCTCCCAGCTGGCGCCGCAGTTCCTGCAGCGGTTCGACGAAGTGGGCCTGCCAATGAGCCTGCACCTCGCTGCGCCGCAGGTCGAGGCCGATGCGCTGTTGCAGGGTCTGGAACTGCAGCGCGGCCGACGGAGGCTGCAGTTCCAATGGATCGACCAGCAGCACCAGGCTGAGGTCATGGTGCTGGGCCAGCGCACTCCAGCGCGCAGGCGGAATACGGATGGCCTGCTGCGGATCGGCCAGCACCAGCACACGTGCACCCGGGCGCAGGACGCGACCGGCATGGTCCAGCGCGCGTTCCAGGCCAAGGTCATCGGCCGGGGGCTGCGCATACCAGCGGGTGAGCGCATCCAGCACGCGCAGCACGCCGCGCGGGCCTCCTGCCGGTGCGATCGGTGGTTCACGGTCGCTGCCACGCAGGGCACCGATGCGATCGCCACGACGTTGCGCCGACCACGCGGCGACGGCGCCTGCACGTGCGGCCTGCACCGATTTGAAGCGCACGCGGGTGCCGAAGTACAGGGCCGGCGAGGTATCGGCCACGATCAGGCTGACCCGCTCGCGTTCGGCCTGGAACAGTTTGGTGTGGGCACGACCGGTCCGTGCGGTCACCCGCCAGTCGATATGCCGCGCATCATCACCGGCCACGTACTCGCGTGACTCGGCATATTCCATGCCACGCCCACGCAGCGGTGACGGCGCCTGCCCGGCATTGCCGGCACGGCCACGGCGTGGCGGCGGCGGACGCTGTGCAAGCCGGCGCAAGGCCACCAGTTCGGACAGCTGCGGGCGCAGCCCGTCACCGTCGCTGACGGAAGAGGCGTGGTGCAGGGATGGATCGGTCATGCGCAGGCTCAGGGTGCCGGCACCCGGGCCAGCAGCTCCTGCACCAGGCGTTCGCCATCCCAGCCTTCGGCAGTAGCTTCGTAGCTGGGCAGCACGCGATGGCGCAGCACGTCGGCGGCAACCGCACGCACATCATCAGGGGTGACGAAATCGCGACCGGCCAGCCAGGCGCGCGCACGCGCGCAGCGTTCCAGTGCGATGGAACCGCGCGGGCTGGCGCCCCAGGCAATGCGGCGGCCAAGGCCAGCGTCATAGCGCGCCGGATCACGCGAAGCCAGCACCAGCTCGATCAGGTAGCGTTCCAGCGCCGGCGCCATGTGCAGGTCCAGCACTTCGCGGCGGGCATCGAACACATCCTGCATCGGCAGCTTCTCCGGCGCCGGTGCGGCTTCGCCCAACGCGCCGCGGGCACGCTCGCGGGCCAGGCGCAGGATCTCCGATTCGGCGGCCTGGTCCGGGTAGCCGATGCGCACATGCATCAGGAAGCGGTCCAGCTGTGCTTCCGGCAGCGGGAAGGTACCTTCCTGTTCGATCGGGTTCTGCGTGGCCATCACCAGGAACAGCGGCGGCAGCGCGTAGGTGTGGCGGCCAACGGTAACCTGGCGCTCGCCCATCGCTTCCAGCAATGCGGACTGCACCTTGGCTGGCGCGCGGTTGATTTCATCGGCCAGCAGGATCGGGTGGAAGATCGGTCCGGGTACGAATTCGAAGCGGCCTTCCTGCGGGCGCCAGATCTCGGTGCCGGTCAGGTCGGCCGGCAGCAGGTCCGGGGTGAACTGCACGCGGGCGAAGTCAGCCTCCAGGCGCGAGGCCAGCGCGCGGATCGCCGTGGTCTTGGCCAGGCCCGGAGCGCCTTCCACCAGCAGGTGGCCATCGGCCAGCAGCGCGATCAGCAGGCGTTCGACCAGTGCCGCCTGGCCGACGATCTCTGCCGACAGGGCATCGCGCAGCTGGGTGAAGGCGCCATGCAGGCGGGAGGTGGCCGGCGCGGGCGGCGGCGAGACGGTTTCGGGCATCGGCGGTGGCAGGTTCATGGGGGCCTTTGACCGGCGCGGGACGGCACGGGTTCCCGACATCATCGCAGGGTGCCCTGCGATTGGCATCAAGAACGGCTGAACGGCCCATCCACGCATGGCGTGGATCTACGGGTGGAAACGAAGAAGGGCCGCGCATGGCGGCCCTTCTTCGTTTCGCGGGTGGCGCGGGCTCAGTTCTGCTTGGCCACGCGCAACACCTTCGGCGTCACGAACACCAGCAGCTCGGCCTTGTCCTTGTTGCGGCCACGCTTCTTGAACAGGTTGCCCAGGAACGGCACGTCGCCCAGGAACGGCACCTTGCTGATGCTGCTGCGGTCGGTGAACTCGTACACACCACCGATGACCACGGTCTGCCCATCCTCGACCAGTACCGCGGTGTTGACCTCGCGGCGGTTGATCGACGGCACCGTGCCGTAGCCCTGCAGCTCGATCAGGCGGTCGACTTCATCCTTCTTCACCTGCATGTTGAGGAACACGCGGTTGTCGTTGGTGATGGTCGGGGTCACCCGCAGTTCCAGCACCACTTCCTTGAACTGCACGTTCGGGGTGGAACCGGCGCCACCGGCAGCACCGGTGCCGCTGATGGTGACGTAGCCGATTTCCTTGCCCTGCTTGATCATCGCCTCGCGCTGGTTGGTGGTGACCACGCGCGGGTTGGAGATCACCTCACCTCGCGACTCTTCCTGCATGGCCGACAGCTCCACGTCCAGCAGGTAGCCAGCGTTGAGGATCGACAGCGCCAACGAACCCGGGTTGCTGGCCGTAGCCACCGGCAGGTTCCAGTTCAGGCCGCGCTTGATGGTCGGGCCGCTGGGAATCGGCGCCGGGCCGACGCTGCCACCCGCCTGCCACTCACGGACCGCCTTGGCGTTGGCCAGTGCCGTATCGACCTGCGACTTGCGGGTTTCCTCGTTGGCAGCAAGGCTGCCGCTGAAGTACACGTTGTCGCGGCTGCCGCTGATGCCGAACTTCGCACCCAGCTCGCGGGCGAAGGTATCGGTGGCGATGACAATGCGGCTTTCGATCAGCACCTGGTCAACCGGACGGTCGATCACACCGATCAGCTCACGCATGCGCGCGATCTTCTTCGGAATGTCGCTGATCATCAGCGTGTTGGTGCGCTCGTCGGCCACGATACGGCCGCGCGAGGACAGGAAACCACTGTCTTCCTGCGACGAACCGCCACCACCGCCATTGCCACCACCACTGCCGCCACCAATGCCCTTGGCCTCGGTCAGCGCTTTGAAGATCTGCGTGGCGCTGTGGTAGTTGATCTGGACGTAATCGGTGACCAGGTCTTCGCGGTTCTCGATGGCGATGCGCGCGTCTTCCTTCTCCTGCTCGAACTTGGCCAGCTCAGCCTGCGGAGCGACCCAGATCACGCTGCCATCGCGACGCTTGTCCAGGCCCTTGGCACGCAGCACGATGTCCAGCGCCTGGTCCCACGGCACATTGACCAGGCGCAGGGTCACATTGCCCTGTACCGAATCGGACGCCACCACGTTGAGATTGGATTCTTCGGCGATCAACTGCAGCACGGTGCGCACCGGCACGTCCTGGAAGTTGAAGGTCACCGGCTTGCCGGTGAAGCCACGCTGCCCCACCGCCTTGGCGGCCTGGGTGACGCTGCCGGCGGTGACCGCGCCCACCGCGGCGGGCGCCTGCCGCGGGCTGATCTCCACCACGTACTCGTTGCCGCTCTGGTAGGCCAGCGATTCCACTGCACCACCGGTGCTCAGCACCAGCTGGGTACCGGCACCGGACGGCTTGGCGTCGATGCGCTGCACCGGCGTGGCGAAGTCGGTGACGTTCATCGGCTTCTGCAGGTTGGCCGGCAGTCGGGCGTTACCGACATCGACCACCACGCTGTTGCCCTGCGTACGCAGGTCCGGGACCGCGCCCTGGCCGTCGAACTGGACGATCAGGCGCCCGGCGCCATCATCGCCGCGCTTGAAATCGATCTTGGCCACCGACAGGCCCGCCGGCGCTGCCGCCGGTGCCACGGTGGCGCCCACCGGCTTCTCGGCCGGTGCGGCGGCCAGCGCCGGAGCGCAGGCCAGCATCAGCGCGACTCCCAACGCGCTGACACGGTTCAAGGTAGAGCGCCGGATGGGACGCAGCCCCTTGGCTTGGTGAAAGGTCATCGTGCTATCCCCAGTAAACGATCATTGATCTTCAAGCGAGAGCGTTGCCGGCCGTTCCAGCCAGCCGCCCGCGCCATCCGGCACCAGTTCGATCAGCTCCACGTGGTCCTCGAAGACCGCCGTGACCCGCCCGTCGCTCTGCCCAAGGTACCCACCCGGGCGTACCCGGTAGGTCACCTTGTCCGGCCCCATCACCAGCGCCACGGTAGCGGCGCCGGTGCCGATGGTACCGACCATGTCCAGTGCATCCAGCGGGAAGCCTTCCAGCGGCTCCTTGCGCCGGTTCGGATCCGGACGCAATCCGCCATTCCCCTGCTGCGGATTGGTCCAGGCATCGGTGAACGGGTCGCGCAGACCCTGTGCGGAGTATTCGAAGGTTTCGAACTGCTGCATCACCGGCAGCGGCTCCAGCGGCTGCGCCGGTCGGGCACGCTCGCCTTCCACCCACTTTTCAAGGTTCGGCGCATCACCCGGCGTGCTGGTCACATCGCGGCCGCACGCGGCCAGCATCAGCACGACCGCAGCCATCCCACAACGCGCAAAGAGGGAACGGATCACTTTTTCTCCTCCTTGCCGGCGTCAGCCGCCTGCTGTGCCTGCACCTCGGTCTCATCCAGATAGCGATAGGTCTTGACCGTGCCGGACAGTTCCAGCGCACCGCTGCGGGCGTTGCCGGTGGCCTTGTCCTTGGGCTTGAGGTTGATGTCGTGCATGGTCAGGATGACCACGCGCGGCAGCGACGCCACGCCACTGACGAAAGCACCGAACTGGTGGTAACTGCCCACCATGCGCAGCTTGATCGGCTTTTCGGCGTAGAACTCCTTGACCTGCTCCTGCTCCGGCTCGAACAGCTCGTTGGTCAGGCCGCTGGACAACGCCGTCTGCGAGATGTCGATGATCAGGTCAGGCATTTCGGTCTTGCTGGGCAGCTGCCGCAACATCTGCTGCAGCACCTGTTCCATCTGTGCCAGCTGCTGCTTCAGCGGTGCCAGGTTCACCGCGCGCTCCTGCTGCTTGGTGAACTCGGCACGCAGGTCGACTTCCTTCGATTCCAGGCCGGCCAGTTCCTCGCGCTTGCCACTGATCAGCAGCATCCACGCAACGAACATGATCACCAGCGCCAACAGCGAGCAGAAGACGATCTTGGCCTTCTGCGGCCAGTTGCCGATGTCGTTGAAATCCAGGTTCTTCAGATCGATTTTCTGGCTCATGCGCGATCCCCCTGCAGCGGGGCGTTGAAGGCCTGCGGCGGCTGCGCCAGGCGGCTGCCCTCGGGCTTCGGCGCAGGCTTGGCAGCCGGGGCTGCCGGCTGGTTCGGCGCGGCCGGGGTGGCAGCAGGTGCGTTGACCGGAGCGGCGGCGGGGGCGGGTGCAGCCGGAGCAGCAGCGGGCTGGCCTGCGGCCGGTGCAGCAGGCGCCGCTGCATCCGGGCCGGCGGCAAGCGGGGCTACTGCAGGCGGAGCCGGCGTTGCCACCGAACCGTCTGCGTTGAGGCCTGGCGTACCGGCCACTTCCTCACTCTGTGCCGGCAGCTTCACCTTGACCACGAACACATAGGGCAGCGCCTTGATGTCGGCCAGCGGGCCAACCTTGCCGTCCTTGTCCTTCTCGGGATCACGCGCTTCGATGATCGACAGTTCCGGGTTGGTCATCCAACCGGAGGTCTCCAGGTTGCGCATGTACGCCGAAACACGGGCGTTGGACTGGGTGCGGCCTTCCAGGGTCAGCACGTCGCCTTCCTGCTTCAGCGCGGTCAGCACCAGGCCATCGGGAATCGTGCGCACCAGCGCATCGAACAGGTGCACCATCTGCGAGCGCTTGGCCTGCAGTTCCTCAATGACCTTCTTGCGGGCCAGCAGGCGTTCCTTCTGCGCGTCGAGGCGGTCGATCTCCTTGTTCTGTTCCTTGACCTTTTCGATCTCGGCTTCCAGATAGGCGTTGCGGTCCATCTGGCCGCTCACCTGGCGGTCGTAATAGAACCAGATCACCAGCGACAGCAGCAGGCCACCGACAGCGGCCATGCCCAGCATTGCGTAGAACTCGCGCTGGCGTTGCTTGCGCCGCTCGGCGCGCCAGGGCAATAGATTGATGCGTGCCATCAGTCGAAGCTCCTCAGCGCCAGACCGGTGGCGATCATCAGCGCGGGGGCATCCTGGGCCAGCGCATGCGCGTTCACCTTCGGCCCCAGGGTCATCTGCGCCAGCGGGTTGGCGACCACGGTCGGCACGCCCAGCTGTTCCTCGACCATTTCCGGCAGGCCACCGAGCACGGCGCAGCCGCCGGCCAGCACGATGTGGTCAACGCGGTTGAACTCGCTGCCTGCGTAGAAGAACTGCAGCAGGCGGCTGATCTGCTGGACCGTGGCTTCCTTGAACGGCTCCAGCACTTCCATCTCGTAGCTTTCCGGCAGCCCGCCCTGGCGCTTGGCCAGGCCGGCCTCCTCGTAGCTCAGGCCGTAACGGCGCATGATCTCGTCGGTCAGCTGCTTGCCACCGAACACCTGTTCGCGGCTGTACAGGCTGCGGCCGCCGCGCAGGACGTTGAGGGTGGTCATGGTGGCGCCGATGTCGACCAGCGCGACCACGCCCTCGATGGACACCGGCAACTCGCTGGCCACCAGGGCATAGGCGTTCTCGACCGCGAAGGCCTCCACGTCCATCACCTTGGCCTGCAGGCCACCCAGTTCCAGGGCCGACTGGCGCAGTTCCACGTTCTCCGAACGCGACGCGGCCAGCAGCACCTGGACCATCTCCGGGTTGTTCGGGATCGCCCCGATCACCTCGAAGTCCAGGTTCACTTCCTCTATCGGGTACGGAATGTAGTTGACCGCTTCCAGCTCGATCTGGGCTTCCATGTCGTTTTCGTCGAGCTCGGCCGGCATCGGGATCACCTTGGTGATCACCGCCGAACCGGCGACGGCGGCAGCGGCCAGCTTGGCCTTGCTCCCCGAGCGGTTCATCGCACGGCGGATGGCCTCACCCACGGCCTCCACTTCCACGATGTTCTTCTCGACCACCGCGTTCGGCGGAAGAGGTTCCACGGCGTAATGTTCCACACGAAAACGGTTGCCACTGCGGGACAGCTGCAAAAGCTTTACCGCAGTCGAACTGATGTCGACGCCTACAAGCGGCGACTGACTTTTTGGGATGAGCCCCACGGTTTCTCCCCTGCCGACGGGCACTTGGACGCAAGACCTGCGCCCGAGCATTAATAACGTATTCTTAGCAAATGGCAACGGCCCTGCTGTGAAGTCCCTCACGGATTCACCATGCAGCCCCTGACTGTTCCCCTTGCGCTCCCCGGCGACGACCCCAGCCGCCACCTTGCGTAATCTATACTCTGCGACCACGAAATTCGCAATCGGAATCTGAACCCGATGACTCGACTCCGCCGCTGGCTGCGCTGGATCTTCCTGATTGTCCTGGTCCTGGCGCTGATCGGCGCGGCCGCCGTAGGCGGTCTGTACTACGCCGTGTCCTCCAAGCTTCCCGACGTGCAGACCCTGCGCGACGTGGAAATGCAGGAGCCGATGTACGTCTACGCTGCCGACGGCAAGCTGATGGCGGTGTTCGGCGAGACCCGGCGTACCCCGATCACCATGAAGGACGTGCCCGAGCGCCTGAAGCAGGCCTTCCTGGCCACCGAGGACGCCCGCTTCTACGAGCACGGCGGCGTGGACTACATGGGCATCGGCCGTGCGGTGTGGCTGCTGGCCACCACCAACGACAAGCGCGTGCCGGGTGGCTCCACCATCACCCAGCAGGTGGCCCGCCAGTTCTTCCTCAGCTCCGAGTACAGCTACACCCGCAAGCTGGCCGAGATCCTGCTGGCGCGGAAGATCGAGTCCGAGCTGAGCAAGGACGAGATCTTCGAGCTGTACCTGAACAAGAGTTTCTTCGGCAACCGCGCCTACGGCGTGGCCGCCGCCGCCGAGTTCTATTACGGCAAGAAGCTGAACGAGCTGGACCTGGACGAGATGGCCTCGCTGGCCGGCATCCCCAAGTTCCCGTCCTCGGGCAACCCGATCTCCAACCCGGAACGCGCCCGCCAGCGTCGTGACAACTATGTGCTGCAGCGCATGGCCGACCTGAAGTTCGTCAGCCAGGCCGAGGCCGACGCGGCCAAGGCCGTGCCGATGCACGCCACCGCGCATGAGCCGCCGGTGCAGGTCGATGCCCCGTACGTGGCCGAGCTGGTGCGCCAGGAAATGATCGCCCGCTTCGGCGGTGACGTGGTCAACAAGGGCTACCACGTCACCACCACCATCGACGCCACCCTGCAGACCGCCGCCAACCAGTCGGTGCGCGACGGCCTGCTGCTGTACGACCACCGCCACGGCTGGCACGGCGTGGAGAAGCAGGTGCAGGTGGGTGCCGGCGAAGATGCCGCCGCCCTGGCTGAGCACCTGCGCGGCCTGTTCGGGCAGGCTGGCCTGCTGCCGGCCATCGTCGCCAGCACCGGTGCCGATGGCAGCGCCACCGTGGTGCTGGCCAACCGCAGCGAGATCGTGCTGCCGGCCGGTGCCGCCAAGTGGACCAACAAGACCCCGGGCAAGCTGGTGCAGCGCGGCGACATCGTGCGCGTGCGTGCTGGCGCCAAGGAAGGTGAGTGGCTGCTGGACCAGCTCCCGCGCGGCCAGTCCGCGCTGGTCTCGCTGGATGCCCACAGCGGCGCCCTGAAGGCGCTGGTCGGTGGCTTCAGCTTCTCCGGCAACAAGTTCAACCGCGCCACCCAGGCCCGCCGCCAGCCGGGTTCGAGCTTCAAGCCGTTCGTCTACGCGGCCGCCTTCGACAAGGGCTACAACCCGGCCTCGATCGTGCTCGACGCCCCGGTCGTGTTCCGCGACCGCCGCGGCAAGACCTGGGCGCCGCAGAACGACGGCGGCGGCTTCCGCGGCCCGATGCGCCTGCGTGAAGCACTGGTGCAGTCGCGCAACCTGGTCTCGGTGCGCCTGCTCGATGGCATGGGCGTGGACTACGCGCGCAAGTACATCAGCGAATTTGGTTTCGCCGAATCGGAACTGCCGCCGAACCTGTCGATGTCGCTGGGTACGGCGTCGCTCACCCCGCTGTCGGTGGCCCGTGGCTACGCTGTGTTCGCCAACGGCGGCTCGCGCGTGGACACCTGGCTGATTGATCAGGTCAATGACCGCGACGGCAACCTGGTGTTCAAGGAAAATCCTGCCCTGGCCTGCCGCGACTGCGCCGGCAGCAGCGACCAGCCGGTCAACCAGGTGGTGGACGGCTTCAACTTCGGCGCCCCGGCCCCGAAGGTGGACCCGGCCGCTGCGGCCAAGGCCGAAGCCAAGGCCGAGACCCCGGCCGCGCCGGTCAACCCCGATGCCCGCACCGCCCCGCGCGCGATCGACGCCCGCACCGCCTACCAGCTGGTGTCGATGATGCGCGACGTGGTCCAGCGCGGTACCGGTGCCCAGGCCAAGGTGCTCGGCCGCGAGGACGTGGGCGGCAAGACCGGCTCCACCAACGACCACCGCGATGCCTGGTTCTCCGGCTTCGGCGGCCCGTACGTGACCACCGTGTGGGTGGGCCGCGACGACTTCCGCTCGCTGGGCTACCGCGAATACGGTGGCAAGGCCGCCCTGCCGATCTGGATCGACTACATGCGCACCGCGCTGAAGGACACCCCGATCGCGCAGAACGAGCCGCCCAGCGGCATGGTCCAGGCCAACCTCAACGGCGCGACCGAGTGGGTGAAGGTGGAAGACATGGACCGCCTGACCGACTACGACCTGAACCTCAATACGCCGCAGGCCGACGCCGCCGCGTTCGATATCTTCTAAGAGGCAGGTGGGGGTGGGTGCCAACCTTGGTTGGCACTGCCCTTTGTAGAGCCGAGCCCATGCTCGGCTCCGGTGGCCCGCGGTAGAGCAGCCGAGCATGGGCTCGGCTCTACAGGATCAACGGCACCCGTTTGCCGTGGTAGCTGCCAACCGTTGGTTGGCATCGCCGCGCCATACCCACGCAGATGTCACATCCCTGCGCTACTCTGTACCCAGGTCGCAACAGGGAGTCATCGCATGCACCGCGCCCGTCAGCATGCTGCCAGCCAGACCCGCGAGCGGCGCCACCGCCTCGCCCACGAAGCCGCCCGCCTGATGGCCGAAGGCGGCATCCGCGACTACCACCAGGCCAAGCTGAAGGCCGCCAGCCGGCTCGGCATCCACGACGATGCCTCCCTGCCCCGCAATACCGAGATCGAAGACGCCCTGCGCGAGTACCAGCGGCTGTTCTCCGGGCCCCAGCACGGCAACGAACTGCAACGCCGCCGCGAGGCCGCGATGCGTGCGCTGGAGTTCCTGCACGGCTTCGCCCCTCGCCTGGCCGGGCCGGTGCTGGATGGCACCGCCGACGCCAACAGCCCCGTGCAGCTGCACCTGCACAGCGACGACCCGGAGGCCGTGCATCGCTTCCTGGACGAGCACGGCATCCCCGCCGAATCACGGACGCGCCGCCTGCGCATGGACCGCGAACGCTGCCTGGATGTGCCGGTGTGGGTGTTCAGTGCCGAGGAACTGACCTTCGACCTGGCCGTACTGCCGTACGATGCCCTGCGCCAAGCACCGCTGTCACCCGTGGATGAGAAGCCGATGCGGCGCGCGTCTGTCGCGCAGTTGCGGCAGGTGCTGGCCGAGGCGGAGATCACCGCGTACATCGGCGGATGACGGTGGCGCCGGCCCATGGCCGGCGAGCGTAGCGGTACCTGCCAGTGGTGGGTGCGGACCGTTGGTCCGCACCGTGCTTCAGGCAACCGATTGCCGACCGAAGAGCAGTCGAGCGCGGCTCGGCTCTACAAAAGCTGCGCTACCTGCTCTGGCAGATGGCGCCCATCATGCTCCCGCTACCAGACGAAACGGGTATCGCGCAGCGGGTCGCTGAGCAACTGCGGCAACCAGGGCGCGGGGGCTCGCTGCGGATACTCCCGCATCATCTGCGCATGCATGGCCTGCAGGTCCCGCAGCAAGCCGGCCTGAAAGTAGACGTCGTTGAACGTATCCGACCACCCACTCTTCACCCGCTCACGCTCGCCGCCCTTCAAGAGCGGCATCTGGTCCAGCGGCACGTCCAGGATCGTCGCCAGTGAGGCGTTGATCTGCGCATTCTCCACAGCGGCCTTGCGCACGGGATCCAACCGATCCCGAATCTGCCGGCAGTCGTAGGGAAAGCACCCGCCTGTGACGTTGATGTAGTCAGCGATGTCCGCCAGCATGTCGGCCTTCAGCCGCCACACCACTTCGCTGTCCATCACCTGCCGTACCCGCATCGTGCGCAGCGTACTCGCCCGCACGTCCTCCGGCGTGGTGAACTCGGCCCCCCGCGTGCCGCCAGCGTGGCGCACCAGCACGATGCGATGGATCGCCTCGTGGGTGACGCCCTCGATGCGCAGCGCCGCTGTATCCGGATGTATGCGCGGCGGCGGCACGCCCAGCATCTGCCACATGTACCACAGGACCAGCAGTAGACCGACGATGCACAGACCGCTCATCAGCGTCCACAGATCCAGGTTCCGTGTGTAGTAGCGATAGCGCGCCCGCCAGATATAGAACGTGCGATAGCTCATGAAGCCGCTTACCCATCTGTACATTGCCATCTCCTTGGCCAGGACCCCGGCGCGACGGGGTGGATTACGCGCGTCACGCCGGGGCTCCATCGCTTACCAGCCGATGCCCACACCCACGCCCATGCTGCGTTCACCGCTATTGGTGAACGCACCATTGAGGCTGAAGGTGGCTGAGCCCTTTTCGTTGAGCACGCGCTGGTAGCCCACCGCCATGGCGGACTCACCCTCGGCATAGCCCACGCCCGCGCCGAGGCGGTTGTAGGTGGCCAAGCCAGCGGTGTTCATGGCCATGGCCGTCTGCGCACTGCTCATCGCGGCCATTCGGTTGAAGCGCTTGTCCATCTTGTCCAGGCGGCGTTCGAAGTTGCTGATGGCGCCATCGGTGTACTCGTTGGCGCGGGCCAGCATCTTCTCCAGTTCAGCGGTATCGACCTGTGGCGTGGGCGACGGCGTGTCGTCCTTCTTCGACTTCGGCTGTGGCGCGGGCGACGTGCCCTCGCCTGCCGAAGCCACCTGCGGCGAATCGCTGGCTTCCGGCGTTGGCGTGACCTGTTCGGTGGGCGCGGCCGAAGCCGTAGCCAACGCACGCGACTGCGGCTGGCCATCCACGCGCTGCTCCAGGCCATCCATGCGGCCATTGAGCTGCTGCTGCACGGCGTGCAGCTGGCCACCGTTGACGGCCTCGCGGCTGCCGGCCGCGATCAGGCCGTTGGCCACGTTGGAGATGACCATGCCGTTGGCGCCGGCCAGAGTGAGCTGAGCGGTGCCGTCGCTACGGGTGGAGGGGGCTTCCTGGAAGACCGAACGGAGCTGGGTTTCGACGCGGTCCATGCGGGAGCCGGTGGTGACTACGGCGGAGTCGAGGGTGCTGAGAGCGTCGCTGACGGTGCTCTGGTGCTGGCCCTGGACGTTGAAGCCGGAGGTGGTGACGTTGCCGTTGGCGTCGATGTTGCCGCCGAGAGCGGACAGCGCGCCGCGGAGCTGGCCGATGGTGGCTGCGTCGTTGGCGTTGCGGCCATTGGCTACGTTGACGAGGCGGCGCTGGTATCGGCTGTTTCCGAAGGACGCCGTGTCAGCTTCCGTGGCGATCGCACCCATGCCAATAGCGACAGACCTGACCGCACCGACTTCTGTTCTGCTAACTAAGCCTAGCGCCACGCTATCAGCCCCTGCTGCACGTGACCCAGCACCGAGAGCGAATGCACCTTCTGCCCCCTCCTCAACCAAGGCACCTCTACCCAGCGCAACCGAATTCTTGCCCCAAGCAATCGCATAAGCGCCAAGGGCTGTTCCACCCTCGTTTCCATCCTGCGGTGTCGCCTGCGCGGATTCACCAATCGCAACACCAAACGATCCAGCCTTGGCGTCCTCACTCAGATCATCCCGACCGATCTTAAAGAATCGATGAGTCGATTCCACGCTCGCGATTCGTTCATTGGTCGCATAAAGCTGACCACCGTTAACTGCATCAGTACTGAAGGCAGATGAGATGTCACCCGAATCAATCCCAGTCAATCGCGATCCAGCGAAATCGATCGGTCCACCGCGCAGATCAAGTACTTCCTGGAGGGCATACTTCACACCCCCGTCTGACATGTTCTTCATACGCTCGATTTCATCTCCATTCCTGGCGATTTCCTGCTTGGCTGCGTACAGCTGGCTACCCGTAACTGCATCACGGCTGCCTGCAGCAATGCGTCCATCGGCCAGATTCGACAGAACCATGCCCTGCGCACCTGCCAAGTTCAGCTGGCCAACTCCATCCGCCCTGGTCGAGGGCGACTGTTGGAACGTCGCACGCAGCTGACCTTCGAGACTATCTACGCGACTGTCTGACCTGACCACTGCACCATCAAGCGTAGCCAAGGCATCTCCGACATTGTTCTGCACTCCGCCTTGCACACCATAGACAGGAGCAACAATATCGCCTCCTGGGCCGACGCCAGCGCCGCCTCCAAGCGCAGCTAGGGCGTCACTCAACTGACCAATTGTCGATGCGTCGCTCTCACCCATACCTCGGGCAACATTTACAAGCCGGCGCTTCAATGCGCCCTCTCCAAAGGAGACCGTTAACACGTCATTCGCGACAGAGCCAGCACCAATCGCGACACTATTGAATGCACCTTCCGCAACCGAACTTCCGGCCCCGATTGCAACACCCTTTGCCGACTCAACCGATGCCCTTACTCCCAGGGCGAAACCATCTTCAGCCTTAGCCGCGACACTGGCAGCCCTCCCGAGCGCGACGGAGTTCTTACCCTCTGCTACGGCGAAACTACCGAGTGCCACTGCCCCCTCGCCTTCGGCCCTTGTCGAATCACCGACTGCTACTGCAACCAAGCCTGTGACCGCCTCAACGCCCGGTCCACCACTGCCGACTGAAACAAGCTCTCCAGCTTCAGCGAGCTCCTCCAACCTTGCGTTGGTCGCAAACAACTGCCCTCCATTCACGGCATCCGTACTAGCCGCAGAACTGATATCTCCGGCCGCCACACCCGATACGCGCGCACCTTCCATGTCCACCAAGCGACGATCAGCACTGAACTTAACCACGCCATCCAGATCCGGATCGAAGTTATCGAAGTCCGTACGCAGCGCGTCCAGCTCGACCCGGTTGTCAGCGATACGCCCGTCCTGATCCGTCAGCTGCTGCGCGTGCCCAGCCAAAGCCTGCCGCTGCGTCTCCACCAAGGCATTGGTTGCAAACAGCTGCTGCCCGGTCACCGCATCCGTGCTGCCCGTACTCAGCGTGCCGTTGGCGATGTTGTAGATGCGCCGCTTGCCACCGCTCTTGTTTGCCACATCCACAATCGTGCCGGTGTTCTCTGCACCCAGGCGGACGTTGCCACTGGCAGACACCTGACCCACCAGTCCGCCCAAGGCATCAGCCTTCTGCACAGCGCCATCGGCCACGCCACGGGCAGCGTCGGCCGCCGTCTTCGCCGCGGTTGCCGCCGTGCGCACGCTGGTCACTTCGCTATTGGTGGCATTGAGCTGCTGCCCGGTCACGGCATCCGTGCTGGACGTACTGAGCACGCCATTGGCCAGATTCTGCAGCTTGCGCTTGGCGCCACTCTTGTTGGCCACGTCGACGACGGTACCGGTGTTGTCTGCGCCCAGGCGCACGTTGCCACTTGCCGACACCTGCCCCACCAGGCCATCCAGTACCGCCACGCGCGCCTGCGCACCGTCCGCGGTCGCCTTCACAGCAGCCACGCTGGTGTTGGTGGCATGCAGCTGCCTGCCGGTCACCGCTTCACTGCTGGACGTACTCAAGGCGGCATCCGCCACGTTGACCACTTTGCGCTTCAACGAGCCATTGCCCACCGAGACCTGATTGGTCCCAGTCGTTGCTGAGCCATTACCCAGCGCAACCGCGCCCGCATGTGCAGCGTTGGCGCGATCACCAAGCGCCAACGCGCTCTGCGCCGTGGCACTCGCCTGATTACCCAGTGCGGAGGCATACAGGCTGCTGGCAACGGCGCCGCGCCCAACGGCCGTGGCCTGGTTGGCCGACGCGTTGCTCTGGAAGCCTAGTGCCGTTGCGTGCGTGCCTTTGCCGGATGCCTCATGACCGACGGCAATACCACGATCACCCGTTGCCACAGCGTCCAGTCCAAGTGCCACCGCACCGTTGCCACTGCGGGTTCCAGCACCGATGGACACACCCGCGTTGCCACTGATCTTGTTACCCGCGTCATCCACCGTCGCGCGAGCGTCTGCGCCCATGGCGACGCTCTTGCCATTGTAGGCTTTGGCGTTGTTGCCCAGCGCCGTACTGATGCCGTAGCTGGCCTGCTCCGCGACGGCTCCTGCGCCCAGTGCCACCGCACTGGCATTCAGCCGCGCAGCCGTTGCATCGGCTGCTGCCTGCGCCTTGCTGACATTGGCATTGGTGGCGTTGAGCTGCTTGCCAGTCACTGCCTCGGTACTGGTAGAGCTCAGTGTCCCATCCTTCAGGCCCGTAATACTGCGAACAGTATTGGACTTGTTGCGGACATCCAGAACAGTGCCCGTATTCTCACCGCCCAGCCGTACATTACCGGTCGCGGAAACCTGGCTGACGAGCCCGCTTACGGTATTGGCTTTAGCCAGTGCCGTGTTGGCGTTGGTGTTAGCCGTGTTGGCCGCGGACTGCGCTGCCGTGGCAGTTGTCTTCGCCGCGTCAGCCGTAGTCTGGGCCTTGGTTACGTTGGTATTGGTGGCGGAGAGCTGCTTACCTGTCACAGCCTCTGTGCTGGTTGTCGTCAACGAGGCATCAGCCAGACCGGTGATGCGGCGGCTTGCATTGGATCTGTTGCGCACGTCGAGCACGGTGCCGGCGTTGTCCGCCCCAAGGCGGACATTGCCATTGCTCGAAACCTGGCTGATCAAGCCACCAAGCGCGTTGACTCTGCTCAGTGCATTGTTTGCATTGGTATTGGCGCTGTTGGCAGTCGATTGCGCAGCGGTAGCCTTGGTGCCTGCCGAATCCGCGGCGGTCTGCGCACGACTCACGGTGGTATTGGTGTCATTGAGCTGTTTGCCGGTAACAGCGTCCGTACTAGTCGCCGACAACCTGGCATCCTGTACGTTGACGATGCGGCGCTTGGTAGATCCGTTACCGACTGAAACGGTGTTCGCCTCTGAAGCAACAGCGCCACGGCCCAAGGCGACAGTTCCACTGGCGGTCGTCTTGGCTTCGTACCCCAAGGCGACTCCGTCATATTCCGCCCGCGAACGCCCTCCCAGGGCTGTAGCGCCCGTCCAACCTGAAGAGCCCGCGTAAGCGTCCCCACCAACCGCAATTCTCGACACACCAGCAGACGCGTCATTGGTCTGCGCGCCACTTCCCACCGCGATCGAGTTCTCACCATAAGCCCAGGCATTATGGCCCAGCGCCGTCGTCCCGACACCATTAGCCCGTGAGTAAGTTCCGATCGACGTTGCGTAGCCGCCATTCCGGGTGTCCGCCGCGAATCCGATCGCGACAGAATGCGTCCCTGCCGTGATCGTGCCATTGCCGACGGCCACGCTGTAGGCACCATTGGCCTTCGTGCGGATGCCAACCGCAATGCTGTTGTCTGCGGTGGATTCTGCCTGCGGCCCAACGGCCATGCTCTCCGCCCCTGACGTCACATTCCAGTCGCCCGCCGTCGTGTACGCCACTGCATCTCTCCGCAGTACCCGCAGCGCGTTCGTTTCAGCAGAGCTGGGCACACTGGCTGCCATGATCCAAGCCGTAAATGTCTGTCGCTCCCACCACTCCAGTTCGTTGTCGCTCAGCTCAGCTGCGCCTGCATTTGTCGTAGCCAGAAGCAGGGCAGCGAGTCCCGTGGCCATTCGCTGCGAGCGCTTTCCGCGGATACCCGCAAGCTCGCTGGCGACAACCCAGCATTGACGGGTTCGATTCCACACACGTCTGTAGATACGGTTCATTGCTTACTCCTTAACAGCCAGTTCAAGTGAAAGCCCGCCAACCCTGCTGGCGGGGCTGGGGAATCAACCGGCGCTGGGCGCCAGGGTCTGTACGTGCTCGCGATAGCCATCGCGGGTCAGTCGGTAGCGCATCTGCAGCGTGTGCCCCGGCTGCACGGGGAAAGGCAGTTCCAGCGCACTGCCCGGATACAGGCTTCGCGACACGTCGTGCGCGGTGCAGCGCGCGCCATCGCAGTCGGCGATGCTGGTGATGCCCACGCGCACCGTGCCGGTGTTGCGCAGGCGATTGCCTTCCACCTGTAGCGCCATGGCAGGCTGCGCGGGCAGCACATTGACCAGCGCGCCCCAGACCAGGCTGACGCCGACGTTGGCCTGTGCACGCTCACCCTCGCCTGCGCGCTCGATCCCTTCAGGGCCACGCACGCCTTCGAAGTACACGCGGTAGGCGGTTTCCTTCTCGACCGGCTGCAGCGGAATCACCCGGATCAGGCGATTGCCACCACCGGCCAGCGCGAACTTGCCAGGGGTGATGGCGATGGCCGCTTCCCCGGGCTCGACCTCGACCTCGTGTTCTTCTGCACCGGCTGGATTGACGATGCGCTTGATCGAGGCCTGCACGTACTGCGGCTGGGTGGACTGCGAATAGATACGGATCTGTGCGCCCTTCTTCACGTCCACCGACGTACGCATGGGGTGCACGGTGAGGTTGGCGTGGGCAGGCATCGCCATCAGCAACGACAGGGGAAGCAGGCAGCGAATGAGAGGCTTCATCGGGGGCTCCATGGGAATCAGGGCGTGACAGTGGGAACGCGCAGTTCCACCTTGAGATCGCCGTCGTAGTAGCCGGGGCGTTTGCTGCTGACCGGCACGCGGGGGGTATCCAGCGTCAAAGGAGTGGGCACGCAGAACACCGGCTGCGTCATGCCGGGCAACAGCACCAGGCGCAGCTTTGCGGTATCGATGCCATGCAGCAGCTGCTCCACGCCGTTGCGCAGGGGTATGGCGCTTCCGTTGTGATCGAGGGTGACGGTGTAGTCCACGCGTTGCGTGGCGTCACTGCCGCCATCGGTGTGCCAGACCGAGTAACCGGAGGGGCCCGGGGGGCGTGGCCCGCTGTCGCGCACCGTGACGCCCAGGTACTGGCTCTGCGAGCCCAGTCCGTCGTACAAGCACATATCCAGTTGAGTTCGGCCGCCGACGGTCTGTGCAAGCGGGTCGTACTGCAGGTTCAGGCCGACGTGTGGCGTGACCTGGTCGAAGAGCGGGAAGTAGATGGAGACCGCGTTGTAGTCGGTGATGGCAAGTTCGAAATCGAACTTGTACGTTGCGATGCCCGAATGAGAGGGCGTGTGCAGCGAGAGAGTCAGTTGGGCCTTCCATTTTCCTGCAACCAATCTCTCAAGCTGCTGCCTCTGTATCTCCATCGATACAGCAGTGCCTACAGGCTTTCCGAAGCATGGCGTGAAAGTCGAAGACCATATGTAGCGAGTCGAGCTGTCCCAATAGTCCAGGCTGCAGTCAACTGTGGCGTCACCTCGACGCAGATCGGCTGTTACTTCAAGCTCCTCGGTCATTCCACTTCGCTGTTCGGTGAAACGAAGAGGGATAACGCTCTTGAGGTTTGTCGCATTCTCCAGCGTGTCATTGACCGGGCATCTTCCGGTCGCGGCGTCACTGCTCGAGTTGCACGTCAGATAGAGACTCCCGTAGTCAAGCGTCCCAGGCAGCTCATAGCCCAACACAGTCCTCGGCGCCCACAACTCGATATCCCCCGGTTGCGCAGAGCGATCCCAGCTCATCACGATGTCGCGATGCTCACTCGTCGGATGCGTTTCCGGCGGCCGCTGCGCCATCGCCCGCGGCGCCAGCACCACCAGCGCGCACAACACCACCATCACCCACCACACCCGCCGGTTCACTGCTCACCTCCCGCTGCCGCGGTCTGCGGCGTGGCGGCAATCAATGCCTGCTCCTGCAGCAGTCGCGTCACCCGTGCCTGATGGCGGATATCGGGCGGCAGCTGCGCCACGGCCAGCGGTTCGCACTGCACGGCGCCCACCAGCATCACCACGCTGCGGCGCTCGCGCACCTGCAGCGGGCAGTGCAGCAGGCGGTCGTCCTGCAGCAGGTACAGGGTCTTTTCGCGTCGTGGGAAGTCGGCCACGAAGCCTCCGTTGCTGCCGGTGCCGGGCACCGGCGCGTTGAGAATGCGGGCGCCGCGCAGCGGTGCACCGGCGATGTCGTGGGCGTTGCCGATGAAGGTGTAGGTCACTTCAATCGGCACCGGCATGCGCACCAGCCGCCCGGGCGAGAGAAACAGCGGGCGCGCGCCCCCCACGCCGCTCACACGCACGGCGGCGATGCTGTCCGGTGCGCTGGCGTCCTGCACTTCGGCGCGGTGCGATTGGTACGCGGAAATCGGCAGCAGGCGACGTTCGCCCAGCTTCAGCCGCTGCCGGCGCAGTCCACCCACCTGCAGTTCGGCGGCAACGCCGGTCAGGTCCAGGTCGTCGCTGCCATCCACCTGCACCGCCAGCCCGGCATCGGCACCCACGCCTGCGCCCCAGTACAGGCCACGCGTACCGATGGCCAGCCCGGAACTGTGCGTGGCGCTGTACGCCACCTCATTGCCACCCTGGTGCTGATAGCGCGATACCGTGGCACCGGTCTGGCCGATGCGGTTCTGCAGCTGCCCGCTGAGCGTGGCGCTGTAGCGTTCGTTGTTGTTGCCGCGCAGTTCGCCAGACACTTCGCGGTACTGGTCTTCGTATTCCTGGCGCAGGGTCTGACCGGCGCTGTAATTGACGTCGGGCCGCGCGTGCTGCGGCTGGCGCACATCTAGGCCGTAACGCCGCTGCGAACTGCCGTGGTCGCCGCGCTGCAGGCGGTTGAGGCTGAAGTTGAAATAGATGCCGCGGTCACGGCCATCGCGCAGGCCGCCACCACTGGTCTGCTGCCACACGCCGATGCGGCTGGAGACACTGAACTCGCCCCAGCGCTGGCTGCGGCTGTAGCTGGCCTGCCAGGTGCGGCTGAGCTGTGGCACGCGCGTGGGCTGTGGAATCCACGGCGGCAACAGCGGGTCGAGCCCGGCCAGCGGGTCATCCCCCAGCCCCGGCTGCAGCGTGCCTGCGCGCCAGGTCTGGCGGCGGGTGTAGGCCAGATAGGCATTGCCGCCGGCCACCGGCAGCGCCATCGAGGCGCTTAGCGAATCAGCACAACCGAGCCGGTCGCGCGCGTCGTCCTCGAACTGGCAGGCGCGGCCGCGCATGCGCTGGTGGTACACATTCCACGAGGCGCGGCGACGGTAGGACAGCTGGTGCTGCTGGCCACGGCTGCCATCGCTGCCGTGCATGCCACTGAAGGTGCCGCGGATCTCCTGGGTGGCGAACACATGGCGCAGGTCCAGCCGCAGTTCGCCATAGCTGAAGCCACCGAGGTCGGCGACACCGGCCGTCACTGCCACGTTGCGCGACACCGGCACGCGCAGGCCGGCCATCGCTGCCAGCTCGTCGTTGAAACGGTCGCTGCGGCGCTCGTTACGGCGGCCGCCCTGCATGAACCACTGCACGCTGCTGTCGGTCCAGTCGCCGCCCTTGTCGAACGGCGCATCCTCGCTGCGCACCAGCACGCCGTCTTCGTAGATGCGCAGGGTGACGGTGTAGTTGCCCAGCGGAAACCGGCGCGTATCGAGCTGGTTGATACCGGCCTGCAGGTAGAAGGTCTGCAGCAGGCGCTCACCATCGAACGCATCCACGCGTGCATCGCGCGCCAGCAACACGGTGAGCGGCGTGGCCTGCACGGCGGCCGCCGAATCCACGTAGGCCTGCGTGGTGCCCAGGCGCAGGCCCTGGAAGCGGTCCATCGGCAGCATGCTGAAGCTGAAGGTGCCGCCCTGCGGGCTGCTCAGGTTGCGGCGATCCATGCGCCCGGCCTGCAGGTAGTGCTGCTGTCCCAGGTCATGGCGGTAATAGGCGTTGTCCAGCTGGAAGTCGCGGTTGGCGCGGCCGCCGCGGTAGTGCTGCTGGCTGAAGGTCCAGTCGGCGGACAGGTGCCCGCGCTGGAACATGCCCAGCGCACCCATGCCCTGCGCGGCCAGCGACTGGTAACCGCGGCCGCCACTGACATTGAGCGTGTGCTGGTGCAGGAAGGCATTTTCGGCATTGGCGCTGACCTGGTGGTAGCGCTCGGCGGCCGGTTCGCCGGGAATCCATTGGCGGGCGACGAACAGGCGCACGGCGCCCTCGCCTTCGTCATACAGCGCGCGCACGGCGGTGGGCTCCTCGGGGGGATCGATGTAACCGCAACCGGCGCTGGCGCCGCCGTAACGGCAGGCCAGATGGCTGTTGCGCGGCAGCGGCTGCGACAGCGCCGGCAACAACGCGGCCTGTGCCTCGGCGGGCAGCTGCAATGCCTGCAGCACCTCGGCCGGGGCCTCCAGCTGCACGTGTTCCAGGGTCACGCGCACCGGCACCAGCCCGGTCGAACGACCGAACAGGCGGACCTCGAGTTGTTCGGTCTGGCCTTCGACCAGATCCTCGAAACCGGCGGGAACGCCGCGCGCCGCGACCAAGGGCGTGGCCAACGACAGGGCGAGCGCGACCGCCAGCCGGGTGACGGCGGGTGCGGGTACTTTCATGGGGGTGTTACCGGAAGCGGCCGGCCCGGCAAGCGGGCCGGCGCGGGAGCAGACTTAGGGCTTCTGCACCAAGGCGATGGTGACGATGCCTTCGTAGGTACCGCCCTTGGCGATCGGCGCCTGGACGGTCTGCGCGATACGCAGCGGCATCGGAATCGATGCGCCCGGCAGCGCACCATCGAACAGGTCGGACGCGGAGAAGTCCTGCGCGGCCACGGTCAGCGCCTTGCCGTTGAGGCTGACGGTCAGCGGCACCGGGGCGCCACTGCCATCGGTGTTGAGCAGCTGCGGCGTGCTGCCGACGCGCACTTCGATGTCCTTGTCTTCATCGTTGGAGTAGACGCGCACCTGCTGCGACCACGGCACCAGGCCACTGACCGGGTTGTGGACCATGTTGACGACCGAATCCAGCGCGGTGCCATCGGCCTTCAGCAGGGCCAGGGTCGGGTCGACATTGGCCCAGACCTTGATGTCGGCGTCGAAGGCGTTGGCGGACAGCGAAACAGTGGCCAGCGCTGCAGCGAGCGTGGCCTTCTTCAGAATGGCGTGCATGTGTGTCTCTCTCGGACAGGGGGAATATGAAAGCCCCCCTCCCCAAGGAGAAAGGGAGGGAGGCGCCGCCCGTGGAGGTGGTCACGGGCGACGAGAGAATGGTAGGTAGGCCTACCGCACGCAGGCCATGCAACAATTCCTAAATAACTGAACGTTAAGAAGAATTCTTGAGGGCTTTCAATGTTTGAGGATTATGCAAATTTCCTCACGACTTGAATGCAAGAAACCTCATTGCGTTGCATTTGTAGCGTCGAGTGATACTCGACTATCGCTTGAGGCGCACCGTGTGCGCATGAGTCGAGCATGGCTCGACGCTACGTGTAGAAATCGCGAACGCCCTTCAACGCGCGGGCACCACGGTGACGTGCTCCACATCAATGTCGGTGGGCTTGAAGCGGTGCGTATCCACCTCACCGTGCAGCTCCACCACGGTGGTCGCGCTGACGGCCTGGTGGCTGGGCAGATCCTTGTCGTCGATTTCCACATCGATCTCGCCGGTGGCGTCCTTGAAGCGGTAGCGCTCGTGGCCGATCCTGGCCACCAGCGTGCCCCGCAGCACCACCGGCTGGTCGTCACGCTGGGCGCGCGCCTCGGCAACCGTGGTGACGGCATGGGTGGCGCCCGGGCCGGTGTACTGGGCAAAGGCCCCAGCGCTGAGCAGGCTCAACGTGGTGGCGATGAGCGCAAGGGTGAGTCGTCGGTTCATGGTGTTCTCCATGCAGGGATAAGTGCCCTCAGCTTCCTTCGCCTCGACTGTGACGCCCATGCAATAACTCCGAAAAGATGTGAAAACGACATCCCATGTCAGAAACCATTCATCGTGGACCCGACGCGTCTTTCAGGATCAATTCCGAGCGCATTTTCTGCGGCCTTCCGGCGTGCGCTGGGGTGTTCGCCCAACCGGTACGCGGAGGCGTAGTTCAGCTGCCAAGCCATGCTTTTGTAGAGTCGAGCCATGCTCGACTGCTGTTCGCACGGCGCGCATGACTCGAGCATCGCTCGACGCTGCAAACACATGCACACGCACAGCGGGATGGCATCAGGCCGCCTTACGGCGGCCTGACGGATCCCACTCAACGATGCAATCTCAGAAGAAGATTGCGTACAGGATCAGCAGCGGAATCGGCACGCCCAACAGCCAGAGCAGAATCATTTTCATGGCAGGTCTCCTTGCATGGAATGCGGGTTACAGGTCGCGGCGGCGGCCGCCCCAGGTCGCGCTGAGGCTGGCGAAGAACGCGCCGATCAGCAGGGTGATGAACAGCCACAGCGCGGCATACGCTGCGGCCTTGCGGGCATCGTCGGCCGCCTGCTTGGCGGTGGTCTTGGCTTTCTCCAGCGCGGCACGCATGCGCGTCTGCACATCGGTCACACGGGCCTGCGCTTCGGCCTGGCTCATGCCGGTTTCGCGCGCGATGAGCTGCGACAGGTACTGAGTGTCGGCCGGGTCGAGGCCATCGCCCTGCAGGCTGTTGACGATGATGCGGTTCACTTCGGCGCGCAGTTCGCGACGGTCGCCGGCCGGTGCACGGCCCGGCATCGGGCGCGGCGGCGCCATGCCGGCCTCGCGCGGGCCCGCATTCGGTGCCGGCGGCGGAGCCGCGTTCGGATCCGACGGCGCGCCCGGCGGTGGCGGTGCCGTGGGATCGGCAGCACCGGCGTTGGTGGCATTGCGGAACAGGGAATCCACCCAATAGTTGAGGTCGCCTTCCGGTGCGGCCGCGACGGCGCTACCGGTACCTGCGGCCGCAACGCCGGCCGTGGATGCGGCAGCGCCTGCAGTGGCACCCGCCACCTTCGCGCCCGTGCCGAGCACGCCGCCGATGGCCGAGGTCAGCAGGCCCGCAGTCAGCAGCGTGGCCACGGCCCACGACACGAAGCCGTGCGCGGTATCGCGGAAATAGGTTTCATCGCCATGGATCTGCGTCCACTTGGTGCGCAGGCGGCCGGCCAGATAGCCGCCCAGACCCGATGCGGCCAGTGCGGTGAAGGTGAGCCAGGCGATGCTGGACCAGCCGAAGGTTTCCTTGCTGACGCCTTCGAACGACCACGGCGACACCGAGGAGAGGCCAAGGCCGACACCGAGGATGAGCAGGATGAGGGAGAGTGCGGCGGCAGCGGCGGCACCTGCGAAGATCGCGCCCCAGGAAACGGCGCTTTCGCTGGGAGGGGCGACGATGGGGGCGGTGACGACAGTGGCGACGTCGGGACCAAGCGGGCCGCGCTCGGGTGGGTCGAATCGGGTACTCATCGGGATGGACGCTCCATTTCAAGTGCTGCGGATGCAGCTGGCGTCCTGAGGCTGCGCGAGCGGTCGTGAAGCTGGCGAGACCCTTGAATCACGCGGTCTTGGCGCGATGAAGAGCGTGCCAACCAAGGTTGGCACCTACCGAAGGCGGATGCGGTGGTAGATCCACGCCATGCGTGGATGATTTTTCGCGGGCGCCGAAATCGTGCGGACCAACGGTCCGCACCTACCAGGTCCGCGCAAAAAAAACGCCCCGCGGATGCGGGGCGTTCTCAGCACAACCTACGCGGGCGATCAGCCCTGGTAGTCGCGCACGTCGCTGCCGGTGTAGACCTGGCGCGGACGGCCGATCTTCATTTCCGGATCAACCTGCTGTTCCAGCCAATGCGACACCCAGCCGGAGGTACGGCCCAGGGCGAACATGACGGTGAACATCTCGGTCGGGATCTGCAGCGCCTTGTAGATGATGCCGCTGTAGAAATCGACGTTCGGGTACAGCTTGCGGGCGACGAAGTACTCGTCCTGCAGCGCGGCCTGTTCCAGCTTCACGGCCACGTCCAGCAGCGGATCCTGCACGCCCAGCTGCTTGAGCACCTTGCTGGTCATCTCGCCGATGACCTTGGCGCGCGGGTCGAAGTTCTTGTAGACGCGGTGGCCGAAGCCCATCAGGCGGAAGCCGGAGGTCTTGTCCTTGGCCTTGACCACGGCGGACTCGACGTTGTCGGCAGTGCCGATCTCTTCCAGCATCTTCAGCACGGCTTCGTTGGCACCGCCGTGGGCCGGACCCCACAGCGCGGTGACGCCAGCGGCGACCGACGCGTACGGGTTGGCACCGGTCGAACCGACCAGGCGCACGGTCGAGGTCGAGGCGTTCTGCTCGTGGTCGGCGTGCAGGATGAACAGCAGGTCCAGCGCCTTGACCACGTCCGGGTTCAGATCGTACTGGCCGTCAGCCGACTCGAAGGTCTGCTTCAGGAAGCGGCTGACATAGTCCAGCGAGGTGTCCGGCTTGTTGGCCGGCAGGCCCTTGCCGTGGCGGTAGATCAGCGCCGACAGGGTCGGCACCTTGGCGATCAGGCGCACGGCGGCCTGGCGGCGCTGTTCGGCGTCGGACAGGTCCAGCGAGGCGTGGTAGATGCCCGACAGCTGCGCGATCGCAGCGGTCAGGATCGCCATCGGATGGGCATCCTTGGCGAAGCTGCCGATCAGGGTGTTGATCGAATCGTCGACGTTGGCTTCGGCAGCCAGCTCATCGGTGAAGGCCTTCAGCTGCTCGGCGCTCGGGCGCTCGCCGTTGATCAGCAGGTAGGCCACTTCGACGTAGCTCGACTTTTCCGACAGCTGTTCGATCGGGTAGCCGCGGTACAGCAGCACGCCCTTGTCGCCATCGATGTAGGTGATGGCGGACTTGCAGCTGGCCGTCGCGGTGAAGCCGGAATCGTAGGTGAAATACCCCGTTTCCTTGGTCAGCTTCGCGATGTCGACGCAGTCGTTGCCAAGGGTGGGTTTGATGACGGGCAGAACGACCGACTTATCGCCGGCGTTGAGCGTGACCTGATCAAGATCGGACACTGTGTGCGCTCCTTCATGGGAAGGCGCCTGCCCAAGCGCATTGGTCAGGCACGTGAATGACGTCCTCGGCCTGTGCCGGGGATCAGGTCATTATCGCACAGCAGCATTTGCCCGGCGCTAGACAGAAGTCGTATACGACAGGCGACCAGACGCCGGCCGTTGAGCGGCCCGGATCGGCAAAAGTGTTGTCACACGAACGCAGTGTTCCGTCCATCCAAACGCCCGTTGGGTTGGCGTTGGGGAAAAACAAACGGCCGCGCAGAGCGCGGCCGTCGGTTCGAAGCTGGATCGACAGATCAGCGCGCGTAGCGCTTCTGGAACTTGTCGATACGGCCCGAGGTGTCGATGACCTTGTGCTTGCCCGTGTAGAACGGGTGCGAAGCCGAGGAAATTTCAACCTTCACCAGCGGGTAGTCGTTGCCGTCTTCCCACTTGATGGTTTCCTTCGTCGCCATGGTCGAGCGGGTCAGGATCTTGAAATCGGAGGTGACGTCATGGAAGACGACGTCGCGGTAGTTCGGATGGATATCGGCCTTCATGGGCTCACACCGTAAATGGGCTGGTGGTCAAGAGCGGCATTATAAGCACCGGTTGCCGCTCGGGGCAACCGGTGCGGGTCAATCGGCTTCAGTCCGCGCCCAGGGCCTGGCGCACCAGGGCCTCGAAACGCTGCTGGTCGTAGGCCATCAGCAGATCGCAGTTGTCCGGCTGGCCGGTCTGGCGGTTCCAGTCGACGATGGTGGCACCGCGGCTGAACGTACCGTTCAGTTCCACGTTCAGCGGACGCGATTCCACCTGCAGCTGCCCTTCCGGGTTCAGCGCCCAGGCCATGGCCACCGCATCGGCGGTGTACCAGCGGCCGCCCTTGCTGTCTTCGGACAGGCCACGGGTCTTGCGCGAGATCAGCTCGTAGAAGCGGGCACGATCGGAATCGGCCTGCAGCCACTTCTCGGCATCCTGCAGCGGCAGGCCATGGGCGACGGTAGCCTCCCAGTCCGACACCAGCAGGTGCTTGAACGAGGTGAACACCACGTGCGCCGCTTCCGGGTCGAAGGCGATGTTGAATTCGGCCGCCGGAGTGATGTTGCCGTGGCACGTGACCGCGCCGCCCATCACCACGATGCGCTTGATGCGCTGTGGCAGGGTCGGGTCCAGCTTCAGTGCCAGGGCCAGGTTGGTCAGCGGGCCGAGCATCACCAGCATCAGTTCGCCGGCGTGCTCGTGCGACAGGCGCAGGATGGCCAGCGCGGCGTGCTCGGCTTCGGCCTGGCGGCTCGGCGGCGGCAGGTCCACGTCGCCGTAGCCGTCACGGCCATGCACGTGGGCAGCGTCGACGGAGGGATGCAGCAGCGGATCCGGGCTGCCGGCAAACACCGGCACGTCGGCGCGGCCGACGATGTCGCAGAGCTTGAGGGCGTTGCGGACGGTGTATTCGAGGCCGACATTGCCGGCGGCGATGGTCAGGGCGACCACGTCGTGCCGTTCATCGGCGAAGGCCATCAGCAGGGCCAGGGCGTCGTCCACACCGGGGTCGGTGTCGATCAACAGCGGGATCTTGTGGGTCATCGTTGCCGTCTTCAGATCGGCAACGAAGTGTGGACCGGGTTGATGACCGTTGCAAGTACGGGGTGTTGGGGTTCGGCAGGGCTGCGCCCTGCACCCGCCGAGGCAACAGCAGAGGCAACATCAACAGCAACGGCAAAAGCTGGTTTCCTGGGGTTGGCGGGGTGGATCCGGTTGCGGGGGACGCCGTAGACCCGTCCATGGGGGCTTGGCCGCGGCATCCATGCCGCGGACACCCCCGCCACCGGACCCACCCCGCCTTCGACAGTTCTCCGCGGCTGTTGGTGGGTGTCGACCTTGGTCGACACATTGCCGGGAATGGGGTCAGATCCTTACGCCGAGGCGTAGCGCACGGCGGTGCCGATCCAGCGTTGCACCACACGATCGGCCAGCGTGGGTTGCTGGTCCAGCAGACGCTCGGCCAGGTCGTGCACGCCGGGCAGCAGGCCTGCATCGCGGGCCAGGTCGGCGATGCGGAAACCGGCCAGGCCGGTCTGGCGCGTGCCTAGCAGTTCGCCGGGGCCGCGCAGTTCCAGATCCTTTTCGGCAATGACGAAGCCATCGTTGGTTTCGCGCATGGTCTGCAGGCGCTCACGCGCCATCTGCGAGAGCGGTGCCTGGTACAGCAGCACGCAGCGCGATACCGCCGAACCACGACCGACGCGGCCGCGCAGCTGGTGCAGCTGGGCCAGGCCGAGGCGCTCGGCGTTCTCGATCACCATCAGCGAGGCGTTCGGCACATCCACGCCCACTTCAATCACCGTGGTCGCCACCAGCAGATCGATGTCGCCGGCCTTGAACGCGACCATCGTCGCCAGCTTCTCGGCGGCTTTCAGGCGGCCATGCACCAGCCCCACGCGTACGCCGGGCAACAGCGCCTGCAGCGATTCGTAGGTGGCCTGCGCGGGCGTGGCATCCAGCTCTTCGCTTTCCTCGATGAGCGTGCACACCCAGTACACCTGCCGCCCTTCCTGGCAGGCCAGGGCGATGCGCTCGATCAGCTCCGGGCGACGATCGTTGTTGAGGGCGACGGTCTGCACCGGCGTGCGGCCCGGCGGCAGTTCGTCGATGGCCGAGACATCCAGGTCGGCGTATTCGGACATCGCCAGCGTGCGCGGAATCGGTGTTGCGGTCATCACCAGCTGGTGCGGCACGCTGTTGCCGCCTGCGCCCTTGTCACGCAGCGCCAGCCGCTGGTGCACGCCGAAGCGATGCTGCTCGTCGACGATGGCCAGGGCGAGATCCTGGAACACCACCGCCTCCTGCATCAGCGCGTGGGTGCCGACCACCACCTGCGCTTCGCCGCTGGCGACCTGCTCCATCACCTTCGCGCGCGCCTTGCCGGTGACCTTGCCGGCCAGCCAGGCAATGCGCACGCCGAGCGGTTCCAGCCAGCCGCGCAGGTTGTTGAGGTGTTGCTCGGCCAGCAGCTCGGTGGGTGCCGCCAATGCGACCTGCTTGCCCTGCTCCACCGCCAGCATCGCCGCCAGTGCGGCGACCACGGTCTTGCCGGAGCCGACATCGCCCTGCACCAGCCGCAGCATCGGGCTGGGCCGTGCGAGGTCTTCGCGGATCTGCTTGAACACGCGCGCCTGTGCGCCGGTCAGCGCGAACGGCAGCTGCTTGAGCAGCGCCTTGGCCAGCTTGCCGGGGCCGGCCAGCGGCGGCGCATGATGCGCCTGCAGCGCGATACGCTGGCGACGCAGGCTGAGGTGGTGGGCCAGCAGCTCTTCCATCGCCAGGCGGCGCTGGGCCGGATGAGTGCCGGCGGCCAGCGCGGCCAGGTCGGCATCGGGCGGCGGCCGGTGCACGGTCAGCAGCGCGCTGCGCAGCGACGGCAGGCCGAGGCCATCGAGCCAGCCGCTGGGCAGCAGTTCCAGCGTGCTTTCCTCGGGCAGGCGGTCCAGCGCCTGGCCGATCAGCTTGCGCATCGTCATCGGGCCGACGCCTTCGACGGTGGGATACACCGGGTCGAGGCGGTCGCCGAGTTCGGGATCGTCGTTGCGGCCCAGCACCTGGTAGCTGGGATGGACGATTTCCAGGCCGAGGTGGCCCGGCTTGGGCGTGCCGAAGCAGCGCAGCCGGTTGCCGACCGCGAACTGGCCGACCTGCTGCTGGCGGAAATGGAAGAAGCGCAGCACCAGGGTGCCCTGCCCTTCGTCTTCCACTGCCACTTTCAGCATCGGCCGGTAGCGCATGCCGCGCTCGACCGCGACCACCCGCCCTTCCACCTGCGCCGGCACGCCGTTACGCAGGTCTTCGATGCGGGTCAGCCGGGTGCGGTCTTCATAGCGCAGTGGCAGATGAAGCCAGAGATCCTGCAGGGTGGCCAGGCCACGCGCCTGCAGTTTGGCGGCCACGGCCGGACCGACGCCCGCGAGCATCGCCAGGGATGCTTCGCCGGACGGTGACAGGACCGGGGTGACCGCCGCCTTGCGTGCCACGTGGCGGTCAGTCGATGACCATCACCGCGTCGACCTCGAAGTTGGCGCCCTTCGGCAGGCCGGAGACTTCGATGGTGGAACGGGCCGGGTACGGGGCCTGGAAGTAGTCCTGCATGACCGCGTTGACCTTGGCGAACTCGCCCAGGTCGGTCAGGTACAGGCCCAGGCGCACGACCTTGTCCAGCGAGCCGCCAGCAGCTTCGGCCACGGCCTTGAGGTTGTCGAAGGCGCGGCGGGCCTGTGCTTCGACGTCACCGGCGCCGACGATGTCGCCGGTGGCCGGGTCGAGCGGGATCTGGCCGGAGAAGTACACGGTGTTGCCGGCGCGCACGGCCTGCGAGTACGGGCCGATGGCGGCGGGAGCCTTTTCGGTGTTGATGATCTGGCGGGACATGGTCGCTCCGGTGGGTTGGGGGAAAACAGAGCGGTGATTGTACCGGGTGGGGGTGCATCCACGCATGGCGTGGATCTACGGCAATCCGGTCATGTGATGCGCCGTCTGTAGAGCCGAGCCCATGCTCGGCTGCCTCGGGCTGGAGCAGCCGAGCATGGGCTCGGCTCTAAAGAAAGCATCCACCCATGGCGTGGCTCTACTGGCGGCGTACCGACTGCACGACCGACAGGCGGCGCAGGCGGCGCATCACTTCGGCCAGGTGGTTGCGGTCGCGTACCTGGATGTTGAACGCCAGCACGGCGGCGTTGAAGTCGCGGTCCAGGTAATCCACGCGCTCGATGTTGGAGTGGCTCTGCGCGATGGCGGCGGCCAGCTGCGCCAGCACGCCGGTGCCGTTCTCCACTTCCACCACCAGCGAGGTGTCGTAGTCGCCGGAAACGGTGGTGTCCCAGCCGATCGGCACCCAGCGCTCGGGCGACTTGCGCAGCTCGGCCAGGTTCGGGCAGTCCATGCGGTGCACCACGATGCCCTTGCCGGCGGTGTGGTAGCCCATGATCTCGTCGCCGGGAATCGGCTGGCAGCAGCCGGCGAAGGTGACCACGCCGCGCTCGCTGCCGTTGATCAGGATCTTTTCCTGCGAGTGGTGGCGCGAATGCGGGCCGCCACGCAGTTCGGCGTAGGCCATCAGCGCCTGCGCGGCCTGGGTCGGCATCCAGTTGCCCAGTGCGACCTCGGCCAGCAGCGCCTCCAGGCGTGGGAAACGATGCTCGGCCAGGAACGCATCCAGGCGCCCCTTCGGCAGCCGTTCCAGCGACGAATCCATCGCTTCCAGCGCGCGGTCGAGCATGCGGTGGCCCAGCTGCACGGCGTCCTCGTGCTCCAGCTGCTTGAGCTGGTGGCGGATGGCGGTGCGCGCCTTGCTGGTGACCACGAATTCCAGCCACTGCGGTTTCGGCGTGGCCGAGCGTGCGGTGATGATCTCCACCGACTGGCCCGACACCAGCTTGGTACGCAGCGGCACCAGTTTCTTGTCCACGCGCGAAGCCACGGCCATGTTGCCGACGTCGGTATGCACGGCGTAGGCGAAATCGAGCGCGGTGGAGTTGCGCGGCAGCGCCAGGATCTTGCCCTTCGGGGTGAACAGGTAGACCTCGTCCGGGAACAGGTCGACCTTGACGTTGTCGAGGAACTCCAGCGAGGAACCAGCAGCACGCTGCGAGTCGATCAGTTCGACGATCCAGGCGTGCGCACGGCTCTGCGCGCTGTTGGGTGAATCGCCGCCGAACTTGTAGGTCCAGTGCGCGGCCACGCCGCGTTCGGCGATCAGGTCCATTTCCTCGGTACGGATCTGCACTTCGATCGGCGAGCCATACGGCCCGAACAGCACCGTGTGCAGCGACTGGTAACCGTTGGCCTTGGGGATGGCGATGAAGTCGCGGAAGCGGCCATCCAGCGGCTTGAAGGTGGCATGCACCGAACCCAGCGCGTGGTAGCAGCTGGGCACGCTGCGCACGACCAGGCGGAAGCCGAACACGTCCATCACCTGGTCGAAGGATTTGTTCTCGTCGCGCATCTTGTTGTAGATGCTCCACGGCGTCTTGATGCGACTGACCAGGCGGTGCTCGATGCCCTCCTTCGCCAGCCGCTGCGACAGCTGTACTTCCACCTGCGCCAGCGCTTCGCGGCGTACCACCGGCTGGCTGCGGATGTGCTTTTCCAGGATCGCGTGGCGCCACGGATACAGCGCCTTGAAGCCCAGGTTCTGCAGCTCGCTCTTGACCAGGCTCATGCCCAGGCGCTGGGCGATGGGCGCGTAGATCTCCAGCGTCTCGCGGGCGATGCGGCCGCGCGCTTCGCGGCTCTGCGCGCCCAGCGTGCGCATGTTGTGCAGGCGGTCAGCCAGCTTGATCATGATCACGCGCAGGTCGCGCGACATCGCCAGCAGCATCTTGCGGAAGCTCTCGGCGGCCGCTTCCTGGCGGTCGCGGAACTTCAGCTTGTCCAGCTTGGTCACGCCGTCGACCAGTTCGGCCACGGCTTCGCCGAACTCGGCGGCCAGCGCCTCACGGGTCAGCGGGGTGTCTTCGATGGTGTCGTGCAGGATCGCGGCGATCAGCGCTTCCACGTCCAGGCCGAGCTCGGCCAGCACCTGGGCCACGGCCACCGGATGGGTGATATAGGGCTCGCCCGACTTGCGCGTCTGCCCAGCGTGCGCGGCGGCTCCGACTTCCCAGGCACGGCGCAGCAGGGGCAGCTGTTCCGGCGGCAGGTAATGGGCGGCGCGTTCAAGCTGGAGGACGTAGTCGGGTACGGCGGCAGCGGGGGCTGCGGCGACCTTGGCAGTGGGGCCTGGGTTCATGCCCGAAGCCTATTCCAGCGCGACGTTTACGGCAAATCCTGAATGCGAAACAGCCCGCACTGGGCGGGCTGTTCGGCGATCCAGCAATGACGTTGATCGATGCGATCAATCGTCGTTCTTGGACATGTCTTCGTCGGCGACCACTTCGGCGGCGGCCCACTCCAGCGCTTCGCGCTCGGCGCGCTCACGCTCGGCCTTCTCGACTTCGTCGATGAGCGCGTTGTCGATCTTGCGGGCGGCGATTTCGCGCAGCGCCAGCACGGTCGGCTTGTCCTCGGTCTCGCTGTTGTCCAGCGTGGCCTGCACGCCGTTGGCGAGCTGGCGGGCACGCTTGGAAGCCATCATGACCAGTTCGAAACGGTTGTTAACGACTTCCAGGCAATCTTCTACGGTGATGCGGGCCATACGGGCTCCCGGCGACCGGTCGGCCGCTCAGTCGAATGAGGGAAAGGGGACGGAGTGTACTGGCAGGGGCTGGACAAAATCAAGCCAACCCTCACCCGATTCTTTTGGAATCAGTCAGTTGCGCCCGAATCAGGGGTCAACAGGGCCTGGATCAGGCCGGCGTGGCGGACCTTCTGGGCCTCCCGGCGCAGGCGGCTGGCGGTGAAGATGGCGCACAGCTCGTCCACGGCGGTGTCGAACACCTCGTTGACGATGACGTAATCGAACTCGTTGAAGTGCAGCATCTCGTCACGGGCCGCGCCCAGGCGCTGGGCGATGACCGCCTCGCTGTCCTGGCCACGCTTGCGCATGCGGTCCTGCAGGGCCTGCTTGGACGGCGGCAAGATGAACACGGTGACCGTACCCGGCACCAGCTGGCGCACCTGCTGCGCGCCCTGCCAGTCGATTTCCAGCAGCACGTCCTGGCCGGCGGCCAGCTGCGGCTCCACCGACTGGCGGGCGGTGCCCTTCCAGTCGCCGTGCACCCAGGCATGCTCGAAGAAGTCGCCGGCGGCGATCATTTCCTCGAACTTCTCCGCAGAGACGAAATGGTAGTGCTGGCCGTTCACTTCACCGGGGCGCATCGCGCGCGAGGTGAAGGAGATCGACAGGGCGATCTGCGGGTCGCGCGCCAGGGTGGCGTTGACGATGCTGCTCTTGCCGGCGCCGGACGGGGCGGCAACGATGTACAGCGTGCCGCGCGCAACGGCGTCCGACGGCTTCGACGGGGCGCTCATGCGGGGGATCCAACGGGTTGATTTCGCAAAATTTTTCCTCGGTGTTCCAGATCCGGCGCGGAGGATCGCGCCAGGATGGCGGGGGCTGCGCGGAACATCCTGGAACCAGGCCCGGCAGACGCTTCCCCGGGGTGCGGGCACGCAACTTTACCAGAGCGGCCCCGTTGCGCGCCCGCCCGGCAGGCGCCGGGCCTTGTGCCACATGGGCGTGCGGGGGCCTGTGCTATAACCGGGCCGTACCCAACGACAGCCCGGAGGCCTGCGCCTCCCCGCCATCCCAGGAGAACGGCATGCCATCGATGAGCCGCCGCCAGTTCCTGAAAGTGACCGGGACAACCCTGGTCGGCTCCAGTCTGGCACTGATGGGCTTCGCGCCCGGCATCGCGCTCGCGGAGGTCAGGCAGTACAAGCTGACCCGCGCGACCGAGACCCGCAACACCTGTACCTACTGTTCGGTGGCCTGCGGCATCCTGATGTACAGCCTCGGCGATGGCGCCAAGAACGCCGAGCCGAGCATCTTCCATATCGAAGGCGACCCGGACCATCCGGTCAACCGCGGCACGCTGTGCCCGAAGGGTGCCGGCCTGGCCGACATCATCCACAGCAAGTCGCGCCTGCTCTACCCCGAGTACCGCGCGCCGGGCTCGAATGAGTGGAAGCGCCTGAGCTGGGACGATGCGCTGGACCGCATCGCGCGGCTGATGAAGGACGACCGCGATGCCAACTTCGTGCAGAAGAACGAAGCCGGGCAGACGGTCAACCGCTGGCTGACCACCGGCATGCTGGCGGCCTCGGCCACCAGCAATGAAACCGCGGTGCTGACCCACAAGGTCGTCCGCTCCCTTGGCATGTTGGCATTCGACAACCAGGCACGTGTCTGACACGGCCCGACGGTGGCAGGTCTTGCCCCGACGCTAGGCCGTGGTGCGATGACGAATCACTGGGTCGACATCAAGAATGCCGACCTGATCCTGATCATGGGTGGCAATGCCGCCGAGGCGCACCCGTGCGGGTTCAAATGGGTGACCGAGGCCAAGGCACACAACAAGGCCCGGCTGATCGTGGTCGATCCGCGCTTCAACCGCTCGGCTGCGGTGGCCGACGTGTACGCGCCGATCCGCACCGGTACCGACATCGTGTTCCTGGGCGGCCTGATCAACTACCTGTTGACCGAGGACCGCATCCAGCACGAGTACGTGCTGAACTACACCGACATGTCGTTCCTGGTGAAGGACGAGTTCGCCTTCAAGGACGGCCTGTATTCGGGCTACAACGAAGAGAAGCGCAGCTACGACCGTTCCAGTTGGGACTACGCCTACGGTGACGATGGCTTCGTGCGCAGCGACCCGACGCTGCAGGACCCGCGCTGCGTCTACACCCTGCTCAAGCAGCACTACGCGCGCTACACCGTGGAGATGGTCGAGCGCATCTGCGGTACGCCGGCCGACAGCATCCGTCAGATCTGGGACATGATCGCGTCCACCGCCGGCAAGGACAAGGCGATGACCATCCTGTACGCGCTGGGGTGGACGCAGCACTCGATCGGCGCGCAGAACGTGCGTGCCGGCACCATGGTGCAGCTGCTGCTGGGCAACATCGGCGTAGCTGGTGGTGGCATGAACGCCTTGCGCGGGCATTCCAACATCCAGGGCCTGACCGACATCGGCCTGATGTCCGACCTGCTGCCCGGCTACCTCACGCTGCCGAAACAGGACGAGCAGGACTACGACGCCTACATCGCAAAGCGCACGCAGAAACCGCTGCGCGCCAACCAGATGTCGTTCTGGCAGAACTACCCGAAGTTCCACGTCAGTCTGATGAAATCGTGGTGGGGCGACGCCGCCACCGCCGACAACAACTGGTGTTTCGATTACCTTCCCAAGCTCGACAAGCCGTACGACATGCTGCAGGCGTACGAGCTGATGAACGAAGGCAAGATCCACGGCTACATCTGCCAGGGTTTCAACCCGCTGGCCTCGGCGCCGAACAAGGGCAAGCTGATCAGTGCGTTCTCCAAGCTGAAGTTCATGGTCAGCATGGACCCGCTGGAAACCGAGACCATTGCGTTCTGGCAGAACCACGGCGCGTTGAACGATGTCGATCCCAGCGCCATTCAGACCGAGGTGTTCCGCCTGCCGACCACGTCCTTCGCCGAGGAGAACGGCGCGGTGGTGAACTCCTCGCGCTGGCTGCAGTGGCACTGGAAGGGTGCCAATCCGCCGGGCGAAGCGCGCAGCGACATCGAGATCATGTCCGAGCTGTTCCACCGCATCAAAGCGATGTACCAGAAGGACGGCGGTGCGTGGTGGGACCCGGTGCGCGACCTGGCCTGGAAGTACTCCAACCCCGAGGCACCAACGCCGGAAGAACTGGCGATGGAATACAACGGCAAGGCGCTGGTGGATGTGTTCGATCCGAAGGACCCGACCAAACTGGTGCGCAAGGCCGGCGAGCAGCTGGCCGCGTTCAGCGACCTGCGCGACGACGGCAGTACGTCCTCCGGCTGCTGGATCTACATCGGTGCCTGGGGCCCGACCGGCAACATGATGGCACGGCGTGACAACAGCGACCCGACCGGCATCGGCAATACGCTGGGCTGGGCCTGGGCGTGGCCAGCCAACCGGCGCGTCATGTACAACCGCGCTTCGTGCGACGTGGCCGGGCAGCCGTTCGATCCGCGGCGCACCCTGCTGGCCTGGAACGGGAAGAACTGGGGCAGCGTGGACGTGCCGGACTTCAAGGCCGACGAAGACCCAGCCGGCGGCATGGGCCCGTTCATCATGAACCCCGAAGGCATCGCCCGCTTCTTCGCCAAGGCCGGCATGGCCGAAGGCCCGTTCCCGGAGCACTACGAGCCCTTCGATACTCCGCTGCGCAGCAACCCGCTCAGCCCGGGCCAGGCGCAGACGCTCAACAACCCGGCCGCGCGCGTGTTCGCCAGCGACCGTGCCCAGATCGGTTCGCCGGACGAGTTCCCGCACGTGGCCACGACCTACCGCCTGACCGAGCATTTCCACTTCTGGACCAAGCACGGCAAGCTCAACGCCATCATCCAGCCCGAACAGTTCGTCGAAATCGGTGCTGCACTGGCCGACGAGCTGGGCATCAACAACGGCAGCCGCGTGCGCGTGAGTTCCAAGCGCGGCCATATCGAAGCCGTTGCGATGGTGACCAAGCGCATCAAGGCCCTGCAGATCGATGGAAAGACCGTGCACCAGGTGGGCATTCCGATCCACTGGGGTTTCCTCGGTGCGGCCAAACCCGGCTACATCGCCAATACGCTGACCAACGCCATCGGTGACGGCAACTCGCAGACGCCCGAATCGAAGTGCATCCTGGTCAAGGTCGAGAAGGTGTAGGAGACACGCCATGTCACTGCAATCGCTGGACATCATCCGCCGCTCGGCCACCACCACGCCCTCGCCGGAAGCGCGCGGTGCGCACACCGGCCAGGTCGCCAAGCTGATCGACGTGAGCAAATGCATCGGCTGCAAGGCCTGCCAGGTCGCGTGCATGGAGTGGAACGACCTGCGCGACGAAGTGGGCAGCTGCGTTGGCAGCTATGACAATCCGCCGGACCTCAGCGACCAGTCGTGGACGGTGATGAAGTTCCGCGAGTACGAGGACGAGAAGGGCAAGCTGGAGTGGCTGATCCGCAAGGAAGGCTGCATGCACTGCAGCGACCCGGGCTGCCTGAAGGCCTGCCCATCGCCCGGCGCGATCATCCAGTACGCCAACGGCATCGTCGACTTCCAGGAAGAAAACTGCATCGGCTGCGGTTACTGCGTGACCGGTTGCCCGTTCGACGTGCCGCGCATTTCCAAGAAGGACCACAAGGCCTACAAATGCACGCTGTGTTCGGACCGGGTGGCGGTTGGCCAGGAGCCGGCCTGCGTGAAGACCTGCCCGACCGGCGCGATCACCTTCGGCAGCAAGCAGGCGATGACCGAACATGCCGCCGGCCGCGTGGAAGACCTGAAATCACGCGGCTACGAGAACGCCGGGCTGTACGACCCGCAGGGCGTGGGTGGCACCCACGTGATGTACGTGCTGCAGCATGTGGACAAGCCCGAGCTGTACGCCGACCTGCCCAAGGACCCACGCATCAGCCCGATGGTGGAGCTCTGGAAGGGCGTGGCCAAGCCGCTGGGCGTGCTGGCGATCGCTGCCACCGCCTTCGCCGGCTTCCTGCATTACATCGGCATCGGCCGCAACACGGTCAATGACGAGGAAGAAGAGGAAGCCGAACACGAGGCGAAGCAGATCGAAGAGGAGCAGCGGCCATGAAGTACGCACCGCACCCGCGACAGATCATCCGCTACCGCGCGCCGACCCGCATCAACCACTGGATCGTGGCGATCTGCTTCGTGCTGACCGCGCTGTCCGGGCTGGCGTTGTTCCACCCTGCCCTGTTCCCGCTGACCCAGCTGTTCGGCGGCGGCCCGTGGACCCGCATCCTGCATCCGTTCATCGGCCTGGCCATGGTGGTGGGCTTTGCGCTGCTGGCGTTCCGCATGTGGCGCGACAATCTGCCGACCGCCGACGATGGCAAGTGGATGCGCGGGATGCGCGATGTGCTGCGCAACGAGGATGAGAAGCTGCCGCCGGTGGGTCGCTTCAATGCCGGCCAGAAACTGCTGTTCTGGGCCATCATCGGTTGCCTGTCGGCATTGCTGCTGACCGGCTTCGTGATCTGGCGGCAGTACTTCAGCCACTTCTTCCCGATCGGGGTGATCCGCTTCTCGGTGCTTGCCCACGCGTTGTTCGGCTGGGTGCTGATCTGCGCGATCGTGGTGCACATCTATGCGGCGATCTGGATCAAGGGGTCGGTGCGGGCGATGACCCAGGGGAAGGTGACCTACGGGTGGGCGTACAAGCATCACCGGCAGTGGTTCCGGGACATCCTGCGCGGGCGCCGGGAAGAGGGGTAGCGGCAGGGCCTGCGGCCCTGCACCCGCCGGATCAACGTCAACGCCGAAGGCAGGTCTCCTGCGAGATGGCGGGGTGGGTCCGGTTGCGGGGGACGCTGCAAGTACGTCCATGTAAGCTCGGTCGCCGCTTGCTCGTGTGCGCTTTCCTGCGCACACGGCAAGACCGGGGTTGGGCGTCCTGCCCAACCCGTCGGGCGCATGCGCCCGACCCATGCGGCTCACGCCCCCGCAACCGGACCCACCCCGCCTTCGACAGTTTCCTGCGATCTGATGGTGGGTGCCGACCATTGGTCGGCACTGATCGAATCCCGGCCAACGGTCGGGATTCACTTTCAACCAGCCGATGTGGTCAGATCCGTTTTCCTATGGAAAACGGATCTGACCCCAACCTTTCAAATGGCCGGCAACACGCTGGACGCCAGCGCCGACAACGGCGAGGATGGAGACTGGTTCTTCTGGCTGGCCCTGCATGGCGCAACGCATCCTTGAACCCGGTGAGATCGAGACGCTGGCCTCGCGCGATGTTCCGCGCATCATCCTGCCCGATGTCGCGTCCCTGTTCGCCGAGCGCGCGACGCGCCTGCGCAGCCTGGCCGCGCACAGTGCCATCGGCGGCTACCTGCAGCTGTTGGCGGCGTTGGCCGATGCACAGCAGGCGCTGCTGGACGAGCTGACACCACAGCAACGCGAGACGCTGCAGTCGCAGGCACGTGCGCAGCAGTCGAGTGCGGCGGTCGGTGCCGGCATGCCGTTGCGGCCGGCCAACACACTTCACCTGGATGGACGCTGGCGCGACTGGCTGCGCACGCTGTGCCAGCACTGTGCCGACGAAGCCGGGCTGCCGGCGGAAACCCGCCAGGAGTTGCAGCGCGTCGCTGCGGCCGACGATGCCTGGCTGGAGGCGCAGGCCCATGCCGTGCTGGAGCGTGATGATGCGCCATCGGTGGACGCGGTCGCGGCGCTGCTGGTGATGAACGCACTGCAGGTCTACTGGGCGGTGCTGGCGGACAGCTTCCGCCCCACCGACCTGAAACCGCTGGCCGATGCACCCGGCCTGTGCCCGTTGTGCGGCTCGCTACCGGTGGTCAGCGTGGTGCAGGCACGTCCACCTTATGCGTCCTACCGTTACCTGTCGTGCTCGCTTTGCGCCTGCCAGTGGCACTACGTGCGCGTGCAGTGCAGCCAGTGTGGCACCGCCGGCAAGGACATCGCCTACCGCGCCCTGGCCGATGTGGATGGCGACAGCGGCGAGGCGGTGCGCGAGAGCGCGGTCCGTGCCGAGACCTGCGACCACTGCCACAGCTACCGCAAGATCCTGTACCTGGAAAAGGATCCCTCACTGGAACCTGTCGCCGATGACCTCGGCACGCTGGCGCTGGACCTGCTGCTGGGCGAAGAAGGTTATGCGCGCGCCAGCCAGAATCCGCTGCTGTGGCAATCCGACGGCGAGTGAGGCGATGACAGCCACGCCCCCCACCCCGGCATCGGTTTCCGCGCTGCCCTCGCTGGACCGGTTGCTGCGTCTGCCTGCCCTGGCAGCACTGATCGAGGGCCACGGCCGCAGCCGCATCACCCAGCTGCTGCGTTCGCACCTGCAGGTGCTGCGGGACCGTATCAGCGCCGGCCAGCTTTCGGCCGCGCAGCTGCAGGAAGCGGTTGGCGATCCGGCGCTGGTCGCGGCGATCGAGTCCGCACTGGCGGCCGATGCACGGCTGGATCTGCAGCCGATGTTCAATCTGACCGGCACCGTACTGCACACCAATCTCGGGCGCGCATTGCTGCCCGATGCCGCCGTGCACGCGGTCAGCCGCGCGATGACCGCGCCGGTGGATCTGGAGTTCGACGTCATCCGTGGTCGTCGCGGCGACCGCGATGCACGGGTGCAGGCATTGATCTGCGAACTGACCGGCGCTGAAGCCGCCACCGTGGTCAACAACAATGCGGCGGCGGTCCTGCTGCTGCTCAACAGCCTGGCCAACCGCCGCGACGTGGTGGTGTCGCGCGGCGAACTGGTGGAGATCGGTGGCGCCTTCCGCATTCCCGACGTGATGCGCAGCGCCGGTGCGCGGTTGCTGGAAGTGGGCACCACCAACCGTACCCATCCGGCTGACTTCGCCAACGCCATCGGCGCGCGCACCGCACTGCTGATGGAGGTGCACGCCAGCAACTACGCGATCACCGGCTTCACCGCCAAGGTCGACACCGCGGCGATGGCGGCAATCGCGCACGAACATGGCCTGCCGCTGGTGGTGGACCTGGGCAGTGGCAGCCTGTGCGATCTGGCCACGTTCGGCCTGCCGCACGAGCCCACCGTGCAGGAAACGCTGGCAGCCGGCGCCGATCTGGTTTCGTTCAGTGGCGACAAGCTGCTGGGCGGGCCTCAGGCCGGCATCATCGCCGGCCGCGCCGACCTGATCGCACGGATCAACCGCAACCCGCTGAAGCGGGCACTGCGCATGGACAAGATGGGACTGGCCGCGCTGGAAGCGGTGCTGGCCCTGTATCGCGAACCGGAGCTGCTGGCACAGCGCCTGCCGACCCTGCGCACCCTGTCGCGCACGCAGGACGACATCGATGCACAGGCCCAGCGCCTGCTGCAACCGATGCGTGCCTCGCTGGCGGCGGACTACACCCTCGAGCCTGCGTCGATGCACAGCCAGATCGGCAGCGGCGCGCAGCCGCAGGCGCAGCTGGCCAGTGCCGGACTGCGCATTGCCAGCGCACGCCGTGGCGGACTGGATCGCCTGGCCAAGCGCCTGCGTCAGCTGCCGCGGCCGGTGCTGGGCCGCATCGCCGATGACGCGTTGTGGCTGGACCTGCGTTGCCTGGAACCCGCCGACGAAGCGGTCTTCCTGGCCCAATGGAGCATGCTGCAGGCATGATCGTCGGCACCGCCGGGCATATCGACCATGGCAAGACCAGCCTGGTGCGCGCACTGACCGGCATCGAAACCGATCGCCTGCAGGAAGAGCGTACGCGCGGCATATCGATCGAACTGGGCTATGCCTATGTCCCGGTGGAAAGCAGGGACGTTGAAGGCCCGGCGACGACACTGGGTTTCGTCGACGTGCCGGGCCATGAGCGCTTCGTGCATACGATGGTGGCCGGCGCCACAGGTATCGATGTCGCCCTGCTGGTGATCGCTGCCGACGACGGCGTGATGCCACAGACCCGCGAGCATCTGGCCATCCTGCAACTGCTGGGCGTGAACCGGGGTGCGGTGGCCCTGACCAAAATCGACCGTGTGGATGCAGCGCGCATCGCCCGGGTCGAGATCGAGATCGCTGCGCTGCTGGCCGCGACACCGTTGCAGGATTCTCCTCTGTTCGCCTGCAACAGCACCGCACCCGACGATGCCGGCATCAGCGCACTGCGTACCCAGCTGCACGCGTGGGCGGCGGACGACGCCAGCGCGCGCCAGGCCGAACTGCGCAGCGAGCTGTTCCGCATGCCGGTGGACCGCGTGTTCTCGCTGGCCGGCCACGGCACGCTGGTGACCGGCGCGGTACATGGCGGCATCGCCTTGGTGGGTGAGCATCTGCAGCTGATGCCGGCCGCCACTGAAGTACGCATACGCAGCATCCACGCGCAGAACCAGGCCAGCGACCACGCGATGGCCGGGCAGCGCTGCGCGTTGAACCTGGCAGCCATCGCCCGTGACGACATCCGCCGTGGCGACTGGATCGCCGACCCGCGCGCACTGCTGGCCACCACCCGCGTTGATGTACGGCTGCGGCTGTCCGCGTTGGCCGCACCGTTGCGCGACTGGGCGCCGCTGCATATCCACTGGGGCACGATGCACCGGCAGGCCCATGTGGTGCTGCTGGAGGACCCGGACCAAGGCGATGGGCAGTTGGTGCAGCTGGTGTTCGATGCACCGGTCTGTGCGATGTGTGGCGATCGCTTCATCGCCCGCGATTCAGCGGCCTCCCACACGCTGGGCGGCGGCATCGTGCTCGATCCGGACCCGCCACAGCGGCGCCGGCGCAGCCCGGCACGGCTCGCGTGGCTGGGAGCCCTGGAGCAACTGGCCGCGGGTGCGGGAATCGGCCCACTGTTGCAGCAGGCGCCCTTCGGCATTGCCATGGCCGCGCTGCAACGCTACTGCCGGCGCGCGGCCGACCAGATCGAACTACCCAAGGACGCGCAACGCATCGCTACCCGCGAAGACACGGTGGTCATCCTTGCCTCGCACTGGCAGGCCTTGCGCGAGCAGGTGACCACGTCGTTGCGCGGCTGGCATGAGCGACGCCCCGACGAACCCGGTGTCGACAGCGGGCGCCTGCAGCGCAGCACCCTGCCCTCACTTGCAGTGAGCCTCTGGAATGCGCTGCTGCAGGACCTGCTGGACGACGGCAGCGTACAACGCGTGGGCGCCTGGTGGCGCCTGCCCGGCCATGACCATGCGCCGCCGGAACGCGAACGCCTCCTGCTGGAACGTGTGCTGCCGCAGCTGCATGACGGCGGTTTCGATCCGCCATGGGTGCGCACCCTGGCCGCCGACTTCGGACTGGCCGAAGACGAGGTCCGCGCCGTCCTGCGCCGCGCCGCCGCACGTGGCGAACTGTTCCAGGTGGTGCCGGACCTGTTCTACGCACCGGCGCGCATCGCCGAGCTGGCCACGATCGTCGCGCAGCTGTCACAGGCCAGCGGCACGGTGGATGCGGCGGCCTTCCGCGATGCCATCGGCCTGGGCCGCAAACGCAGCATCCAGATCTTGGAGTTCTTCAATCGCGTTGGCTACACTCGACGCGTCGGTGACCAGCATCGGCCGCGTGGCGACCTGCAGTGGAACGCAGTCCGCGACTGAGCCCACCGCTACCGCCGTACTTTCGGAAGGCATGCGCATCCGGGCATGCGGCTGGGCTTCAAACCCAGTAGGGGGCGTCGATCGTTCCCTGGTAGGTTCGACTCCTGCTGCCTTCCGCCATTCGTGTTTCCGCAGGAGATGTCGGCATGGCCACGCACGCGCAGTCCCCCGCCCCTTCGACGGCCGATGCCCCACAACGACTGACGTCTCTCGCGCATGGCGGCGGCTGCGGCTGCAAGATCGCGCCGGGCGTGCTGACCGAACTGCTGCGCGGCGTGCCGGCGCTTCCGGCACCGGCTGAGCTGCTGGTTGGTCGCGAGACCAGCGACGACGCCGCGGTGTACCGCCTTGATGACCGCCAGGCGATTGTCGCCACCACTGATTTCTTCATGCCGATCGTCGACGATCCATTCGACTTCGGCCGCATCGCCGCCACCAACGCGCTGTCGGACCTGTATGCGATGGGCGCGCGCCCGCTGTTCGCACTGGCCATCGTCGGCATGCCGATCAACAGCCTGCCGCAGGACACCATCCGCGGAATCCTTCAAGGTGGCGAACGCGCCTGCGCCGATGCCGGCATCGTGGTGGCCGGCGGCCACAGCATCGATTCGGTGGAACCCATCTACGGCCTGGCCGCGATCGGCGTGCTCGATCCGCAGCGGCTCAAGCGCAATGCCGATGCCCGCGCCGGCGATGTGCTGGTGCTGGGCAAGCCGCTGGGCGTGGGCGTGTATTCGTCAGCACTGAAAAAAGAAGTGCTGGACGCCGACGGCTACCGGCAGATGATCGAGTCGACCACCCGACTTAACACCGTGGGCGTGCCGCTGGCCGCGCTGGACGGCGTGCATGCGATGACCGACGTCACCGGCTTCGGCCTGCTCGGCCACCTGCTGGAAGTGTGCCGTGCCAGTGGCGTTGCCGCCGAGGTGGACAGTGCACAGGTGCCGCTGCTGCCACAGGCACTGGAGCTGCTGCAGCGTGGCTGCGTGACCGGCGCCTCCCACCGCAACTGGGCTTCCTATGGCACCGAGGTGCGCTTCGCCGAGGGCTTGCCAGCACATTGGCAGCCGCTGCTGACAGATCCGCAGACCAGTGGCGGCCTGCTGGTGTCCTGTGCCCCGGAAGCGGTGGATGCGGTGCTGGCCTGTTTCCACGACGCAGGGTTCGTCCAGGCGGCCGTGGTGGGGCGCTTGGGCGAAGGAGCGCCGGGCGTCAGCGTGCGCTGATGCGCGGAAACGACAAGGGCGCCCAAAGGCGCCCTTGTCGTTTCGCCGGGTGCAGCATCACTCGATGTTCTGCACCTGTTCGCGGATCTGGTCGATCAGCACCTTCAGCTCCACCGCGGCATTGGACGTGCGGCTGTCCACCGACTTCGAGCCCAGCGTGTTGGCTTCGCGGTTGAACTCCTGCAGCAGGAAGTCCAGGCGGCGGCCGACCGGCTCACGCTGCTTGAGCACGCGGCGGATCTCGACGATGTGGCTGCCAAGACGGTCCAGCTCTTCATCCACGTCCAGCTTCTGCAGCCACAGCACCAGTTCCTGCTCGGCGCGGCCGGGATCGACCGGGTGCGGCAGGTCGGCCAGGCGTGCGGCCAGCTTGGCACGCTGGCCGTCGCGAATGGCCGGAATCAGCGTGCGGACTTCGGTGGCGATGCGTTCGATGCCGTCCACGCGCTCGCTGATGGCCGCGGACAACTTGCCACCTTCACGCTCACGGGCCTCGACGAAGCCGTCCAGCACCTGGTCCAGCAGGGCCAGTGCCTCGACCTGCAGCGCGGCGGCATCGGTGGCCTCGCCGCGGGTCACGCCCGGCAGCTGCAGCAGGTCGGTGAAGCTGACCTGCAGGTTGGGGAAATCGGAGGTCAGGCGGTGGGCCAGGCGGCCCAGCTGGCCCAGCAGGGCCTCGTCCACCTGCAGGTTGGCCGCCGCCTCCGGCGCGCGCAGGCGCATCACCAGATCCAGCTTGCCACGGCTCAGGCGTGCGGCGATGCGCTCGCGCAGCTGCGGTTCGAGCGCCCGCAGTTCCTCGGGCAGGCGGGTGCCGACCTCCAGGAAGCGGTGGTTGACCGAGCGCAGCTCGCAACCCAGCGTGCCCCACGGGGTGACCCGCTCGCCGCCGGCATAGGCGGTCATGCTTCGAATCATGGATTGTGTCCGGTGCGTGCAAAGGGGGAATGGTACCCTAGCGCCCTCACCAGAGCCCCCTTGCCCGCCCCGTGAAGGCCGCGGGCGTGGCGGCGTACTCCCTCGCCATTACGGAACCCGCACCATGTCCGATTCCCGCCCCAGCGGCCGCCAGCCCGACCAGCTCCGCCCGGTCGTCATCCAACGCGGCTTCACCCGCCACGCCGAAGGTTCGGTGCTGGTGTGCTTCGGTGAAACCCGCGTGCTGTGCACCGCCAGCGTCGAGAACCGCGTGCCGGGCTTCCTGCGCGGCAAGGGCGAAGGCTGGGTCACCGCCGAGTACGGCATGCTGCCGCGCGCCACCCACACCCGCAGCGACCGTGAAGCGGCCCGTGGCAAGCAGGGCGGCCGCACACTGGAGATCCAGCGCCTGATCGGCCGCAGCCTGCGCGCGTGCGTGGACCGCAACGCGCTGGGCGAACGCACCATCACCCTCGACTGCGACGTGCTGCAGGCAGACGGCGGCACCCGCACCGCCGCCATCACCGGCGCCTACGTGGCCCTGGTCGATGCAGTGAACGTGCTGATGAAGCGCGGCGACATCAAGCGCAACCCGATCCTGGGCGCAGTGGCCGCCGTGTCGGTGGGCGTCTACCGCGGCACCCCGGTGCTGGACCTGGACTACGCCGAAGACAGCGACTGCGACACCGACATGAACGTGGTGATGAACGACGGTGGCGGCTTCATCGAGCTGCAGGGCACCGCCGAAGGCCATGCGTTCCGTCGCGACGAGCTGGACGCGCTGCTGGGCCTGGCCGAAAAGGGCGTGCGCGAGCTGCTGGCCGCGCAGCAGGCAGCGCTGTCGGCATGAACCGGCGCCTTGCCCTGACCACCCTGGTGGTGGCCGATTACGACGAAGCCATCGCTTGGTACACCGGCAAGCTCGGCTTCGCACTGTTGGAGGACATCGACCAGGGCCACAAGCGCTGGGTGGTGGTCGGCCCGACCGACGGCAGCGCCGCCGCGCTGCTGCTGGCCCGTGCCAGCGACGAGGCGCAGCGCAGCCGCATCGGCAACCAGACCGGTGGCCGCGTCGCCTTCTTCCTCAACACCGACGACTTCCACCGCGACCACGCGGCGATGCAGGCCGCCGGCGTCGAGTTCCTGGAAGCGCCGCGCGAAGAACCCTATGCAACGGTTGCGGTGTTCCGCGATCTGTATGGCAACACCTGGGACCTGCTGGAGCCCCGTCAATGAAGAAACTGGTACTGGCCAGCCACAACGCCGGCAAGCTGGTGGAGATGCAGGAGATCCTCGCCGACCTGCCGCTGCAGATCACCTCGGCCGCTGAGCTGGGCCTGGGTGACGTGGAAGAGACCGGCCTGACCTTCGTCGAGAACGCGCTGCTGAAGGCGCGCGCCGCCTGCGAAGCAACCGGCCTGCCGGCGCTGGCCGATGATTCGGGCCTGATCGTCGATGCCCTCGGCGGTGCGCCGGGCCTGTACAGCGCGCGCTATGCCGGTCACCCGACCAACGCGGCGGCCAACAACGCCAAGCTGCTGGACGCGATGGCCGATGTTCCCGACGGCCAGCGCAGCGCCCGCTTCTATGCGGTGATCGTGCTGCTGCGCCACGCCACCGACCCGCAGCCGCTGATCTGCGAAGGCCGTTGGGAGGGCCAGATCATCCGCGAGCTGCGCGGCACGAATGGTTTCGGCTACAACCCGGTATTCCTGGACACCACCCACGGCCTGACCGCCGCGGAAATGGAGCCGGCGCTGAAGAACGCCATCAGCCACCGCGCCCTCGCCCTGCAGCAGCTCAAGCAACAGCTGGCGACGCTGTACTGACGCCACCCGATCGAACCAGGGAAGCCGGCCAGCGGCCGGCACTACCGAAGAAGCCCATGCCGCACGCCCACGACCACTGCAACCACCTGCCCGGCGAAGCCTGCTCCGCTGACCACGACAGCCCGCCGCGGCTGGTGCCGCCACCGCTGTCGCTGTACGTGCACCTGCCGTGGTGCGTGCGCAAGTGCCCGTACTGCGATTTCAATTCGCACCAGGCCAAGGGCGAACTGCCGTTCGATGCCTACATCGACGCGCTGCTGCGTGACCTGGACCAGGACCTGCCGCTGGTCTGGGGCCGGGTGGTGCACAGCGTGTTCTTCGGTGGCGGCACGCCCAGCCTGTTCCCGCCGGAAGCGATCGACCGCTTCCTGCAGCAGGCCAGCGCGCGCCTGCGTTTCGCGCCCAATGCCGAGATCACCCTGGAGACCAACCCGGGCACCGCCGAGCACGGTCGCTTCGACCGCTATCGCGCGGCCGGCGTGAACCGCCTCAGCTTCGGCATCCAGAGTTTTGACGACGCGATGCTCAAGCGCCTGGGCCGTATCCACGACAGTGGCGAAGCCGAGCGCGCGGTGAAAATGGCGCAGGACGCGGGCTACGACAACTTCAACATCGACCTGATGTACGCGCTGCCGGAACAGACCCTGGCCGGCGCCGAGGCCGATCTGGAACGCGCGTTCGCACTGCAGCCGGCGCACATCTCGCACTACCAGCTGACCCTGGAACCGAACACGGTGTTCTTCGCGCGGCCGCCGCAGGGCATTCCCGATGAAGACAACGCCTGGGACATGCAGGAACACTGCCAGGCACTGCTCGCGCAGGCCGGTTTCGGCCAGTACGAAGTCAGCGCCTATGCGCGCCCCGGCCGGCAGAGCGCACACAACCTGAACTACTGGCGCTTCGGCGATTACCTGGGCATCGGTGCCGGTGCGCACGGCAAGATCAGTTCAGGCGCCGAAGAACACGTGCTGCGCCGCTGGAAGCTGAAGCATCCGCAGGCCTACCTGGACAGCGCGGGTACCCCGGCCTCGTTCGGTGGTGACGATGTGATCGCGCCCGAGCGCCTGCCGTTCGAGTACATGCTGAATCTGCTGCGCCTGCACGAAGGTTTCGGCCTGCGCGATTTCGAGTCGCGCACCGGCCTGCCGCGCAGCGTACTGGACGCACCGCTGGCCGAGGCCGTGCAGCGCGGCTGGCTGGACGTGACGGATGGCCATGTGCAGCCGACCGAGCTGGGCCGCCGCTTCACCAACGATGTGGTGAGCCTGTTCCTGGAAGATTGATCTCGCGTGACAGAGGGCCATGCCTGGCGAACGGAAGGCACATCCACCCTAAAGTAGCGCCGACAGCGGCCGACACGGTAGATTCACCAGATCGATCCGCGGGAATCCGGGTACCGCCTGCCGATGTCAGCCGTCTTTTCCATCACTCCTGCCGACAAGAACCGACTGGCCGCCAGCGACCTGCCACCGCGGGTACGTGAGCTGTTGGGCGCGCTGATCGGCCTGTGCCGGCAGACGCTGGCCGCGCCCCTGATCCTGACGGTGGAGGCGTTGGAGCAGACCCTGCTGCACGACGCCGACCGCGCACGTAATCCGCAGCAGCAGGCCGAGCTGATGGCCCAGCGTGGACAGCTGCACGCCTTCGCCGGCCACTTCGCCGACCGTATGCTCGATGCCGTGGCCGATGCCCTCGCACGGCTGCGCGAACCGGCCAGCGGTGTCAGCACCAGTGCTACGCCGCCCGCGCTGCCGGGCATGCTCGGGCTGTCGCTGGTTGATGAGCATGAAGTGGATCGCGACCTGCTGCTGACCGAGATGGTGCGGCGCGAGACCCTGCGTTCAACCAACACACTGAACCTGCTGGGCCAACGCCTGGGCGTACTGGCGGCGGCGCCGGCCTTCGAGGCCGACACCCTGCCGCTGGCACCGCAGGCACTGTGCGCGATGGTGCGCCGGATTGCCGAACAGGACGCGCTGAGCGTCGAGGTACAGCTGGCGCTGTATCGCAGTTTCGAACGGCAGGTGCTGGAACGGCTGGGCGATATCCTTGACCGTGCCAATGCCCTGCTGGCCCAGTCCGGCGTATTGCCGGGGCTGGTCTACACCCCCTACCTGGCACGCTCGTCGAGCACGCGGCGGATCATCACCCAGTCGGTGGGGGGCGGCCGCACCACGCAGCCGGCCAAGCGCGCCGCAGCCCCCCTGACCGGCTGGAACGGTTCGGCACCGGCCGGCTCCTGGTCCAGCCTGGTACAGGACGCCTTCCACGGGGGCGGCGCAACCGGCCCCGCCACGCCGGGCGTAACCACGTCCACCGGCGGTGCATTGCATGAACTGCTGCAGCAGGCACGGCACGCCAGCCCTGCCCCGGCGGACAGCGGCGCGGTGCCCAGCGCGGCAGTCGACGCGGTCCTCGCGCGCCTGCAGGCCCAGTCCAGTGCCGCAACCGGAGTGGCCGACCTGCAGGCTGCCGTGGTCGCGCAGCTGCGCAGCGAGCATGGTGCGCAGGCCCAGCTGGGCAGTCACGACCGTGACAACCTCGACCTGCTGCGCATGCTGATGCAGCAGGTGCAACAGCAGCAGCGTCCGGATCCAGTGCCGGCCGCCCTGCTGGCGCGCCTGCAGGTGCCCTTGGCACGCGCGGCCATGGCCGACCCGGGCTTCTTCGTGCGCGACGAACACCCCGCGCGTGAGCTGCTCAACCAGATCGCCGAAGTCGGCGCCAACTGGCTGGGCGATGACGATGTGGACCCACAGCTGCTGCAGCGCATGGCGCAGAGCGTGCAGGGCCTGCTGGGGCAGGATGCGCGTGCGCCGGAGGCCTTTGCCGCCGCCAACGAAGACGTGCAGCAGCACCAGCGCGCGGCGGCCCATCGTGCCGAACTGGCCGAGCGCCGCCATGTGGAAGCCGCGCGCGGCAAGGAACGATTGGAACTGGCCCGTCGCCAGGCCACCGCACAGATCGACCAGTGCTGCGACACGCAGTCGCCGCCGCGCTTCGTGCAGACCCTGTTGCGCCAGGCCTGGGCCGATGCACTGACCCTCACCCGCCTGCGCCATGGTGACGATTCGCCACAGTGGCAGGAACGCCTGCAGCAGACCGAGCGCATCGCCGCCATCACCGCACAGGCCATCGACGCCCCTGGCGGCACCGATACCGCGCTGGCAGCGGACGTGGAGGCCGCACTGCTGCAGGTCGGCTACCACGCCGAGGAAGCCGCCGCCGTCGCGCGCAGGCTGGCCACGCCCGGCGGCGAGGATGAAAGCACCTCGCGTACCGAGCTCAGCGCACGCCTGAAGGCACGTGCGCGCTTGGGCGAGCACGCCGGCACGAACAGTGGCACCGCACCTGCCACACCGCGCAGCAGTGCTGAAGAAGTGGCCTACCAGCAGCTGTCCACGCTGCCGTTCGGCAGTTGGTTCGACATCGACACGGGCGATGGCACGCTGCGCCGCCAGCGCCTGTCCTGGTACAGCCTGCTGACCGGCCACGCGTTGTTCGTCAATGCGCGCGGGCAGAAGATCACCGATACCGACCTGGATACGCTGGCACGGCAGATCAGTGCCGGGCGCGCGCAGCTGGTCACCGAAGACAAGGGCCGGCTGGTCGACCGTGCATGGGAAGCCAGCCTCGGTGCACTGCGTGCACTGGCCACGGGCCGCGCACAGGAGACCCCCGCATGAAAGCCGTACCGCCGCAGGACACCCGCCGCGCGCCGCGCCGCCAGGTCTCGGACCTGGTGCCGGTCACCGACCAGATGCGCGAGTGCGTGGTCGGGCGCCTCGGCAATGTCTCCGAAACCGGCATGCTGATGCTGGCCAGCGTGCCGCTGCGCGAGGATGCGCTGTACCAGCTGCGCTTCCCGCTGCCACTGGGTGACGGCCGCCAGCAGGACATCGATGTGGGCGTGCATCTGCTGTGGAGCGAGCCCGCGCACGTTCCCGGGCAGAGCTGGACCGGCTTCCGCTTCCTCACCCTGTCACGCGAGCATCGGCAGCTGCTGCGGCAGTGGGTGGGCGAGGACAGCGACGAGGGACCGGTTTCGACGGCCTGAGTGCCGGTTCCGGCACAGCGGTTTTTCGCGGTATGCGGCAGAATCTAGGGCCGTTTTCCGTGTCGAGCCACCGCAATGATCCAGCAAGACCCCGGCGCCCTGTATTCCGACCACCTGGCCGTGCTGTGCCGACGTGCCGAACAGGCGCTGGCCCGCGGTGGCTTCGATCACCTGGTGGTGCCCAGCGGCACCCTGCACTACCAGGTGTTCGACGACCGCGACTACCCATATGCGGTCAATCCGCAGTTCAAGGCTTGGCTGCCGCTGACCCGCGTGCCCAACAGCTGGATCGTGTTCACCCCGGGCAAGCGCCCGGCCGTGATCTTCCACCAGCCCTTCGACTACTGGCACGTGGTGCCGGACGCCCCCAGCGGCTGGTGGGTGGAGCACTTCGACATCCACATCATCCGCAAGCCCGAAGAGGCGCTGGCCCTGCTGCCGGCCGACCCGGCGCGCTGCGCCATCCTCGGCGAGCCGCAGAGCGCGCTGGGCAACTACGTGCCGAACAACCCGGCGCCGGTGGTGAATTACCTGGAATGGCACCGCGGCAGCAAGACGCCGTATGAGATCGCGCTGATGCGCCAGGCGCAGGTGCTGGGCGTACGCGGCCACCGTGCTGCCGAGGCCGCGTTCCGCAATGGCGCCGACGAGTTCAGCATCCACATGGCGTACTGCCAGGCCGTTGGCCAGGACGCCAACGAGCTGCCGTACGGCAACATCGTGGCGTTGAACGAACACGCCGCCGTGCTGCATTACACCGAGCTGGGCCGCAAGGCGCCGCAGCCGCTGCGCAGCTTCCTGATCGATGCCGGTGCCAGCGCCTACGGCTACGCCAGCGACATCACCCGCACCTACGCCGCGCAGGGCCACGACGAGTTCGCGGCGATGATCGCCGCCGTCGACGCTGCCCAGCAGCAGATGTGCGCGGCGGTGCGGCCGGGCTTTGACTACAAGCAGCTGCACGTGGACGCGCATCTTTCACTGATGGGCGTGCTGAAGGACTTCGGCGTGATCAAGGTGTCGCCGCAGACCGCGTTGGAGACCGGCGTCAGCGCCGCGTTCTTCCCGCACGGCATCGGCCACCTGATCGGCCTGCAGGTGCACGACGTGGCGGGGTTCGCGGCCAGTGACGAAGGTGGCCGCATCGAGCGCCCGGCCGGCCATCCGTACCTGCGCCTGACCCGCGTGCTGGAACCGGGCATGGTGGTGACCATCGAACCGGGCCTGTACTTCATCGACATGCTGTTGAATGAAGTGAAGGACGCCGGCCATGGCGATGCGATCAACTGGGACCGCGTGGACTTCTTCCGTCCGTATGGCGGTATCCGCATCGAAGACGAAGTGCTGTGCACCGAGGGCGAAGCGGACAACCTGACGCGGCCGGCGTTTGCGGCGGCCAACGGCTGAGCCCCTCGTGGTTGCCCGTTGAATCAAAAGCCGCGCTTGGCCGGGCGGGGTGGGTTTGCAGGACACGCCGTAAACCCATCCATGGGGGCTCGATGGCGCCATCCATGGCGCCAACGGTCCTGCAAACCCACCCCGCCGGCCCCCCCCGCCCCCCCACCCCCCCCCCGCCCAGCCCTTGACAGTTTCCTGCCGCGTCCAACCACGGAAAAGAAATAAAGAAAAGCAAAAGCGGGTCGCTCGCTGCGCTCGCTCTGTGCCGACCAAGGTCGACACCTACCAACAGCCGCGCGTGCCAACAGCCGCAATTGCCAGTAGATCCACGCCATGCGTGGATGATTCATTCGATGTCTGACAGATGTGCCGACCAACGGTCGGCACCCACCAACAGCCCCGTGAACCTGTCGAAGGCGGGGTACTGTGGGTTTGCGGGGTGTGAGCCGCATGGATGCGGCGACCAAGCCTCCAGGGATGGATTCACGGCGTCCCCGCAAACCCACAGTGCCCCGCCATCCCACGGATAGCCCGCTGTTGCTGTTGCTGTTGCCTCTGCGGGTGCAGGGCTGCAAGCCCTGCCGACCCCCCTTACCCCGCCATCACCGCTTCGATCTCGTCGGCGCTTCGCGCCAGGCCTTCGGTCAGGACGCGATGGCCGTCATCGGTGATCAGCACATCATCCTCGGTGCGGATGCCGATGCCGCGCCAGCGCGGCTCCACCGTCGTGTCGTCCACGCCGATGTACAGCCCCGGCTCGATGGTGAACGCCATGCCCGGCTCCAGCAGGCGCGAATCGCCCGCCAGGCGGTAGTCGCCCACGTCGTGCACGTCCATGCCGATCCAGTGCCCGGTCTTGTGCCGGTAGAAGCGCTGGTACAGGCCTTCGGACAGGTTCTTTTCCAGCGTGCCCTTCAGCAGGCCCAGCCGCAGCAGGCCCTCGGTCAGGGTCTGCACTGCGGCGAGGTGGCCGGCCTCGTACGGTACACCCGGCTTGGCCTGGGCCAACGCGGCGGCCTGCGCATCGCCGACCAGGTCGTGCAGCGCACGCTGCTCGGCACTGAAGCGGCCATTCACCGGGAAGGTGCGGGTGATGTCGCTGGCATAGCCGCGGTATTCGGCACCGGCGTCGATCAACACCAGCTCGCCATCGCGCGAACGCGCGTTGTTGTCGCGGTAATGCAGGATGCAGCCGTTGCGACCGGCACCGACGATGCTGCAGTAGGCCGGCACAGCGTCGCTGGCACGGAACACGCGTTCCAGTTCGGCCTGCAGTTCGTACTCGTGGATACCCGCCCTGGCAGCCTTCATCGCCGCCAGATGCGCACGCACGCTGATCTGCGCGGCGTGGTGCATCAACGCCACTTCGGCGCCGGACTTGAACAGGCGCTGCTCGTGCAGCAGGTGGCCCAACTCCAGGAACTCGTGCGGGGGCTGCGCGCCGTGGCGCACCTGCGAACGCACGCGGTTGACCCAGCCGATCAGCTTCAGGTCGAAATCCGCGTCGCGGCCGAAGTGGTAGTAGACGCGCGAACGGCCTTCCAGCAGGCCCGGCAGGATGTCGTCCAGATCGTCGATCGGGTAGGCATCGTCCATACCGTACTGCGATACCGCGCCTTCCTGGCCGGCGCGGCTGCCGTCCCAGGCTTCGCGCTCGGCATCGCGCTCGCGGCAGAACAGGATGGCCTCGCCGTGGCGGCGGCCCGGGATCAGTACCAGCACCGCTTCCGGCTCCGGGAAACCGCTCAGGTACTGGAAGTCCGAATCCTGGCGGAACGGGTAATGGGTGTCGAGGCTGCGCACCTTCTCGGCTGCGGCCGGCAGTACCAGGATCGCGTCCTCGCCGGCCATGTCCATCAGCTGGCGGCGGCGACGCTTGTATTCGCCGGCCGCGATGCCGGTGCGCTGCTTGATGTCCATCAGTTCAGGCGCTGCCGATGGCGCGAGGCCAGCACCACGTCACCGTGAAGCAGCAGCACCGCCACGCGGATGAATTCCTCGATCTCCGACAGGGCTTCGTCGTCATCATCGCCGCCGGCCTCGAAATCCTCGCTGGAGGCGCGGGCCAGGCTGGCCATGTCGGTCAGCGCTTCCTCGCCCTCTTCGGACAGGGCTGGCCGGTTGCCACCACTACCCAGACCGAAGCCGCCCAGGAACGAGCGGGTCCAGCTGAACATGGCATCGGCCTGCGCGGACACGTCATCGTTGTCGGTCAGCAGCAGTTCGAAGGCGAAGTCACGGTCTTCCAGCTGCTTGATGGTGACCTGCAGCAGCTGCGCCAGCACGCTGTCGGCAGCCACCGGGGCCAGGTTGTCGTCGGCCAGCACGCGCGCCGGCCAGTCGTTGCCGGGGGCGCCGCCGGCGGCCAGCCAGCCACACAGCGCGCCGTGCAGCTCGGCAGCGGTGGCGCCCAGGCCCAGTTCCTGGCTGGCGCGGGTAACGTCGTCGACGGAGGGAAGTTCGGTCATCGTGCGGCTCGTTCGGAAAGGAAACCCGGGGCGCGCACGCGCGCGCCCGTGAGACCCCGTAGTGTAGCAACCCGACGGCATCCTCTCCGCAGCCGTCCAGCCTTGCTGCGACAACGCTTGACCGCCCTTACCCGGCTTGCCTATCGTGCCCGTATGGAACCCGCTGATCCCCTTGCCCAGCTGCAGGACTTCGCCGCCCGCGTGGAAGCGTTGCTTGAACGCAACCAGCGCCTGGCCGAGGAGAACCGCAGCCTGCGCCACCAGCAGGAACAGCTGGTGGCCGAGCGCTCGACGCTGCTGGCCAAGAATGAGCAGGCACGTTCGCGGGTGGAAGCAATGATCAGCCGGCTCAAATCCCTGGAGCAGCACACATGAGCGCCGAACCGGTCAGTGTCCGCATCCTCGATCGTGAATACACCGTGGGCGTCGGCGGCGATGAACGCGACAGCCTGATGGCCGCCGCGCGCCTGCTGGATGCGCGCATGCGCGAGATCCGCGGCAGCAACCGCATGGCCGCGGTCGATCGCGTCGCCGTGCTGGCCGCGTTGAACCTGGCCCACGAACTGCAGCTGCTGCGCGACGAAAACGCCCGCCAAGCGGTGGCCTTGCAGCAGACGCTGGCCGATCTGAACCGGCGCCTGGACCGCGCCATCGACGGCACCCCGTAGAAAAAAGGGACGGAGGGAATTAAGGCGCATTCGCCCCTTCCGTGCCGGAAACGCCTTAATCCCCTCCGTCCCCTTTTCTCATATCTGAATTGGCACGGACTGTTGCCGACGAACGGCCTATCCAGATCCTGCGTGCTGGCTATAATGGCCACGCGTTCTCTGCGGTACTCGACGGCATGTGCAAACATTCGCCTTGTCCCTTAAGAACGACACCGGGAGCGCGACAGCGCCGGGAGTGCAGGTCCGCCTTGTAGCGGGAAGCCCGATGGTGCTCCAGCGTTCCCACTTGAGCCCCCGGGTTCAAGGTCGTTTCGCATGCATCGACATTGCGGAGAATGCAATATTCCAGCAAGGGCGGCGTCTTCGGGCGTCGCCCTTGTTCTTTCCGGCACAATGACGGCTGATCCTTGCCGCACGCTGCCATGACCGACCCGCGCCAGGCCCTGCGCCACGACCTGCGGCAACGCCGCCGCGACCTTTCCGCCGCTGAGCGCATCGCCGCCGCCGAATCGCTTGCCGATGCCCTGCTCGCCCTGCCGTTCGCCCCACGCGAAGGCGCCGTGGCCGGCTACTGGGCGCTGGATGGCGAAATCGCCCTGCACCGCTGGCAGCTGCAGCTGCCCGAAGGCCTCACCTACTGCCTGCCGGTACTGGCGGGCGACGTGCTGCGCTTCGCACCGTGGCGCCCCGGGCAGCCGCTGACCAGCAACCGCTATGGCATTCCCGAGCCGGACGTGGCGGTGGAAGACACCCTGGAACCGGCGCAGATGGCGCTGGTAGTGACCCCGCTGGTGGGTTTCGACACGCACTGCCGGCGGCTGGGCATGGGGGGCGGCTGGTATGATCGCAGCTTCGCCTTCCGCCACGACCGGCCGGCGCCGCCCTGGCTGGTCGGTGCTGCATTCGCGGTGCAGCAGGTCGAGTCCTTGCCGGTGGCGTCGTGGGACGTGCCGGTGGATGCGATCTGCACCGAAGACGGCACCCTGTTCCCCTCCGCTGCCCCCGTGAACGCATGACCGCCCGCAAGCGCTACTGGCTGATGAAGTCCGAACCGGACGCCTTCTCCATCGATGACCTGGCCAAGGTCAAGGTCGAACCCTGGAACGGGGTGCGCAACTACCAGGCGCGCAACTTCATGCGCGATGGCATGCAGGTGGGCGACGGCATCCTGTTCTACCACTCCAACACCAAGGTGCCGGGCATCGTCGGCCTGGCCACGGTGGCCAGCACGGCCTACCCGGACGACACCCAGTTCGATCCGAAATCCGACTACCACGACCCCAAGAGCACGCGCGAGAACCCGCGCTGGATGCTGGTGGACGTGGGTTTCGACCGCAAGCTCAAGCAGGTGATCGCGCTGGACGAGATCAAGCTGCACGCCGAAGCGCTCGGTGAAGGCTTCCCGCTGGTTGCCAAGGGCAACCGCCTGTCGGTGTTCCCGGTGACCGCCGCGCAGTGGAAGCTGCTGCTGTCGCTGGAAAAGAAATCCTGATTCCCTGCCTGAGAGTTCTCCCATGTCCGAAGCCAAGCGCCTGGCCGCCGAGAAAGCCATCGAGTACGTAGAAGACGGCATGATCGTCGGTGTCGGCACCGGTTCCACCGTGGCCTATTTCATCGATGCCCTGGCCCGCATCCAGCACCGCATCAAGGGCGCCGTGTCCAGCTCCGAGCAGAGCACCGCGCGCCTGAAGCAGCACGGCATCGAGGTGATCGAGCTGAACCACAGCGGCAACCTGTCGCTGTACGTGGACGGCGCCGACGAGTGCGACGCCAACAAGTGCCTGATCAAGGGCGGCGGTGCCGCGCTGACCCGCGAGAAGATCATCGCCGAGGCCAGCGAGCGCTTCATCTGCATCGTCGACCCGAGCAAGCAGGTGCCGGTGCTGGGCAAATTCCCGCTGCCGGTGGAAGTGATCCCGATGGCGCGCAGCCTGGTCGCCCGCCAGATCCGCGACATGACCGGCGGCCAGCCGACCTGGCGCGAAGGCGTGGTCACCGACAACGGCAACCAGATCCTGGACATCCACAACCTGCAGATCACCGATCCGGAAAAGCTGGAGCGCGAGCTCAACCAGCTGCCGGGCGTGGTCTGCGTGGGCCTGTTCGCGCGCCGTCGCGCCGATGTGGTGATCGTCGGCGGCGAGCCGCCGGTCGTGCTCTGACCCTTTCGAAGGATCCTGACGATGTCGCTGTTGCGTTCGCTGCTGATGCTCCCGCTGCTGGCCCTGGCCGGCTGCGCCACCGATGCGGCCCGCCATTGGGTCGAGCTGGATGGCGCCCGCTACCAGGTCGAGCTGGCCACCAACGATGAAACCCGCGCGCGCGGGTTGATGTTCCGCGACCAGATGGCCGCCGACCACGGCATGCTGTTCATCCACGACCGCGAGGAAATGCAGGCGTACTGGATGAAGAACACCAAGCTTGCGCTGGACATCCTGTACTTCGACAGCCAGCGCAAGCTGGTCAGCCAGCAGCGCGACGTGCCGCCGTGCTCGGCCGGCGATATGTGCCCGCCCTACCCCAGCGGCGGCCCTGCACGCTATGTGCTGGAGCTCAACGCCGGCCAGGCCGAGAAGCTGCAGCTGAAGGACGGCACCCAGCTGACTTTCGGCCCGGGCATCGAGTAGATCCTCGCCCTGCATTGAGGAGAACCGGCAGGTGCCGACCTTGGTCGGCACTGACCTGCCGCGCGCTGGCTGGCTGTGGTGTGGACCAAGGTCCACACCCACCGGAAGCCCATCGACAAGCCCAGCGACCCAGGCCGTGACTTTTTCACGCGGCACCGCTTGAAACCGCCTGCGAATGACGCCAGTCTGTGGTCATGCAGGACCGGATCTCTCTCCCCGACTGGGATGCACTGGCCGACCTCGAAGACGAGGCGCTGCCACTGTTGCCGACCGCACTGCTGATCGCGCGCGATGAATACCCCGATCTGCAGCCGTCCACCTACGACGCGTTGATCCAGAGCCATGTCGACCACCTCCGCTCGGAAGTGGACAGCATCGACAACAGCCCCTTGAAGATGGCGGCGATCAACCGCCACCTGTTCGACGAGCTGGGCTACAGCGGCGACCACGACGAGTACTACGACCCGCGCAACAGCTACCTCAACCAGGTATTCGAGCGGCGCCTGGGCAACCCGATCTCGCTGGCGCTGGTGCAGATGGAAGTCGCGCGCCGGCTGGGCATTCCGCTCGATGGCGTGTCCTTCCCCGGCCACTTCCTGGTGCGCCTGCCGGTGGACGACGGCGTGCTGGTGATGGACCCGTTCAACGGTGGCCGCCCGTTGGACGTGGACGAACTGCGCGAGAGGGCCAAATCACACCTGGGTGGGCAGATGCCCGACGACCAGGTGCTGGCGCAGATCCTCGACCCGGCGCCGGCGCGCGCGATCCTGATGCGCATGCTGCGTAACCTGCACGGCGTCTACGCCGAAGCCGGCGAGTGGGACCGTGCCGCACGCAGTGCCGATCGCCTGCTGAAGCTGGCCCCCGAGCAGGACGACGCGCTGCGGGATCGCGGCCTGGCCTATCTGCAGCTGGAGTATCTGGCCGGCGCCCGCCATGACCTGGGGCAGTACCTGAAGCGCAATCCCGAGGCCAGCGATGCGCAGTGGCTGCGCGAGAAGCTGATCGACCTCGGCGGGCCGGTGCCGCGGCTGCATTGAGGGAGTCGGTGTGTGGACCAACGGTCCACACCCACCCCAACGGTCCGCACCCACAGAAGGGCCTGCAGGCCCCACCGGTCAATCGACTTCGACCATCTCGAAATCGGCCTTGGTCACCCCGCAATCGGGGCAGGTCCAGGTCTCGGGGATGTCCTCCCAGCGCGTCCCCGGCGCGATGCCCTCCTCCGGCAAGCCTTCCGCTTCGCTGTAAAGGAAGCCGCAGACCACGCACATCCAGGTGCGCAAGGTGGTGGGGGTGGCATCGCTCATCGGATAATCAGGGCTGGATTCACGGGCCGACATTGTCCCATCGCGGCCCACGCACCGGTAGCCATTGATGACTTCTGCTTCCCCGGCGCCCCGCGGCGTCTACCTGATCACCCCGGACGAGCCCGATACCGCGCGCCTGCTGGCCCGTACCGCGCCATTGCTGGCCGCTGGCGCCACCTGGCTGCAGTATCGCAACAAGACCGCCAGCGACGCGCTGCGGCAGGAACAGGCCATCGCCCTGCAGGCACTGTGTGCGGAACACGGTGTACCGCTGATCATCAACGACGACCCGGCGCTGGCCCAGGCAGTGGGCGCGGCCGGCGTGCATCTGGGCGGCACCGACGGCGACATCCCCAGCGCGCGCGCCCTGCTCGGCACGGACGCCATCATCGGCGCCTCCTGCTACGACCAGCTGGCCAATGCCGAAAAGGCCGTGGCCGCCGGCGCCAGCTATGTGGCCTTCGGCGCGTTCTTCCCGACCACCACCAAGGTCACCAGCAGCCGCGCCGATACCGACCTGCTGCGGCAAAGCGCCGCACTGGGCGTGCCGCGGGTGGCGATCGGCGGCCTGACGCCGGACAATGTCGGTCCCATCATCGACGCCGGCGCCGATCTGGTCGCCGTGGTCAGCAGCGTGTTCGCCGCCGAAGACCCGGTCGCGACCCAGCGCGCCTACCTCGCCCAGTTCGCGTAATGCCCAGGAAATCCGCATGAACCACGACCAGTCCCACGCCCTGTTCTCCCGTGCCCAGCAGCTGCTGCCGGGCGGCGTCAATTCGCCGGTGCGCGCGTTCAAGTCGGTTGGCGGCGAGCCGTTCTTCGTCGAACGCGCCGACGGCGCCTACCTGTACGACGTCGACGGCAACCGCTACATCGACTACGTCGGTTCCTGGGGCCCGATGATCGTCGGCCACAACCACCCGGCGGTGCGCCAGGCGGTGAAGAAGGCGATCGACAACGGGCTGTCGTTCGGTGCGCCGTGCGCGGCCGAAGTGACCATGGCCGAAACCATCACCCGGCTGGTGCCGTCGTGCGAGATGGTGCGCATGGTCAACTCCGGCACCGAGGCCACGCTGTCGGCAATCCGGCTGGCGCGTGGCGCCACCGGCCGCAACCGCATCGTCAAGTTCGAAGGCTGCTACCACGGCCACGGCGACTCGTTCCTGGTCAAGGCCGGCAGTGGGATGTTGACGCTGGGCGTGCCGACCTCGCCAGGCGTCCCGGCCGGCCTGAGCGAGCTGACCCTGACCCTGCCCTACAACGATTTCGAAGCCGCGACTGCGCTGTTCGAGCAGCAGGGTGACGACATCGCCGGCCTGATCATCGAACCGGTGGTCGGCAATGCCAACTGCATTCCGCCGCGCGAAGGCTACCTGCAGCATCTGCGTGAACTGTGCACGAAGCACGGCGCGCTGCTGATCTTCGACGAAGTGATGACCGGCTTCCGCGTCGCCCTGGGCGGTGCGCAGGCGCACTACGGCATCACCCCGGACCTGACCACCTTCGGCAAGATCATCGGCGGCGGCATGCCGGTGGGCGCCTACGGCGGTCGCCGCGAGCTGATGCAGCAGATCGCACCGGCCGGCCCGATCTACCAGGCCGGTACGCTGAGCGGCAATCCGGTGGCAATGGCCGCTGGCCTGGCGATGCTGGAGCTGATCCAGCAGCCGGGCTTCCACGCCGACCTCGCCGAGCGCACGGCACGCCTGTGTGCAGGCCTGGAAGCCGCCGCTGCCGACGCCGGCGTGGCCGTAACCACCACCCGCGTGGGCGCGATGTTCGGGCTGTTCTTCACCAGCGAGAAGGTGGAGACCTACGCGCAGGCCACCGCCTGTGACATTCCGGCGTTCAACCGCTTCTTCCACACAATGCTGGACCAGGGCGTGTTCCTGGCACCGTCTGCGTACGAGGCCGGCTTCCTGTCCAGCGCGCACGACGATGCCGTGATCGAAGCGACGCTGGCCGCTGCACGCGTGGCGTTCAAGGCCGCCAAGGGCTGATCGCAAAAAGGGGACGGAGGGGATTAAGTCGTTTGTGCACAAACGACTTAATCCCCTCCGTCCCCTTTTTTCAACCGAAGACGAACTTGCCCTTCATCATCGCGAAGTGGCCCGGGAACGAGCAGAAGAAGGTGTAGTCACCGCCCTTCTGCAGGCCCTGGGTAGAGAAACGCACGCGCGTGGTCTCGCCACCGCCGATCACCTTGGTGTGCGCCAGCACGCGCTTGTCGGCCTTCGGCAGGTAGCTGTCGGCCAGGGTCATGCGCATGCCCGCCATCGCCACCGGCTGGTAGTCGGCGGTGCGGGTCAGCACCCAGTTGTGGCCCATGGCGGTAGTGGCCAGCTTGCCAGTGTGGCGCAGGGTCAGGTCCACGGCGGTGCAGTCGGCGGCGACCTTGATCTCGCGGCTGCTGAAGCTCATCTGGTCGGTGCTGTCGATGCTCACCGCACACACCCGCGCCATCGCCGACGGCGCCAGCATCAGCGCGCCCAGTCCCACTGCCACCCTCCAAGCCTTCATCGTTGCATCTCCTGCGGATTCAAGCGCCATTCTAGGCAGGCCCCTGTGGCCGCGTCTGCGACCGTCTGTCGCATGGCTGCTCCAGGGTTTCCCGCGTGTTCACTGCAATGGCATGCTCGGCCGATGCGGATCGATCTGTTGCTGTTGGATGTGGATGGCGTGCTGGTGCAGTACCAGCGCGCGCAACGCGTGCTGCACCTGGCCCAGGCGCTGCAGGTTCCGGCGCAGGCCGTGCAGGCCGCGCTGTATGACAGCGGACTGGAAGCGGCGCATGACAATGGCACGCTGGATGGCCCGGCCTATCTGGCGCAGCTGGGGGAGCGTCTGGGCACGACGGTCGATGTGGCTGCATGGACCGCGGCACGGCGGGCCGCCAGCCATCCGCAGGCTGCCGTGTTGCAGCGGCTGCAGCCCCTGCAGCTGCCGATGGCGGTGCTGACCAACAACGGCGCGCTGATGCGGCAGGCCTTGCCCACCCTGCTGCCGGAACTGTTCCCGGCCCTGCGGGAGCGTGTGTTCAGCAGCGCCGATTTCGGCCTGCGCAAACCCGCACCGGAAGTCTTCCTGCGCACGCTTGAGGTACTCGGCGTGGCCCCTTCGCACACGCTGTTCGTTGATGACCTGTTCGCCAATGTGCGCGGGGCACGCGCTGCCGGCCTGCACGCGGAAACCGTGCGCGATGGCCGGGGATTGGGCAAGGTGTTGAAGCGCTATCGGATCACGTGACGCGCTGTAGAGCCGAGCCCATGCTCGGCTCCTGTTGCCTGACATCGCGATGAGCCGAGCGTAGGCTCGGCTCTACAGATGCCTCTGCCGGCGTCAGCGCGCGGCAATGAACGCAGCAATCGCTGCGCGCAGGCGCTTCAGGCCTTCGGCCACTTCTTCGTCGGTGATGTTCAGCGACGGCACGAAGCGCAGCACGTCCGGGCCGGCCTGCAGGGTCAGCAGGCCCTGCTCGGCGGCGTGGTCGAGGATCGCGCCAGCCTGGCCGGCAAAGTCCTTGCTCAGCACCGCGCCCAGCATCAGGCCACGGCCACGCACGTCGCTGAACACGCCGAATTCTTCGTTGATGCGCGCAAAGCCATCGCGCAGCGCCTTCGACTGGCGGCTGACATTGGCGGCGATCTCCGCCGAGGCCAGCTTGCGCAGCGCAACGCGTGCGACCGCAGCGGCCAACGGGTTGCCACCGAAGGTGGTGCCGTGTGCACCGAACTGCATGGTTTCAGCCACCTTCGGGCCGGCCAGCATCGCACCGATCGGGAAGCCGCCACCCAGCGCCTTGGCCAGGGTGACCATGTCCGGCACCACGTCGTCCTGCCAGTGCGCGAACAGCGTGCCGGTGCGGCCCATGCCGGCCTGGATCTCATCCAGCACCAGCAGCGCGTTGTGCTGGTCGCACAGCTCACGCACGCGCTTGAGGAAGCCGGACTTGGCCGGCATCACGCCGCCCTCGCCCTGGATCGGCTCCAGCATCACCGCTGCCACGTCACCGGCGGCCATCGCGGTTTCCAGCTGCACTTCATCGTTGAAATCGATGTAGCGGAAGCCACCCGGCAGCGGCTCGTAGCCTTCCTGGTACTTCGGCTGGGCAGTCGCGGTCACGGCGCCCATGGTGCGACCGTGGAAGCTGCCGCGGAAGGTGATGATCACGCGCTTGTCGGCCGGGCGGCCCTGGCTGGAGGCCCACTTGCGGACCATCTTGATTGCCACTTCATTGGCTTCGGCGCCGGAGTTGCACAGGAACACGCGCTCGGCGAAGCGGCTGGCCTTCACCAGCTCCTCGGCCAGGTGCAACGGCGGCGCGCTGTAGAACACGTTGCTGGTATGCCAGAGCTTGCCGGCCTGTTCGACCAGCGCGGCCACCAGGTCCGGGTCGTTGTGGCCCAGACCGCACACGGCGATGCCGGCGGCCAGGTCGATGAACTCACGGCCCTGGCTGTCCCACACGCGGGCGCCCTGGCCTCGCTCCAGTACCACCTGGCGGGGCTTGTAGACCGGCAGGTAATAGTGCGAAAGGGAGATCAGCGGATCGGTAGCGGCGGTCATGGCAGTCGGCAGGATTCAGGAATCCCCATTCTCGCGCCGGAACCCCTGCGGCACAATGCGCCCATGCGACCGTTTTCCGCCCCCCAGCTGAACCCCGCCACCGAGACCGGCTGGCGCCGTCGGTGGTTCGACATCATCTACCGCCACGACACCCGCCCTTCGCGCAATTTCGACCTGATCCTGGTGGTGGCGATCGTCGCCAGCATCCTGGTGGTGATGATCGACAGCGTGCAGCACCTGCACGCCGAATGGTCCACCGGCCTGTACATCCTGGAATGGGGCTTCACCATCATCTTCACCGCCGAGTACCTGCTGCGGCTGGCGGTGGTCAAGCGCCCGCTGCGGTATGCGGTGAGCATCTGGGGCATCATCGACCTGCTGTCGATCCTGCCCGCCTACCTGTCGATGTTCATCCCCGGCGCGCAGAGCCTGCTGGTGGTGCGCGCACTGCGCATCCTGCGCGTATTCCGCATCCTCAAGCTGACCCGCTACATCGAGGAAAGCGGCGTGTTGATGACGTCGCTGTGGCGCAGCCGGCGCAAGGTGCTGGTGTTCCTGTTCACGGTGATCACCATCACCATCATCGCCGGTGCGCTGATGTACGTGATCGAGGGCCCCGAACACGGCTTCACCAATATCCCGGCCAGCATGTACTGGGCGGTGGTGACCATGGCCACGGTCGGCTTCGGTGACATCGTGCCGCAGACCGTGCTCGGCCGCTTCGTCACCTCGGTACTGATCCTGATCGGCTACAGCATCATCGCCGTGCCCACCGGCATCTACACCGCCGAACTGGCCAGCACCATGCGTGAAGCCGAACAGGCCGCGCGCCGCGATGCGCGTGGCTGCCCGGACTGTGGGCTGGAAGGCCATGAACCGGATGCACTGCACTGCCGCAAGTGCGGCGGCAAGCTGCCGGATGCGTTCAACCATTGAGGCACATGCCGACCAGCGGCCGGCACTACCCCTTGGCGGTTACGCATGGATGCGTGCGCCGTTGCTCATCGCATGCGGTTGCTGGTGGTCACCAGATCGTTGTATGCGGCAAGGATCGTTGACTGCGTTCCCTCCGGGTCGGTGGTGAGCCAACTGCCCGACGCCTTCCGCTCTGCCGCCAGCGCTTCGGCGGTGATCGGCTTGTGCTGCTCCAGACGCTCGACGCCGCGTCCCGCGGTACGTACCAGCTTGTCCGCCGAACGCTGCACGTGGCCCCACATCGGGTCGTCCTTGCCGACACCGCCGTTCTGGATTTCCGTCACCAGTACCTGATAGTCAGCCAGCTGCGCGCGTAGCGCCGCGACGTCCGGTGCGTCGTCCTGGAACGCCGTGGCCAATCGCTTGCCGTCGCCCAGCAGGCGAAGGTGGTAGTAGGCCAGCGAGCGCCCTTCGCTTTCCTCGATCTGCTTCAGCTGCGCGGCACGGCGATCGTTCTCGTTCTTTTCCAGCGCCACATCCATCGCTTCGCTGGCCTTGAAGAAATCGGCGTAGGCCTGCATCAGCGGGGCATGCTGGCTGCGCATCCCTTCACCGCCATCACGGCGATAGTCCTCGCGGGTGAAGTAGCCATCGGCACGCTCGACCAGGGTGTTCAATGCCTGGAATGCCTGCTGATAGTCACGCGCGGGGCCATCCACCGGCAGTGCCGGGGTCTTCGCCAGCGCGTCGGTCAGTGGCTGGCCGCAGTACTCGACGCGGTGCGACAGCACCTTTCCGGGCGAACGCGGCTGCGCTTCCTTGCCGGTCGGGCCGGCTTCGGGGTCCTTCATCCAGCTGGTGTAGGCCTGGAAGCCCTCGTGGATGGGCTGTTCAACGCCGTTGTAGCACTCGATGTAGGCGTTCACCTTCTCCAGCCCGGGGTCGGCCACGCCCAGCCCTGCCGATTTGTTGCAGCCGCTCAGGCCCGCCACAGCGCCGATCAGCAGCAGCGGCGCGATACGCAGACAGGACGTCGTCCTGGTCTCTCGCATGAGTACTGGTGCGCCGGTCACTGGCGGTTGCTCTGGAAAACGAGCGAGTTGTATTCCTGCATCAGCTTGCTGGCCGAACCGCGCGGCGCCATCGACGGCGAATCAAGCATGCGTCGTTCGAAATCGGTGTAAGGCTTTTTCTCGCTGACGCGCTGCAGCCGCTCCTTGCCTTCGCGCCGGAAATTCTCGGCCCCACGTTCGAAGCCTTCCCAGTCCGACTTGCCCGGCTCCTGGTCTGCAACCTTGGCGTGCGCTTCATCGGAAATGCGGTTGAAGGCATCCAGGCGTTCGCGGGCCTTGGCCTGATCGAAATCATCCTCGCTCATCAGATCCATGATGGCCTTGGCCTCCAGCATCATCGCCAGGCGGTAGTACTCGCGCGTGCGCCCCTCAGCCTGCTCCAGCGCCTTGAGCTGCTCGCGCTGGGCGGCGTCGTTCTGGCGCTCCAGCTCGGCATTGAACGTTTCGCTGGCAGCCACGAAATCCTTGAAGGCGGCCATCAAGGGCGCGTGCAGCTGCTTGCCCTTGGCAAACTGGTCGTCTTCGTAGTCCTGGCGATCGTAGTAGTCGTGCGCGTCCTTGCTGACCGGCACCAGCGCTTTCAGCGCCTGCTGGTAATGGCCTGCAGCAGCATCGAGTTCGGCCAGCGCCGGCTTGGCAGCGATCGCCCCGGTCACCGGGGCGTCGCACTGCTTCATGTCGTAATCGCTGATCTCGAACGGTCCGTACACGTGCGTCTCGCGCCCGGTCGGGCCAGCGTCGACGTCCTTGATCCAGCGCGTGTAGGACTGGATGCTGCCGTGGGTCTTCGAATCCAGCGCGTTGAAGCAGCCGATGTAGGCGTTGAGCTTGGCGGTCAACTGCTGCTGTGTATCGGACGGCGCCGCGCTGGTGTCCGGCGTGCCGGAGGCAGCGGCGCCGCCCGCAGCTGCGGGTGCCTTGCCACCGCAGGCGGTCAGGATCAACGACAACGAAGCGGCCAGCGCCGCGACGGAAAGAGTGCGTGACATGTGTTCACATCCCTGTTGAAAACGATTACAGCCACGCATTCTAGCGCAGCAGGCCGAGGGTCGCAGCCCTCGGCCTCTTCCGGCGACGCGTGGTCAATCCAGGAACAGATCCGGCAACAACGGACGCGACGGATCCACCGCATAGCCCGAAAGATCGGTGATACCGGCCTGCGCCAGCACTTCATCGTCGATCAGGAACTGGCCGTGGAAGCCCGCCGCTTCGCGCACCAGTACCGCGTGTGCGGCGTCGGCCATGATCTGCGGCGTGCGGCAACCGGCCGCATCCACGCCCGGAATCATGTTGATCGCATCGGTGGCGATCACCGTGCGCGGCCACAACGCGTTCACCGCCACGCCCTGCGGGCCGAATTCCGCGGCCAGGCCCAGGGTGACGAAGCTCATGCCCATCTTCGCCAGCGTGTAGCCGGTATGTGCGCCCCACCACTTCGGCTCCAGGCTCGGCGGCGGTGCCAGGGTCAGGATGTGCGGGTTCGGCGCCTGCAGCAGGTACGGCAGGCAGGCCTGCGCACACAGGAAACTGCCGCGCGCATTGACCTGCTGCATCAGGTCGAAACGCTTCATCGGCGTATCCAGCGTGCCGCGCAGCCAGATCGCGCTGGCGTTGTTGATCAGGATGTCGATGCCACCGAAGGTGTCGACCGTGGCCGCCACCGCCGCCTGCACCTGCTCTTCCTCGCGGATGTCGCACTTCAGCGCCAGGCCCTGCCCGCCTGCAGCCGTCACCGCTTCGGCGGCGGTGTGGATGGTGCCCGGCAGCTTCGGATTCGGCACCGACGACTTGGCCGCAATGGCCACATTGGCGCCGTCGCGCGCAGCGCGCAGTGCGATGGCCAGGCCGATGCCACGCGAGGCACCGGTGATGAAAAGCGTTTTGCCCTGCAGACTGCCCACGTTCCACACTCCAGCGTATGCAATGAGCCGCTAGTATGCCGCGCCGACGCGGAGTTCACCCGCCCTTGACGATACTCGGGCCTCCAGACAACGCACGAGGTCCACGCCATGCGCCGTTCCCGCCTGTTGCTGCCTGCCCTGGGGCTTGCCCTGCTGACCGCCTGCCAGGGCCGTTCGCCGGAACCCGGCAAGGAGCCGCCCGCCGGTGACGCGCCAAGTGCGGAGAAGGCCGCCGCCGACGGCAAGATGCGCTGGAGCGAGGCGGTGGTCTGGGATGGCGACCTCAACGCCTGCCGCCAGGGCGAGAATGCGGCCACCCGGGATTGCCTTCGCGACGCGATGCGCGCCGGTGGCGCCAGTGCCGAGGCCATCACCGCCGCCGAGCAGTTGTCCACCGGCGGTGAGTTGGCCTATGTGACCGCCTGGCACGAGAACGAAGGACTGGGCATTGCCACGGTCGAGTATCCGTTCCGCGCCAACACCAATGAAGGTACCCGTCTGGTTGATGCCAGCGGCAAGCGCATCGATGTGGATGCCGTGCAGTTGGACGACACCCTGCGTGCCGACCCCACTGTGCAGGAACTGCTGAAGGCCAACCCGCAAGCCACGCCGTTCGCACCGGCGCAGTCGGCCGGCGCCTCGCCGCTGGAGAACGGTGGCATCCGTTTGCTGTACCGCACGCCGCTGCGCGACTGCCACGCCTGCCCGGATGTGGGGCAGTTGCAGATTGCCTATGACTTCGACGCCAAGCGCAACTTCATCGGCCAGCAGGTGGTGCCGGCGACGCCGTAAGGCCACCGCCCCCTGTAGAGCCGAGCCATGCTCGGCTCATTGAATGCAGCCGAGCATGGCTCGGCTCTACATTTCTATTCCTGGTACAGCACTGCCACGCCATCACCACGGGCAAGCCGTTTCACCTGATCCAACGTATCCACCGCCATCACGGAGTACGTGACCTCCACGCCGGAGTGCAGGCGCCCCTCGGCGGTGTCCTGACCAGGCTCCACAGATATCAGCTTGCGGATTCCGGCGAATCGATAAAGGTACGGCCTACCGTCTTCACCCACCAGGCGACCGGTCAGATCCTCATACCCGGAAGCAAGCGCTTCTGCATTCTCAAGAGCGTGTTCATCGTTGTCGGCACTGATCAGGTACACGTTCTCATGCACCAGGAACGAGCCCTGGCCTGGGCTCTCGTAATAGAAAATTGCGTGCGCGCAATACCACATGCATCACCTCGATCATTCTCTTGCGGATTGTCCCTGGTTTGGATGTCGCGAGCCTTCTGCTGCCGATGGAATCCACATTCATGCGGCACTGGGCAATGAGCCGTTTAGCCGTTGAGCAGCCCGCGGATCACAAACCGCATCCACGCATGGCGTGGATCTACCGGTACGCCTGCACCTGCTTCTCCAGCAGATGCGGCACGATCAACCGGTGCACCGGCGCAACCGGCAGCATGTACACGCGCCCGAACGCGTTGTGCGTATGCACCACGGTCGCCACTTCCAGCACGTCGCCCTGCCACTGCAGGGCCAGCTGCACACGCAAGTGGCGGTCGTTGTCCTCCAGCACGATCGCATCGTCATCCATCGACTGCAGGGTGAAGATACCCAGCCGCTGGCCGGGTTGAGGATCTTCGACAACCTGCACCGCCCGCAACGAGCCCAGATGCTTCATGCCGAGCAGGCGCATGCCGTGGTTGCGCAGCGCCATCAGCCCATCGAACCAGCCGGGAATGGTCGCGGCCATGTCGCAGTAGGCCTGCAGTGCGGTACGCCCGTCGCGCCGGGTGGTGGCCTGACAGGCGTGCACGAAGTCGGCACCAGGCAACTGCGCACGCAACACATTGCCCGCGCTCGGCGGGCCGGTCACTACCCGCGATACCTTCACGGCTTGGGCCCCTGCCCTTCGTTGTCTTCCCAATGCAGGATGCGGCGGGTGACGAAGCGGTAGACCGGCTTGCCGGTAGCAAACCACAGTTCGCGCACCCACGAGGTGCGCTTGAGCAACCGCTTCTCCACCGGCGTAAGCAATTCACGGCAGTACATGCGCTTGTGCTTGAGCAGGTGGCGCAGGTCCTCGCGGGCCAGCAGGCGCATCCAGCGCGAGCGAGGGTTGCCGATCACCGCCAGCTGGAAGTCGATCAGCGCCGGCCGTCCATCTTCAGTGACCAGCCAGTTGGCTTCCTTGGCGAGATCGTTGTGGGCCACGCCGTTGCGATGCAGCTGCTGCAGCAGCCGGCGCGCGGCGCGGAACCAGGCCAGGTCGCCGCGCGGCGGACGCTGGTACATGGCGTCGCCGGCCATGAAGCTGCGATCCAGGTGATGGCCATTCCAGGCCAGCAGCTGCGGTACGTCGGCCATGCCGTGAATGTGCTGCAGCGCGCGGGCTTCACGGCGGGCCAGCCACCACGCAGGCAGCCGCAACCACAGCGGCGTGGCGCCCAGATCACGGCGCACGAAGGGGCCATCAGGCCCTTTCACAAGGAGGATCTGGCCGAAGCTGTCGGCCTTCAAAGCATGCGGTTGAGCGTCGGGCGTATGTGGCATGAGCCCATTCTAGGCGATGGCACTGGTTGCAAACGGTCACGAAGCGGCTGGGAACCAGTCACCTTCACGCCCCTATAATCGGGCAATGGACTCTTCATGGATCGACGCCACCCTCGCGTGGATTGCCGCTCATCCCGTGTTGGCGGGTGCGGTCATTTTTCTGATCGCCTTCTGCGATGCGGTCATCATTCTCGGCGCGATCGTGCCGGCGCTTCCGTTGCTGTTCGCGGTGGGCGTGTTCATCGGCCTGGGCCAGATCTCCGGGCCGTACGCGGTGGCGGCGGCAGCCCTGGGCGCGTTCGCCGGTGACGGCATCAGTTACTGGATCGGCCGCCGCTGGGGCGACCGGCTGCGTGGCATCTGGCCGTTCAGCCGCTACCCGCAGCTGCTCGACCGCGGCGAGAACCTGTTCCGCCGCAATGCGTTCAAGAGCATCCTGGTGGCGCGCTACGTCGGCGCGATCCGGCCGTTCGTACCGGCCATCGCCGGCATGATGAAGATGCCCGCCAGCCGCTACGTGCAGGCCAGCGGCATCGCCAGCATTTCCTGGGCGGTACTGTTCCTGGCCCCGGGCTGGATCCTCGGCGAAGCGTATGACGCGGTGGCTGCCGTGGCCGGGCGGCTGGTGGTGGTGGTCGGCCTGCTGGCGGTAATCCTTGGCCTGGTCTGGGCCATCGTGCTGTACGGCTACCGCTGGTCGGCCGCGCGCATGGACAACTGGCTGGCACGCCTGCTGGACTGGTCCAACCGCCACCCGACGCTGGGCCGCTATACCGTCGGCGTGCTTGATCCCAAGCGCCGTGAATCGGTGCCGCTGGCAATGCTGGCGTTGATGCTGCTGGTACTGGGCTGGGGCTGGTTCGCGTTGCTGACCGTGGTGGTCGCGCACGGCGAGCCGCTGGCGATCGACCTGCTGGTGCACCAGGCCATGCTGGCGCTGCGCAACCCGCTGGCCGATTACCCGATGGCCGCGCTGGCGTCGCTGGGCGCCTGGCAGGTACTGCTGCCGGCCACCGCTGCAGCGATGGGCTACCTGATCTGGCGCCGGCGCTGGATGGCGGCCGCACATTGGCTGGCTGCCCTCGCCTTCGGCCTGGCGCTGACCATGCTGCTGGGTGCCACCGTGGATGTGGTGCGCCCGGTCGACGCCAGCAGTGGCTTCGGCTTCCCTTCGGTGTCGGTGACCATGGCCACCATCACCTTCGGCTTCTTCGCGGTGCTGATCGCCCGCGAGATGCCCGGCCGCACCCGCGTCTGGCCCTACCTGGTGTCGGGCATCGTGGTCAGCCTGATCGGCTTCTCGCGCCTGTACCTGGGTGCGCATTGGCTGAGCGACGTGATAGGCGGCATGCTGTTCGGCACGTTCTGGCTGCTGGTGCTGGGCATCGCCTACCGCCGCCGCTTCAACCGTTCGTTCTGGGTGAAACCGGTGGCCTGGCTGTTCTATGGCGTCTTCGCCGTGGCGGCCATGTGCTATGCGCCGCGCAACATCCCGGTGAAGCTGGAACGCTTCGAACCGACCCTGCCGGCACCACAGGCGATGGACATGCAGGCCTGGTGGCAGCACGACTGGGTGACGCTGCCGGCGCGCCGCAATGAGTTCGACGACGACCAGCGCTGGCCGCTGGACGTGCAGGTGGCCGGGCCGCTGGCACCGCTGCAAGCGCAGCTGGAAGCACGCGGCTGGAAGCGGCAGGAACAGGCGGGCTGGCAACAGGCGCTGCTGATGCTGGACAAGAACACCGGCGCCGACGAACTACCGGTGCTGCCGGCCACGCTGGACACCCGCGTGGAAGCACTGCTGATGGTGCGCCAGGGCGCGCAGCCGGATGAGCGCTATGTGCTGCGCCTGTGGCCGGCGCCCGCGCAGCTGCAGCCGGGCAGCACGCCGCTGTGGCTGGGCAGCGCGCAGACCCTGCGCTACGAGCGCCACTTCGAATGGATCGGCATGTGGCACCCGTTGCGTGGTGTCGACCCGGCATTGAATGCCGTGAAGGACGCCGTGCAGGACCTGCCGCAGCGCGAGGATGTGCACAGCGAAACCGGGTTGCCGGTGCTGCGGTTGAAGACCACCACGCCCTGACCGGTACCGGTGCGCGGCCACCCACTGTAGAGCCGAGCCCATGCTCGGCTGCCCTTCGCGGGATCCATCAAGCCGCGCAAGGGCTCGGCTCTCCCGTCGATCCACGCCATACGTGGATGGCATTCCCCGCATACCCCAGCGTGTGCACCAAGGTGCACACCCACCCGGGGCAGGCTGTTACGGCATCCAGCCCAGCAACTGCTGCAGTCGCTGGTGCGGATCATCCATCTGCAACAGCTGCAGGCGCTGCTGCTCACTCAGCGGCAGCAGCTCGGCCAGCCGCCAGCCGACCCAGCTGGCCTGGTCCAGCAGCGCCGGGTTGGCCGGCGCATAGGCCTCACCGGCCTGTTCGATGATGTGCCCCAGCACCGTGGCCAGCAGCGCATGCTGCGGCCGCAGTTCGTCGTCGGGGTCTTCATCGCACCAGCGCACATCGGCTACCACCAGCCCGTTGTCACGCACACGGGTGCGCTCGACATGGAAACGGCGGGTGCCGCGCAGACGCAACTGCAGCACGCCGTCGGCGCCGACATCGAAGTCTTCGATGCGCACCTGCACGCCATACGCGGCCGGCGTTGCCGGGGCTCCCACTTCCTGGCCGTCGAGGATCAGGCAGACACCAAAGCCCTCACCACTGCGGCCGCTGTCGCGTACCAGATCCAGGTAGCGCCGTTCGAACACGCGCAGGCCCACCGCCGCACCCGGCACCAGCGTGGTGTGCAGCGGAAACAGCGGCAGCGAACCGTCGACGCTCATCGGGCCTGCAGCGCGGCAAGGAAGCGGCGCGGTGCGCCGTCGAAGCCACCGTTGGACATGAACACCACGTGGTCACCCCTGCGCGCGCTGGCCTGCAATTGCGCCAGCAGCGCGTCGGTATCGGGCACCGCGTGCGCTTCGCCACGCACTGCGGCGATCACCGCAGCAGCGTCCCAGGCCAGTTCCGGGCGATGCAGGAACACCACTTCATCGGCCAGCGCCAGCGAGGGTGCCAGCGCCTGCGCGTGTGCGCCCAGCCGCATCGAATTGCTGCGCGGCTCCATCGCGACCACGATGCGCGCATCGCCCACCTTGGCGCGCAGCCCTTCCAGCGTGGTGGCGATTGCGGTCGGGTGGTGGGCGAAATCGTCGTAGACGGTGATGCCCTCGTGGCTGCCGATCACTTCCATGCGCCGCTTGACGCTGCGGAAGCGCGCCAGCGCCGGGATCACCTCGGCCGGCGCGACACCCACCGCATGTGCGGCTGCCAGAGCCGCCAGGCCGTTGAGGACGTTGTGGCGTCCCAGCAACGACCACTGCACATCACCCAGTGCCTGCCCGCGGTGGTGCACGCGGAACGCGCTGCCATCGGCAGCCAGCAGTTCGGCATGCCATTCCAGCGACGGATCGAAGCCGAAGCGCTCGATCGGGGTCCAGCAGCCCATCGCCAGCACTTCGGCCAGATGCTGATCCTCGCCATTGACGATCAGTCGGCCACGCGCCGGCACCGTGCGCACCAGGTGGTGGAACTGGCGCTGGATCGCGGCCACGTCCGGGAAGATGTCGGCGTGGTCGTATTCAAGGTTGTTGAGGATGGCCACCAGCGGCCGGTAGTGCACGAACTTGCTGCGCTTGTCGAAGAATGCGGTGTCGTACTCGTCGGCCTCGACCACGAACTCGCGGCCCTGGCCCAGGCGGGCGGAGACGCCGAAATCCTCGGCGACGCCGCCGATCAGGAAACCGGGAGAACGACCGGCGCTTTCCAGCAGCCAGGTGAGGATGGTGGTGGTGGTGGTCTTGCCATGGGTACCGGCCACGGCCAGCGTGTCGCGGCCCGGCAGCACCTGTTCGGACAGCCACTGGGCACCGGAAATGTAGCGCTGGCCGGCGTCGAGCACGGCCTCAACGGCGGCATTGCCGCGCGAGAGTGCGTTGCCGATCACCACGTCGTCGGTGCCCGGTGGCACGCTGTCGGCGCGGTAGCCCTGGTCCAGGGTGATACCCAGCTGCTCGAGCTGGGTCGACATCGGCGGATAGATGGCCTGGTCGCTGCCACTGACCGTATGGCCCAGTTCCCGCGCCAGGGCGGCCACGCCGCCCATGAAGGTGCCGGCGATTGCAAGGATATGTACGCTGCTCATGACCGAGGATTGTGACCGATGACGGCTGTATAGGGCCAATGTCCGATCCGGGGTAAGACAAGTCCTACACAGGATGTGAGAAAACTCCAATCTTCTGTCAGGGAAATCCCGATAGCGATGTTCTGTGAACCCGGACACAATTCGAACTGCCAGCCGCAGTACCCGAACCGGTCCTACTCCCCAAGAGGCCATCCCCAAGGGAGCTCATGCTGCGGGGCCCTGAGCAAGCCCTCTGCTGGCGCCTATCAAACGACACAGGCCTGGTCCTCGCGGACCAGGCCTGTGTTTTTTGCGCCCGAAGGGCCGGCAGTGCACCGGCCCTGCAGGATCAACCCTTGATCGCCGCCAGGATGCGGGCTTCGATCTCGTCCAGCTCGCCGACGCCATCGACGCGGGCCAGGGTGCCACGGCCGGCGTAGAAGTCCACCACGGGGGCAGTCTGGTCGTTGTAGACCTGCAGGCGCTGGCGCACCGCTTCCGGCGTGTCATCGGCGCGGCCCTGCTCCTTGGCGCGACCGGCGATGCGGTCGACCAGCAGCTCGGTGGCCACGTCCAGCTGCACCACGGCATCCAGCGGCTGGCCGATCTTGGCCAGCAGGCCGTCCATCGCATTGGCCTGGGCCACATTGCGCGGGTAGCCATCGAGGATGAAGCCCTTGGCGACATCGGCCTGGGTCAGGCGCGACTCCAGCATGCCCAGCAGGATGTCGTCCGACACCAGGTTGCCGGCATCCATCACCGTCTTGGCCTGCTTGCCCAGCTCCGTGCCGGCGGCGATTTCCGCGCGCAGCATGTCACCGGTCGAAATGTGGGCGATCCCCAGCTTTTCCTTCAGGCGCGTCGCCTGTGTCCCCTTGCCCGAACCGGGCGGTCCCAACAGAACCAATCGCATTGACCTGACTCCAACGTGTTGAAAACAAAGAAGGTTCGCGTCCCGGACGGACCGGTATCGCTGCACCGCAATAGCGCCACTTTACCGCATCCGGGTAATGTCCCTGCAATGTCCCCTCCCCCGAGCAGGTAGAAGCATGCGCAACGGTACTCTCCTCTACGCCCAGTCCGGCGGTGTCACCGCGGTCATCAATGCCACGGCGGCAGCGGTGATCGAGCAGGCCCGGGCCAAGGGCATCAAGGTCCTTGCCGCCCGCAACGGCATCCTCGGCGCGCTGCGCGAGGAGCTGATCGACACCAGCAAGGAGAGCGCCGCCGCGATCCGCGCCCTGGCCCATACCCCGGGTGGCGCCTTCGGCTCGTGCCGGGTGAAGCTGAAATCGCTGGACGCCGACCGCGCCCGCTACGACCGCCTGCTGGAGGTGCTGCGCGCGCACGACGTTCGCTGGTTCCTCTACAACGGCGGCAACGACTCGGCCGATACCGCACTGAAGGTCTCGCAGCTGGCCAAGGCCTCCGGCTACGACCTGACCTGCATCGGCGTGCCCAAGACCATCGACAACGACCTGGCAGTGACCGACACCTGCCCCGGCTTCGGCTCGGCGGCCAAGTACACCGCCGTCTCGGTGCGCGAAGCGGCGCTGGACGTGGCGGCGATGGCCGAGACCTCCACCCGCGTTTTCATCTACGAGGCCATGGGCCGCCATGCGGGCTGGCTGGCTGCGGCCGCCGGCCTTGCCGGCAACGGCGATGACGAAGCGCCGCACATCATCCTGCTGCCCGAACGCGCCTATGACGAGGCGGCGTTCCTGGCCAAGGTCAAGGCCGTGGTCGACCGCGTCGGCTACTGCGTGGTGGTGGCGTCGGAAGGCATCGCCACCGCCGATGGCCGCTTCGTCGCCGACGCCGGTGGCGGCAAGGACTCGTTCGGGCACTCGCAGTTGGGCGGCGTGGCCGCGCACCTGGCCGGCCGGGTCAAGGACCAGCTGGGCCTGAAGGTCCATTGGGCGCTGCCCGATTACCTGCAGCGCTCGGCCCGCCACCTGGCCAGCAAGACCGACTGGGAGCAGGCGCAGGCGGTCGGCAAGGCCGCGGTGCAGCTGGCGCTGAAGGGCCAGAACGGCGTGATGCCGGTGATCGTGCGCAGCAGCGACGCACCGTACCGCTGGAAGATCGAAGCGGCGCCGCTGTCGAAGATCGCCAACCATGAAAAGAAGATGCCCGCCGGCTTCATCCGCCGCGACGGCTTCGGTATCACCGCCAAAGCGCGCGCCTACCTGTCGCCGCTGATCAAGGGCGAAGCCCCGCTGCCGTATGGCACCGATGGACTGCCCAAGTACGTCACCCTCAAGAACGTGGCGGTGAAGCAGAAGCTGCCGGCCTTCGAAGGCTGAGGTGCACCTGCGCCCTGTGTGGAGCACAGGGCGCATTGCAGCGACCACCGAAGCACCCCACAATCGGGCTCCGGCCCGGGGCAAAGGGGCCGCCGCAAGCCAGATTCGACGCTGCCCGGCCACCTGGCCTGGGCCTGTGCTGCCATTTCACAAGGACTGTAACCATGAAGCACCCGATCCTGATCGCCGCGCTGCTGTGCGGTGCTGCCGCACCCGCCTTCGCTGCGACCTGCGAAAGCAACTTCCAGAAGAAGGGCAATCCCTTCGTCGGCACGACCTTCACTTCATCGGTCACCCATCCGGACCTGACCGTGGCGAGTGCCATCGGCCAGATGCGGGTGATCGCCAAGAACGCCAACATGGACGTCCTCAGCGAGGACGTGGAAGGCGGCTCGATGCTGATCGAAGAGCCGGAATCCATGGCCCACAAGCCGATCCCGATGATCATCAGCGCCACTTCCGAAGGCGGCCAGGGCACCGTCGGCATGGTGGTGAAGGTCAACAAGGGCGCCATTGCCTCGGCCGATGGCGTGCGCGAAGAAATGTGCAAGCTGCTCAACCAGATCAAGCCGGGCAAGGCTGGCGAACAGGCAGCCAAGGCCACTCCGCAGGCGTCGGTGGTAACGATTGCCGCCGACCGCTTCGGCTTCCAGCTGCGCAACCAGAACAAGGACAACCCGGCCGCGGTCGAGCCGCGCTACAAGGGCAAGACCTACGCCATCACCGGTCGCATCACCACCGTGCTGCGCAGTGGCGGCACCTACAACACCAGCTTCGACCTGCCCAGCGATGGCAGCATCGACTTTGAGCGTGTGGCCATTTCCTGCTCGTTCGCAGCCAACCAGGCCGCGTATGCGCTGGCCCTGCGCCCGCGCGAGAAAGTGACGCTGACCGGCGTGGTCGACAGCTACGACCAGATTGGTCGTGTGCTGTGGCTGAAGGACTGCCGCGGCAACTGATCCGCTGCCGGCATTGGAAAAGGCCCGGGTGCGCAAGCGCCCGGGCCTTTTCGTTTCCACAGCGGTTCACGCCTGGCGCACGTGCATCGCTGGATGATGGATGCGCCGCCTGGAGATCATCATGGCATTGCGTGTTGTTCGACTGGGTATGCCGCGCCACCCCAGCGAGGGGCTGCGTATCGGTACCGTGCGGCGCCCGCCGCGTGGCGTGCCGCGCAGCGAGTTCGCCCGGCAGGACTGGTATGACGTCTGGTTCCCGACCCTGTCACCCAGCGCCGAGCTGGTGAAGCAGGCGCATGAGGCGAAGTCGGCCGCCGACTGGACTGCGTTCTTCCGCCACTACAAGGCCGAGATGAGGGCGCCGGATGCGGCCCACGCGCTGGACCTGCTGGCCGCGATGTCACGGCACAGCGACATCAGCGTAGGGTGCTACTGCGAGGATGAAATGCATTGCCATCGCAAGGCATTGCGCGAGTTGCTGGTAGCGCGGGGGGCGAAGCCGGCCGGAGAATGATGGCGCGCCGCAGTAGATCCACGCCATGCGTGGATGCGGCATCGGTGCCGACCAACGGTCGGCACCCACCTGTATCAATTACAGGCCTTGCCTTCCATCTGCAGCTGCGCGGCGAACATGGTCACCTGCGGAATCTGGCCGGCCGCGGCCTGCTTCTTGGCCTCTTCCAGATAGATGCGCGACTGGCCTTGACCGTCCAGCTCGACCTTGTTGCTCGACGGCAGTCGCCAGACGCGCACCACCGCCTGCTGTGCCGGGCATGCTGCGCTGGGCACGCGGATCACATCATTGAGCTTCCAGCCCTTGTCGGCACTTGGCTGTGCCTTGGCGTAGTCGACGAAGCGCGCGCGTGGCTGGCACTGCTCGCTGGTCCGCACCGGCGCAAAGCGGTACGGCTCGGCCGCCTGGCCGGTGAAGGCACCTTCCAGGCGCGCGCAGGCCTCGGGGATCTGCCGCAGGGTGTGCACTGCGCCCACTGCCTGGGGAGCGCCCACGGCGCGCTGCAGCTCCGGGGTTTCCGCGGCGAGTGCCGGTACGGCCGGGACCAGGGCGGCAAGCATCAACAGGGACAGGCGCATGGGGAATCTCCTACGGGACTGTGCGCAGGCTTGCAGAGGCTGGCTTAACGGGGTGCAAAGGCCTGCGGCTCTCGAATCTTGCCCCTGGCCCGGCGCCATGCGCCGCGGCTCGCAGGAGCCAGTCGAGCACGGCTCGACTCTACAGTGCGCCGAACGCATACTGCGGGCACCAGGGAATGCTGAACACCGCCATACGTCGGACGACCACCAAGGTCGGTACGGGTTGGTTCCAGGCTGCAGCCCGTCGTCCCCCTTGTGGTGCAGTTCATCGCCACTGGATGCTTGTCCATCCATTCTGCGGAGGGGTCTAATGCTGGAACGTCATGGGCTGTCATTGGCGCTGGGCTGCGCCATTCTCGCGATCCTGTACGGAATCGTCTCGGCGCGCTGGATCCTGCGCCAACCCACCGGCAATGAACGCATGGTCGCCATCGCCACGGCCATCCAGGAAGGCGCGCGCGCCTACCTCAACCGCCAGTACCTGACCATCGGCATCGCCGGCGTGGTGCTGTTCGTGCTGGTCGGCATCTTCCTGAGCTGGTACACCGCGATCGGCTTCGCGGTCGGTGCGGTGCTGTCCGGTGCAGCGGGCTACATCGGCATGAACGTGTCGGTGCGCGCCAACGTACGCACCGCAGAGGCCGCGCGCCGCGGCATCAGTGCGGCGATGGACGTTGCGTTCCGCGGCGGTGCGATCACCGGCATGCTGGTGGTCGGGCTGGGCCTGCTCGGCGTGGCGGGTTACTACGCGCTGCTGCTGCGCATGGGCCTGCCGATGGAACAGGCGCTGCATGCGCTGGTCGGCCTCGCCTTCGGCTCATCGCTGATCTCGATCTTCGCGCGCCTGGGCGGCGGCATCTTCACCAAGGGCGCCGATGTCGGTGCCGATCTGGTCGGCAAGGTCGAAGCGGGCATTCCCGAAGACGACCCGCGCAATCCGGCGGTGATTGCCGACAATGTCGGTGACAACGTGGGCGACTGCGCCGGCATGGCCGCCGATCTGTTTGAAACCTACGCGGTCACCGTGATCGCCACCATGCTGCTGGGCAGCCTGATGCTGGCCGAGGCCGGTGCCAATGCGGTGCTGTATCCGCTGGTGCTGGGCGGTGTGTCGATCATCGCTTCGATCATCGGCGCGCTGTTCGTGAAGGTGAAGTCCGGCGGCTCGATCATGGGCGCGCTGTACAAGGGCGTGATCGTCTCAGGCGTGCTGGCGGCGATCGCGTTCTATCCGATCACCACCGGACTGATGGCCGACAACGTGCATGGCCCTCTCGCCCTCTACGGCTGTGCATTGATCGGACTGGTGCTGACCGGCCTGATCGTGTGGATCACCGAGTACTACACCGGTACCCAGTACAAGCCGGTGCAACACGTGGCGCAGGCCTCGACCACCGGCCACGGCACCAACATCATTGCCGGCCTCGGCATCTCGATGAAGTCCACTGCGCTGCCGGTGATCGCCGTGTGCGCGGCGATCTGGGGCGCGCACGCGCTGGCCGGGTTGTACGGCATTGCCATCGCCGCCACTGCCATGCTGTCGATGGCGGGCATGATCGTCGCGCTCGATGCCTACGGGCCGATCACCGACAACGCCGGTGGCATCGCCGAGATGGCCGAACTGCCCTCGGAGATCCGCGACATCACCGATCCGCTGGATGCGGTGGGCAACACCACCAAGGCGGTGACCAAGGGCTATGCCATCGGCTCGGCGGCACTGGCCGCGCTGGTGTTGTTCGCCGACTACACGCACAACCTGCAGGCGGCCAATCCCGGCCAGGAGTTCCGCTTCGACCTCAGCGACCACACGGTGATCATCGGTCTGCTGATCGGTGGCCTGATTCCCTACCTGTTCGGCGCGATGGCGATGGAAGCGGTCGGTCGCGCGGCCGGCGCGGTGGTGGAGGAAGTGCGGCGGCAGTTCCGCGAGATCCCCGGCATCATGCAGGGCACCGCCAAGCCGCAGTACGACCGCGCAGTGGACATGCTGACCCGTTCGGCGATCCGCGAAATGATCGTGCCGTCGCTGCTGCCGGTCGCCGTGCCGGTGGTGGTCGGCCTGCTACTGGGGCCGCGCGCACTGGGCGGCCTGCTGATCGGCACGATCGTGACCGGCCTTTTCGTTGCCATCTCGATGACCACCGGCGGCGGCGCCTGGGACAACGCCAAGAAGTACATCGAGGACGGCCACTTCGGTGGCAAGGGGAGCGAAGCGCACAAGGCCGCGGTGACCGGCGATACCGTCGGTGACCCGTACAAGGACACCGCCGGCCCGGCGATCAATCCGCTGATCAAGATCATCAACATCGTGGCGTTGCTGCTGGTGCCGCTGTTGTAGATCCACGCCGTGCGTGGATGGCGGCGCCGAATGGGGTCAGCGCCCTTTCCTGCGGAAAGGGATCCGACCCCATCGTCAATCACCGCCCGCGCAGGAAGAAGGACACCGGCACCATCACGTCCACCGGGTCGCCGGCTACCTCGGCCGGCGGCGCCGGTACCGGGCTGGCACGTCGCACGGTGTCCAGCGTCTCCTGGTCGAGCAACGCGAAGCCACTGCTGCGGCCCAGTGTCAGCCCCGAGACCGCGCCATCCCGGGCCACGGCAAAACGCACGTAGACCACGCCCTGCTGGCGCAGCCGCTCGGCCTGGCGCGGATAGCGCCGATGCTTCTGCAGATGCCCGAGCAGGCGCCCTTCCCAGGTTGCCTCGGCGCGACTGCGTTCGCCGGCCGTGGTCTGCGGTGCGGCATAGCGTGCGGCCGCGTCGGCCGCCACCTGCGGCGGCGCGCTGGTCTGCGCGACATTGGCATCGGCAGTATCCGGCGAGGGCATCGGCTCAGGTGTGCGCGGCGGCGGCAGGTCACCCTGTGGCTGCACCGGTGCCTTGGGTTGCTCGCGCAGGGCCGGCTTCGGCGCCTGTCGCTGCTGTTGCTGCTGCAGGGGCCCGGTTGCCACCTCGCGCGGCGGCACCGGCGGTGCCTGTGCCATCGGCGCAAGTTCCAGCATCAGCGCGGCGGGCGGCGCCGTCGCAGCCAGCACCGGTGCACGCGTCGCCCACCAGCAGGCCGCAACGATCAGCAGCGCATGCACCAGCAGCACGATCGCCAGGCTGGTCGCCCAGCGCCGCAGTCCACTCATCGCGCGCCCTGCTCCAGTCCAACCAGTGCCACCTTCAGGTAGCCCGCCGCACGCAGCGCATCCAGCGTTGCCATCAGTTCACCGTAAGGCACGCGGGTATCGGCACGCAGGAACAGGCGTTGCGAGGTGTCACCGTGGGTGGCTACCTGCAGCGCAGCGGCCAGCCCGTCGCGTGCCACCGCCTGCTCGCCGACACGCAGCGACAGATCGGCCTGCACGGTCACGTACACCGGCGCCTGTTCCGGCGGCGTGGCACCGGCGCTGCTGGCCGGCAGCTGCACCGGTACCGACACGGTGGCCAGCGGTGCCGCCACCATGAAGATGATCAACAGCACCAGCATCACATCGATGAAGGGCGTGACGTTGATCTCGTGCGATTCTTCCGGCGTGTCGTCGCGGTCGGACGCGGTCCTGATGGCCATCGTCGCCTCTCAGTGCACCGCACGCAGCGACGCCGCTGCAGCGCGTGGAACGGCGCGGTCGAGATCGCGCGAGACCAGCTGCTGCACGGCCGCCGACAGATCGCCGAGCAGGCCACGCAGACCGGCCAGCACGCGACTGAAGTGGTTGTAGACCAGTACCGCCGGGATCGCGGCGACCAGGCCGAGCGCGGTGGCCAGCAGCGCCTCGGCGATGCCGGGTGCGACCACCGCCAGGTGGGTGGTGTTGCTGTGGGCGATACCGATGAAGCTGTTCATGATGCCCCACACCGTTCCGAACAGGCCGACAAAGGGCGCCACCGCGCCGATGCTGGCGAGCACACCGATGCCGCGCCGCTGCACGCGCGCGGTCTCCAGCTCGATACGGTCCAGGCGCGATGCAATGCGTTCCTTGATGCCGTCGCGCCCTTCCAGATCCTGCGACAGGCGCAGTTCGGTACGGGCCGCATCCAGCATCGCCCCTGCGATGCCCTGCTGCACATTGGCGTCAGCGCTCTCGCCGGGCAGGCTCGGCGCCTGCAGCAACAACGCGCGCACCGCCCGCAGCTGCCGGGCCTGGCGAGCCAGCTCCCAGCCCTTTGCCAGCAGCACGGTCCAGGTGGCCAGCGACGCCAATGCCAGCGCGATCATCACGGCTTTCACCACCACGTCGGCGGCCAGGTACATGCCCCACGGGGTCAGTGCAGGGGCGGCCACAGGGGCCAGGTCAGCAGGCAGCATCGTCTCGGTTTCCATCAGCATCAGAGGTCGCTGCGCGACGACGGGCCGCGCGCGGATCATTGGCGTCGTCCACTTCCACGACCGGATTGGGCTCCAGCCGCGGTGCAGGTCGACTGAGCACGTAGCCGGCGCTGACCGCGAAGAACAGGCCCACGCCCAACAACAAGCGCCACGACGGGTGCGCGCCCCAACAGAACAGGGCAAAGCCCACCGCCATGCCGGCACTGGCGAACGCCTTGCCCTTGCGCGACACCGCCCCCTGCTCACGCCACAGCCGCAGTGACGGGCCGTAGCGCGGATGCGCCAGCAGGCGCTGCTCGAACTTCGGCGAGCTGCGCGCAAAGCAGCCGACGGCCAGGATCAGGAAGATGGTGGTCGGCATCACCGGCAGCAATGCGCCGATCACCCCGAGGCCGACCATCAGCCAGCCCAGCGCGAACCAGAGCCAGCGCATCAGCGTTGCGCCTGTGGGCGCGCGCCGTGCATCAGGCGAATTCCACTTCGACGTGGCCGTGCACGCTGCGGAATGCGGCATCGGCTGCGTCGATCACCTGCTGCTCCTGCTCGGCACTCAGCGGCACCGCGTCCAGCGCGGCGGTGAACTCACGCCAGTGGCGCGCCGCGCCATCCGGATGCGCGGCCAGGTGGCGGGCGCCGAAGTCACGGTCCAGCCCGAGCTTGGCGGCCATCTTGTACAGGATGGTGCCGCCGAGGTTGGAGCCTTCGGCTACGTACAGCCAGCCAAGGGCGGCCGGCAGCGCCAGGTCCGCGGGCAGCGCGTCGATGTCCGATCCTGGCAGGGTCTGCTCCAGGTCCTGCAGGTCGCGCGCGACCTGGGTCAGGCGGCGGCGCTCACCGAGATCGGGCAGCAGTGCGTCGAGCGCAGGGTTGGCATACAGCGCATCAATGCTGCGGTGGAAGCGATACTGCACGCGCAGGAAACGGGCGAAATTGCTGCGGTCGGCGAAGATGTCGCCGGCCATGATGCGCTTGTCCAGGGCACCGTGGCTGTCGCGGGTGGCGGCCTTGAGCCGCAGGCTGCGGCTGTCTTCGGGAGCGATGTGTGCGTTCATGGGGGGAATGCCAAGGGGGTCGTCGTGCTGTAGACGTTCGCCGCGGGGCTTTCCCCAAGGCCGTGTGCACCGATAATGGACCATCCCTTCTTCCAGCAGGAACCGATGATGATCACCACCGAACCGCGCATGACCAACCTGTTCCTGCAGCTGGGCCTGGACGCCAGCGCCGAGGCCATCGCCCGTTTCATCCGCGAGCACCAGCTGCCCACCGACGTTGAAGTGGTCGAGGCGCCCTACTGGAACGATGCCCAGCGCCAGTTTCTGTCCGAATCGCTGCAGGCCGATGCGGCATGGAGCACGGTGGTGGATGAGCTGAACGAGTCGCTGCACGAAGATGCGGTGAAGGCTTCGACCGGGCTGTAAACAGACGCCGGGCATGGCCCGGCGCTGGCGATCGCACGGCGGAAGCGGTGCGGACCAAGGTCCGCACCCACCGAGGGCGGCCGGAGCCCGATGGGGTCAGAGCCCTCTCCTCAGGAAAGGGATCCAACCCCACCGCCCATCCGCGACCGATCAATACTTCCAGGTCAACGCCAGCCGCGCGGTGCGGCCCGGTGCCGGCATCACGCCCAGCGCCAGCGGGTCCAGGTAGTAGCGGTCGGTCAGGTTGTCCACGCCCGCTTCCACCGACAACTGGTCGTTGAAGCTCCAGCTGGCAAACAGGTCCACCAGCGTGGTTGGCCGGTACAGCTGCTGGATCGCCGACAGGCCCACGTTCCAGTCCTTGTCCAGCTTGCTGATCGGGCCGGCGTTGTGGACCACGCGGGTGCCGAAGGTCAGGCGCTCGTCGAACAGGCGCGAGCCCAGGGTCAGGTTGACCATGTAGCGCGGCGGATTCTGTGTATTGGTGTACGAACCCTCGAAGCCGCCGTCCACGCAGTTGGGCGTGCTGGCCAGTTCATCGTTCTTGCGCTGTGCACCATAGGCGCGGCGCTCTGCGGCGATGTCCGGCGCGCAGGTCTTGGCCTTGAAGTAGTAGTGCGCGGAAAGATCGGCAAACACCTTGCCGCTGTCATAGCTGGACTGGAACTCCATGCCCGAGACCTTGAACTGGTCGACGTTGCGGATCAGGCCCGCCGACAGCGTGCGATAGTCACGGGTGATCAGGTCGTCGATGCGGGTATCGAAGTACGCCAGCTTCAGCGCCAGGCGGTCGCCGGCGGTGAACAGGTCGTAGCGGATGGTGCTGGCACCGATTTCCCAGCTGCGCGCACGCTCCGGCTTCAGCTCGCCCACCGGCTTGGCGGCGGTGAACAGGCCCAGCGTGGTCTCGAACAGGCTCGGCAGCTTGGTGCCTTCGGCGTACTTTACGTAGACCATGGTGTCTTCGCTGAAGCGATAGGCCACGCTGGCGGTCGGCGAGAACGCGGTGTCACGACGGCGGATCGGCTGCGACCAGGTCCAGCTGACCGGCACTTCCAGGTCCTGCGCCTTGCCGGCGTCGTAGAAGTTCCAGCCACCGATGTCGCCCACCGTGCCCTTCTTGTACGGTGAGGCCAGCAGCGACTCCTGGGTGAAGTTGCCGTTGGCATCCGGATACCAGTTCAGCAGCGCGATGCGCTTGGCCCGCCACGACGGCAGCGCCGGGTTGCCATTGAGCAGTTCGGTATAGCGGTACTGGCCCTGCACCTCATAGGCATCGGGCGTGGCCAGGCGGTTGCGGTCATGCACATCCACGCGGTTCCAGCGTCCGCCGGCCAGCAGTTCCCAATGCTCATCGGGCTGCCACTTCAGCGAGGCCACGGCACTGTATTCCTTGCGCTCGGCGTTGCGCAGGAAGCGGTTGTTGACCAGATCGTCGTGCATGACCGGTCCCGAACTGCCCGGCGCGATGTCTTCGTCGCTGTAGGACAGGCCGTAGTCCAGCGTGAACGCGCCAGCACGTGTGTCGAACTTGGAAGTGTTGCTGGCATCCAGTCCGAAGCGCTTCTGTCGCAGCGGATTGCGGTAGGCATCCTTGTAGCCGGGGTCGCCGCTGAAGCTTGGCGCGTCATACCACTCGGTGCGGCGGTCGAAGTACCACGGGGTGATGCCGGTCAAGCTGTTGTACATCACGCTGTCGGTATCGGTGTATGTAGCGTTGACACGCAGGTCGACCAGATCGCTGTCCGGATTGAAGCGGTAGCGCAGGGTGTAGCTGTCCATGTCGACATGGCCCGGGTCCCACTGCGGAATGCGATCGCGGTCGACGCGGATGATCTGCGAGGCCATGATCTCGCCGGCGGTGCCTTCGTAGCGGCGGTAGCCCGCTTCCAGCGTCTGCGCATCATCGATGCGCCAGGTGCCCTTGAGCAGCGCCGACTTCGAGCGCGCCGAGGTATTGAAGACCTCGGTACGCGGCGGGTTCAGCGGCGCCAGCGTACGCCGGGTCTGCGGGAAGTCGTCGTAACCGTGCTTGCCGGAGAAATAGTTGCCGTTGTCGCGGTAAGCATAGGCGGCGACCAGATCGAAGCGGTCCCAGTGACCGGCTGCGGCCACGTTGAAGAACTGGCTGCCGGTGGCGCTGCGGTCGGAACGCGGCGCGGCGCTGTAGGACGGCAGGTTGTTGGCACTGGCGTTGGCCAGGCCGCCACGCACGCGCACGCCGAAGTCGCGGCCTTCGCGCAGCACGTCACCGATCTTCAGCGTCTCCATCTCGACCACGCCGCCGATGCCACCGGAGGCGTTGGCCTGCAGGCTCGGGCCCTTGGTGATGGTCAGGGTGGAGATCAGGTCCGGGTCGAGGTAGGTGCGCTGTGATTGGCCGGCATAGCCGCGGTAGGTATCCATGCTGGACTGGCCGCCATCGATGATCACCGGCACGCGGCCCTGGCCCTGGATGCCGCGGATGTTGACGTCGAAGCCGTTGCCCACGCGCGGATCGCCAGCGGTGACGCCGGCCACGCCCTTGATGATGTCGCCATTGGAGGTGCCGCGGAAGCGCTCCAGGTGCGTGCGGTTGAGCGTAGTGGTGGAACCGACGCTGCGATAGCTGTCGAGCAGGCCCGCCTCATCGCTGGTCGCGCCACTGTCGACGCGATCGCCGGCCACGCTGAGCGTGTCGGTGACGATCACACCGCTGTCGGCCTGCACCGGCGTCGCCGCTTCCAGAGTGACTGCATCTGCGCTGACCCGGTGCACCGCCAGGCCACTGCCCTGCAACAGCTGCTGCAGCGCCTCGTTGGCCGGCAGGCTGCCATTGACCGCACGCGAGGTTACGCCCTGGGCCAGGGTGGCCGGATACACGACCTGCACGCCGGACTGGCGCATATAGCTGCGCAGCGCTTCATCCAGCGGCTGCGCTGGAATGTCGAAGCGCTGCACGGCAGCGTGGTTGCCGGTGGCGCCCTGTGCCAGCACGGACGGTGCGGCGCTGGCCAGGCCGGCGGCCAGCAGGGCGATGCACAGGCGGGACGGGCGCAGCGCGCGGCCCGGGCGGTGGGAGTCGAACATGGGGAACCTGTCAGGTAATCGGTGCCGCAGGCGCGGCGTCATCCGCAACACAGGCGGACACGGCGACGTACGTGGCGGCGGCGGGTACGTTCGCGGGGTAAGACGGTTGGGCGCGCGGCAACCCCAAGAGCGATTTGCGGTCGCGGCAGGTGCCGACCGGCCGGTGGTCGTGGTGGGTGCCGACCGTTGGTCGGCACACTGGGACCTTCATCCACGCAGGGCGTGGATCTACTGGTGAATGATGGCGACGCCGAGCGGCAGGCGGGTGACCTGCAGACCGGCTGTTGCCGCCAGTGCATCCAGCGCCTGCTCCGGGCGATCGATGCGCAATGCGGCACTCACCGCGGGTAGTCGCGACAGATCGCCGCGCACGAAGGTCGGGCCGGCGCGGTAACGCCCCACCCATTGCACGGCGTCGGCGACGCTGGCCTGCTCCAGCAGCAGCTCGCCCTGTCGCCACGCGCCGACACTGTCGGCGGCCACGTCCTGCAGGCGCGTCACGCCACTGTGCTCGCCATAGACCGCACGCTGGCCCACCTGCAGATAGGTCCAGCCACCGTCGGCCGGGCTGGCCACGCGCACCCTGCCCTGCCCGACCTGGGTTTCAACCTGGTCATCGCCGCGCGCGACGGTGAACGCGGTCGAGATGTCCTCGATCACGCCGTTGCCCGCACGCACGCTGAAACGTCGCTGCGCATCCGGGCTGACCTCGAACCAGGCACGCCCACGCAGCAGCTCGATCTCGCGTGCATGTGCATTGAAGCGCACGGCAATCGCGCTGTCCGCATCCAGCACTGCGCGGCTGCCATCGGGCAATTGCACGTTCTGCACGACGTGCGTGCTGCGATGGTCGGCCTGCAGCCGCAACCAGGCCTCCGGCCATGCCACCAGCATCGCCAGCGCGGCTGCAGCGGCCATTGCCCAGCGCATTCGATGCAGCCGCGGGCGTTCGGCGGGCCGGACCTGCAGGCGTGGCCCGACACTGCGCCACAGCGCGCGCTCGTGTTCGAAGGCGCGTCGGTGCCCCGGTTGTGCCAGCCAGCGCTCGAACTCGTGCATGCGCCCCTCGCCGATGTCACCCGAGGCCAGCCACGCGATCCAGCCCCGGGCCTGTTCGGCCAGGGCATCGTCATTGGCGGCGGGCAGCGTGTTCGGCGGGCTCATCGGCTGGCGGACAGGCGCATTCAAGCGCGGGCGGAGGAACTAGACCGCATCCACGGTCCAGTGATCAAGACGTTTCAGCGAGGGCCAGCCCCAAGCCGGGGCGATCATCGGCCGCTGCGTGCCCAGGCCAGGCGCTGCAGGGCGGTGCGCACATGGTTCTCGACGGTCGTCACCGACACCCCGAGACGGCGAGCGATCTCGGCCTGGGTCAGGCCCTGCAGGCGGTTGAGCCGGAAGATGGTGCGGGTCGGCTCCGGCAGGTGCCCCGCCGCGTCGAGCACACGCTGCAGCTCGTCATGGGCCATGGCCTGCTCCTCGGTCGAGATGACCTCGTCCGGCCCCCACAGGTAGTGGTCGGCCAGCAGGCGGTTGCGTCGGGTCGATTCGCGGCCGTGGTCGGTGGCCAGGTTGGCGGCCAGCCGGTACAGATAGGCCCGCGGGTTGTCGATGGCCTGGCTGTCGTCGACCCCACGGGCCTTGAACCACACCGCCTGGATCACATCCTCGGCACCATTGTCTCCGCCGAGGATGCGCTGCACCCGGCGCAGCAGTGCCGGCCGCTCACGGATCAGCAGTTCGGTAAGGGAGGCGGCATTGGAGGACATGCGCGGAACCGGGACGACAGACGGAAGGCGCCGCGCATGCTACTCCGTTAATGAGAATCAGTCACGTTCGCATCAGTGGATGCAGCCGGTCAGCCCGTCATAGACGCTCTCCGACGTGCCGGGCAACGGATCATGCAGCGGATTACGGGCCGCCAGCGCCGCATGGAAGTCCTCAACCGGGGTGCCAGGCACCAGCGGCAGCCGGCATAGCCAGGTCGGTTGCCGGGCCACGATCACACCGTCGTTCCGCGACACGGCCAGGTCACTGGCGGCAAATGCCCAGAGGCACTCACGCACCGTGCCGCGCACCGCATCCACTGAACACCGCAGGCGCAGCGCCTGGATGTCGCTGTACTCGCCCTCGCAGAAGGTGTCGCCGCAGATCCTGTCGAAGCCATGCTGCAACCGGCCTTCCAGGGCAAAGAAGCGGTCCCAGTTGGCTTCCTGGTGCGGATAGTCGATCAGGTCCACGTAGGGAAAGGCCTGGGCGGCGGGCGCGATCAGCAGCGCGCAGAACAGGCCGAGTGACAGGGTGGATGGCTTCATGCGGGAACTCCTCGGGTAGGTGCATCCAGCCTGCGCGCGCACGCCGCCCGGCCCCATCGGTCAACCCCGGCCCGCCGGGTCGGTGCCTTCCGCGCCCTGCCGTCAGCCCCCTCCCCTGCACAGCGCCCGGCAAAGGCATAAAATGGGGGGCTATCCGTCTATATCCCCCACCTGGAGCACACCATGGGTCTGGAACTCGTCTCGCCCGGCAAGAACCCGCCGGAAGAAATCAACGTCATCATCGAGATCCCGAAGGACTCGGAGCCGGTGAAGTACGAAGTGGACAAGGAAACCGGCGCGATCTTCGTCGACCGCATCCTGTCCACCCCGATGCGCTACCCCTGCAACTACGGCTACGTGCCGAGCACCCTGTGCGGCGACGGCGATCCGGCCGACGTGCTGGTGGTGCTGCCGCTGCCGCTGGTGCCGGGCTCGGTCGTGCGCTGCCGTCCGGTCGGCGTGCTGAAGATGAGCGATGAGGCGGGCAGCGACGAGAAGATCCTGGCCGTGCCGGTGTCGAAGATCTTCAGTGGCTACGCCCACGTCGAAGACATCGCCCAGGTGTCCAGCCACTGGCTGGAGCGCATCGGCCACTTCTTCGAGCACTACAAGGATCTGGAAAAGGGCAAGTGGGTCAAGCTCGACGGTTGGGGCGGCGCCGCTGAGGCCAAGCAGATCCTGATCGAGGCGCACCAGCGCCATCTCGACAGCAAGGCCTGAGCCTGAACCGGATCGCTCCGGCGGCACCCCGCCGGAGCGATGCGGGTCACGTTTCATGACGACGGCACATCACTCCTGCCGCCGTATTAGGTAAATTGCGTCACTTCACACGTCGTCGACATCCATCGTCGAGACAGCCAGGGGAATGTGTCGTGCGTATTCTGCTTGTTGGGGATGCAGCCAGCCTGCCGGCTGAGCTGACCGAATTCATTGCCGATCTTGGGGAAGACTGGCAGCCGCTGACCGCCACCGATGGCCAGACCGCGATGACCGCGGTGGCCACGCAGGGTGTGGATGCGGTGATCGTCTGCCCGCAGCTGCCGGATCTCAATGCCACCACGCTGCTGGGCCAGATCCGGACCTTGCGCCCTGAAACCATCCGCATTGCGCTGGTGGACGCCCAGCACGGCAACCGGCCGCCGCCGGCACGCCTGATCGGCGTGGCCCACCGCTTCCTGCCGTTGCCGCTGGCACCGGAAGTGTTGCTGGAAGCGCTGACCAGCCTGGAAGAGCTGCGCGAAGTGCTGGACAGCCCTCGCCTGCGCGACGCCATCGGCCGTATCGAGAAGCTGCCGTCGCCGCCGCACCTGTACCTGAGCCTGACCCAGGCACTGGAACATGACGACGACGCCGACAGCGCCGACGTCGCCAAGCTGGTGGCCGCTGATCCGGCGATCGCGGCCAAGGTGCTGCAGCTGTCGAACTCGGCGTTCTTCAGCCAGGGCCGCACCATCGCCGACCTGCGCACCGCCGTGACCCGCCTCGGCCTGTCGACGCTGCGCGATCTGGTACTGGCCAGCGAGGTGTTCTCGGCACCAACACTGTCCACGGCCGAGCGCAATTCACTACAGCAACGCGCCCTGCTTGCCTCGCGCCTGGCGGCACGCCTGCTGCCCGAATCCAGCGCCGAACTGGGCGCGACCGCCGCGCTGCTTGCCGACATCGGCCTGCTGCTGCCCGGCGTGCGCAACGAGCGCAGCGAACCGTCGCTGGCCGGTGACACCCGCCCGGGCCACGCCGAAGCCGGTGCCTATCTGCTCGGCCTGTGGGGCCTGCCGATGCCGATCATCGAAGCGGTCGCGTTCCATCTGCAGCCGCAGCGTGCCAATACGCGCAGCTTCTGGGTGACCGGCGCGGTGCACGTGGCACTGGCACTGGTCAATGGCGATCCGGTGGACGAGGACTACCTGCAACGCGCGGGTGTACTCAACAGGCTGCCGCAGTGGCGGGAGCATGCCAATGCGTTGATGGGACTGGTACCCAGCGAGACCTGAGCGGTCAACGCAGGAAGAACCTCAAAGGCGCGCCCAAGGGCGCGCCTTTTTTGCATCAGCGCGCGCCGCAGGCATCCTGCACGCAGTGGCGATACTGCAGATCGCACAGGACCTTCGACTTGCCTGCAGCCAGGCATTCCTGACGCAGCTCCTGGCAGTACAGCCCGCCCCCACAGACGCCACCGGTCTGGGCGAACACCGCACCCACCAATGTTGCATAGATCAGTGCAGCAGCAGACAGTTTGTGCAACAGCGTGCTCTTCATCGCTCTCTCCATGTGCAAGTGTCCGCAAGTGGACCCAGCAACCGTGTTGATTACGACACGACGGGAACGTGACTTCCCTCACCTTCCAAGATATTTCGGAACTCCCCTACAAAGAAAGAGGGCGGACCTTGCGGTCCGCCCTCCTGGTACTGCTATCGCACTTCGAACTATCAGAAGCGCTGGGTGTACTTCATGTACAGGAAGCGACCGACGTCGAAGCCACCGTAGTAGGCGAAGCTCGAGTTCGGCGCCGAGTACTGCAGCGCACCGCGGTGATCGAACACGTTGTTCGCACCCAGGGCGATGGTGGCATCCCACGGAGCCTTCCAGCTGACCTGCACGTCGTGGAAGGTGTTGGAGCCGGTGTGGCGCAGCGGATCCGGCTCACCATTGGCGTAGTGGTTCGGAGCGTCGCACCATGCGTCGTCGATGCAGCTTTCCTTCATGCCCGAGTAGTAGCGGGCAGTCCAGTTGACGCCGAAGTCACCCAGCTCCCAGTTGACACCCAGGTTCGAACGGACGCGGAACAGGCCCGGCTCACCAACGCGACCGATGGTGATGTTCTCACCCTTCTTGTTCTGGCCGGCTTCGTCGTACTTGGCCAGGTAGCTGGTCTGCCAGTCGATGCTGAACTTGCCGATCGACAGTTCCGGCAGGCGGTACTTGACACCCAGATCGTAGCCTTCGGTCTCCATCGAGCCGAGGTTGGCCAGGCCGTAGGTCAGCGCCTCGATATGGCCATCAGCGGCACGGGTGACGCCTTCGCAGCGAGCTGCGTTGCCCAGCACGTAGCAGTCACGCAGGATGCGATCAACGCTGTCAGCGATGATCATGTTCTTCAGCTCGTAGCGGTACCAGTCGAGCGAGATGTCCAGGCCCTGCACCCAACGCGGGCTCCAGACCAGGCCAACCGTCTTGCTCTTGGAGGTTTCCGGCTTCAGAGCCGAATTCGAACCGCTGACGAACTGGTCCGGGGTCGCGCACGGGAAGGTGCTGCAAGGCGCGAAGCCTTGGCCGACCTGCACGTAGTTGGCCGGCACGCCAGCCCCGGCGCAGGCAGCATTGCCAGCGACGTTGCCCGGCGAGGTCGAACCGCACGGATCGGTATAACGCTCGAAGCTCGAGTTGGTGCCGCCGTACAGATCGTCAACGGTCGGTGCGCGGAAGCCTTCTGCGTAGGTACCGCGGACCAGCAGTTCGTCGATCGGGCGCCACACCAGGCCGAACTTCGAGTTAATCGTGTCACCGAAGTTGCTGTAGTCAGAGTAGCGGCTGGCGACGTTGAAGGTCAGTTCCTTGGCAAACGGCAGGTCCGACAGGATCGGCACGTTCAGTTCCAGGTAGAACTCATCCAGCGAGTAGTTGCCCGAGGTGGTGGTCGACGCCAGGCCGGTCGACTGGCCCGACTGACGGAAGGCGTCCGGCACGAAGCGGCCTTCTTCCTTGCGGTGCTCGTAGCCCATGGCCACACCCAGGTCACCGGCCGGCAGCTCGAACAGCGAACCGGACAGGTTGGCGGTGTAGCTGGTGGTCTTGGTCACACCAGTGTCGGTGTAGGTCGGGAACAGGAAGTTCTGCAGATCACGGTCGGCAAGCGAGCCCTGGCCGTTGACGCCGTAAGGCAGCAGCGGGTTCCACGGGCGGCACTGGCTCAGCGGGATCGGATTGGCGGCGGTCCCGCACTGAGCAACGCCCTGGCCGTTGATGAACGACTTGCCAAGTGCCTGCTCGGAAGCGATCAGGCTCATGTCGCCGTAGCCGGTCTTGGTCAGCTCGTTGCGGTTCCACAGCGCGCCAACGTCCCAGTCCCAGGTCTTGCCGGCAAACTCGAAGAAGCCACTCAGGCTCGGCGCGAAGCGCAGGGTCTTGAGGTCGCTCTTGGTGGTACGCGGCACTTCCCACAGGCGGCGACGGAACTCGACGTCCTGGCCGATCGGGTTGAACGCGCTGTCCTTCGACAGCGGGGTACCGAACGACAGCGACTGGTACGGGTAACCCGCGATCTGCTGGTCGGTGGTGCGCTGGTTGTACAGCACGTCAGCATTGAAGGTGATCGAGTCAGCCAGATCGTAGCTGCCGTTGACGTACACGGACTTACGCTCGATGCCGGTCTGCACCATCATCTGCTGGTTGGCGTTGGAGTACTCGGCCGGAGTCAGCAGGTGGTAGTCGGCCGCATTCTTCGGGTCACCGCCCGGATTCAGGGTCTTCCACTCCGGCTGCGGCTGGCCTGCAGCGCGCGGCTTGCAGTCGCCCCACACGCGCGGGTCGCACCAGGTGCTGTTCTGGCTCAGCGGGCTCCAGTCGGCAGAGGTCGAATTCGGGCCCAGGCCGCCGTCGCGGCTGAACCAACGATCCTTCGCCCACACCGGATCCTGCTTGGAGTACTCGGCCGACAGGGTCACGCCGCCACGCTCGCCTTCAGAGCCGAGGGTGAACGAGTAAGTGTTGGTGTCGCCGTCGCCGCGGCCGTACTGGCCAACGTAGACGCTGGCTTCAGCACCGTCGAAGCGCTTGCGGGTGATCACATTGACTACGCCAGCGATGGCGTCCGAACCGTAGATGGCGGAGGCGCCATCCTTCAGCACTTCGATGCGCTCGACGGCGGCCATCGGAATCTGGCTCAGATCCTGGTAGCCAGCAGTGGTCGCGCCCAGGCGCTTGCCGTTCATCAGCACCAGGGTGCGCTGCGCGCCAAGGTTGCGCAGGTCGACGTAGTAGCCGCCAACGTTTTCGCCGGAGGACAGCGAGTCCGCGCGGGAAATGGCCGGCGAACCTGCCGAGGTCAGGTTCTGCAGGACATCGGCGACGGTGGTGTAGCCCTGCTTTTCCAGGTTCTCACGGCTCAGCGTGAGGACCGGCTGCTGGGTCTCCATCGAGGCGCCGCGGATGCGCGAGCCCGTGATTTCGATGCGATCCAGGGTGGTCGCATCCTTTGCTTCCTGCGCAGAAGCAAAGGCGGGCGTCAGCGCCAACGCAATGCCAGCCGGCAGAAGGCCCAGCCGCACTGCGGGATTACGAACGTTCATCTATCTCTCCAAGGTACGTGTTAGCAGCGTGTTAAAACACCCCAGCACGTTACGATTGCGTTGCAGCGCTGTATTTGCGCGAGCCAACCGGAGACTTTGCAGATTGTGGCGGCAGCAAGCCGCCGTTTTCCCTGAAGCGCGATGCGGACTGGCCGTAGCGGGCGCGGAACGCACGCGCGAAGCTGCAGCAGTTGTCGAAGCCACTGGCCGCAGCGACCTCGCCAACCATCATGTCGGTGTCACGCAGCAGGTCGGCCGCCCGTTCCAGGCGCAAACGTGCTGAAAGCGACTGCGGGCTTTCCTCGTACAGGCTCTGGAAGGTCTTGGAGAGATACCAGCTGGAGAAGTTGGTCAGCTCGGCCAGTTCACCGATGCGCACCACGCGGTGGCTGTTGCCTTCCAGGTACAGGCGGGCGCGCTGCATGCGGCCGAATACCTGGCGCTTGCGGCTGCGCGAGCGACCCGGGCAACGCTGCACGTTGTCGGCCAGCCCACGCTGCAGGCCCGCCAGATGCAGCAGCAGCGGGCGCAGTGCCTGTGCCGGCTGGCCACTGGCCAGCGCATCGCGCCACAGGCGCAGCGCAACGCGGGCATCGCCACGGCTCATGCGGCCACGCCCGGCGTACAGGCCGCAGTCGGCCATCTCGGCCAGCACGCGCAGCGCTTCGACAGTCAGGTTCAGGCCAACGCACAAGCCGTTGCGGCCTGCCTGCACCAGCGGCCGCGACTCTTTCTCGAAGGCGATCCACTCGCCCTGGCGCAAGCGGAAGCGTCCTTCCTTGGCTTCCACCCAGGAGCTGCCGCGCACCTGCATCCACACAGTGAAGCTGCTGCCTGCGGTCTGCAGGCTGCCGAGCCGGGCCACGCCCAGGCAGGTCGGCGCAGCATCGTCGAGCGACCGGTCCAGAGAGACGGTTTGGCCGCGATCGGCCAGCGAGAGTTGACGCATGGGGGGCACCACGGTTTGCCTAGTACAGGCCTCCGTTTTGCCAAATCAGGCGGCACCACGTCAGGAAAGTCAGACGAGATCGCCACGAATTCGCGGCGAGGTCGCCACGAAGAAATTACGAAGGCCCATTTCCGTTGAACAACAACAACTTGGAGAACGCCGGAAGCAGCGTCGGCGAGCGCTCGGGCAAGCGCATCACGCCGATGTCGGCACCGTCGCTGACCGCCATTGCCACGAACAGCGAGTGCCCATCGGCGGCGGCACTCAGCCCGTTGCCGGCACTGAGGCGTTCCGCATCCAGGCAGCGTTCCGGTTCCTCGCGCCCGGCCTGGATCAGCACCAGTGTCGTGCCACAACGGGTGGACGTACCGAGGTAGCCGATCGCGTTGCTGCCGGCCACGGTCCAGGCCCGGTACCGCCACCGGCTGGGCCGGTCATCGCTGATCTGCTGCACACTTGCCGGTGCCAACGCCGCATCCACCGACCACAGGCCTCCTGCGGCCAGGCGGGTGAACAGCACACGCCCGCTGCTGCGATCGAACCGCGCCTGCGAAACACCGTCGATGCTGGCCAGGCGGCGCCAGGGCTGCACGCTTCGATCAAACAGGCTCAGCCGGGTCTGTTGCTGGTCATCGCGCTCGACCACCAGCAGCTGGTCCGGGCTTGCCCCGTACAGTGCCTGCAGCGGCTGCTCCGACGGGACAGGCAACGGCTGGACGCGTTCGTCACGTGGGGCGATCTCATAGACCACCGTGCGTCCGTGCTCGTCGCGCCCCACCACCAGCAACCGCCGGCTGTCGGCCGACCAGTCCGGTGCCTGACGTGCCTCGGGCCGCAAGCCTTCGATCGGCCGCAGCGAATCGGGGCGCTCCATGTCCGCCCACCACAGCGCGAAGCTGCCTGAACGATCGGACGTGAACACCAGTTGGCGTCCATCCGGCGCCGCCATCGGCTGCCCATCCCGGCCACTGGACGCAAACAAGCGCTGCGGCGGCGAGCCGCCCTCCATCGGCACCTTGAAGATGCCGAACTGCGCGCGCCGGTGGACGAAGGCCAGCATGCCCGCGCGGCGTGCAGTGGCCGGCCACTGTGCGTCGTCGAGCCCGGCATCGCGCAGCGTGCGACTCTCGACGTCCAGGTAGTACAGGCGCACTTCACTGTCGACACGGCGTCCAAACACGATCGTCCGGCCATCACGCAACCAGGCCCAGCCACGCAGTTCAGCGGCCTCGCTGGTCAGCTGCTCGGGCGTGCCCCCCGCTGCCGGCATGCGCCACAGGTCGCCCAGCTGCGGATTGCGCACGAACACCAGCCACTTGCCATCAGGCGAGTAGCGCGGCGCATAGTCGAAGTCATCCTCGGCAACACCGTAGTCCAGCGCCTCCCATTGGCCACTGGCCAGATCGAGCTTGCGGATGCCCCGATGGGCATAGCGCCCCACCATGCTGCCGAACACCAGGCCACGGCCGTCCGGCGTCCAGTCGAAACTGAGCAGCTCGGTGCCATCGCACCGCGTGGCCTGGCGCAGGGCACCACCGGTCGCGCTGGCGATCAGCACCTGGCAGCCGCCGTTGTTGCTGAACCGCGCGAAGGCAATCTCGCGTCCATCCGGCGACCAGCTCGGGAAGCGGTCAACCGAGCCGGCCGGCGGAGCCAGCAGCTGCCGCGCTGGCGCGTTGCCGGAGGTCTGCACCTTGATCGCCCCACCCCCTTGCCCGTCTTCGTTGGCGCCTTCATAGGCCACCAACGAACCATCGGGTGAAAGCGTGGGATAGGTTTCAAAACCGCTGGTTGCGGTGATCAACCGATAGGGGCGCTGCGGGCTGCCGATCACGCGCGTGCCGTTCTCCACGGCCGCATCCACCGCTGAACTGCTGGCCGGTGCCCGCCGCAGCAGCAGCGCGGCCAGCACCACCACCGTGGCCAGCATCAGCACGCCCAGCACCAGCAGCACGCGCCGGCGGACGTGGCGCCAGCGGCGGCGCGATGCCTGCACGTGTGCCGGCCTCTCCTCGGCGATGACCATCACCGGTTGCAGGTCCACGATTTCGTCATCGGCTCCTGCGGACGGCGCCGGCTCGACATCGTCCAGTACCTGCACCGGCACCAGCAGGCGATAGCCGGTCTTGGCGATGGTCTCGATATAGGCCTGGCCGTTGTCGTCGTCGTTGCTGAACGCCTTGCGCAGCTGGGTGACGGCCTGGGTAAGCACATCATTGGTCGGCAGCGTGTCCGGCCAGACTTCCGCGAACAGTTCATCGCGGGTGACAACACGCCCTGGCTGGCGCAGCAGTACACGCAGCACGCCCAGCGCCTTCGGCGTCAGCCGACGCGGGCGACGCGCACCGACGACCTCGACTTCTCGCGAGGACAGAGTGACAGTGCACTCTCCGATCCGGATCCGATCGAATCCGGGGGGCTGGTTTTCACTGCTGTTCATTTTCCGCTACACAGTAGAGACAGGTCCGGGGCAGCGTTTGCCTTCGATACCCTCCCGTCCTGGGAACAGCAAAAAGCCAGACTCCGCACAAAGCATCGGCGCATACCGCAAAAACAATGAAGCGGGCGAATACTAGCCTATGCGGGTTACCTCGCCTATCGCGTGGTCGACATCCAGGCTCTCTCTCGCCGACGCATTCACATAATTTGCTGCACCATTCGCGCCCTGCGGGGCGCGAAATTTTTATCTGGCGTTCATTTTCACATGCGCCGCAGCATGGTCAATCCGACCAGTCGCGAAACCACCAAAGCCACGTACATCACGCCTGAAAACTGCTCCAGCATGACCAACGCACGCGCCTGCGGATGCAGTGGCACGACGTCGCTCAAGCCGACACCCGAGAGCAAACTGAAGCTCAGATAAAGCAGTTCCATCCAGGTGCGCTGCGCACCACCACCGGTGCCCTGGAAACTGCCCGGATACCACTGCTGGCACACGGCGAAAGCAAACGCGAAGGCCCAGGCCAGCAAGGTGAATGTCGCACCTGCCGCGAACAGTTCATCGCGGGTGACTTTATGGTCCTGGAGCATGTAGGCGATGAGTGCACCGGCCGTATAGAAGTACAGCAGGCTTTCCAGCAGCTGCGCGGTGGTCAGCAGCGCACTGCGATCCAGCAATGCACCGGCCAGCGAGAACACCACCGAAGGAATGGCCAGCAGCAGCGCCAGCCAGGTGCCCAGCGGGCTGCGCTGGACCACCCACAGCGCCAGGCCGAGTACCGCCATGCCGAACATGCCCAGCGCCGCACGGCCACCGGCGGTGTCATCAAGCGCGGGATACAGCAGCACGGCGATCAACTGGGCCCCCAGCAGCCAGGCCGAAGGATGGCGGCGGGCAATGGCCAGCCAGCGGGTGGTGATGGCAACGGGCATGGCGTCCTTTCCCCAGGGTGATGAGCCGAGGATAGCCGGGAGCGGCGTGATGAGCGGTAGTGCCGGCCGCTGGCCGGCACCCCCGCTTCCGCATCACCCCTGGCGGTAGACCTCGGCACCGGCCGCGCGGAACTCCGCCGACTTCTCCTTCATGCCGGCCTCGGCGTAATCGCGCACGTCCTGGGTGATCTTCATCGAACAGAAGTGCGGACCGCACATCGAGCAGAAGTGCGCCAGCTTGTGCGCATCCTTCGGCAGCGTCTCGTCATGGAATTCCTTGGCCTTCTCTGGATCCAGGCCAAGATGGAACTGGTCCTCCCAGCGGAACTCGAAGCGCGCCTTGCTCAGCGCGTTGTCGCGCACCTGCGCGCCCGGATGGCCCTTGGCCAGGTCGGCCGCGTGCGCGGCGATGCGATAGGCCATGATGCCGTCACGCACGTCCTGGCGGTTGGGCAGGCCGAGGTGTTCCTTCGGCGTCACGTAGCAGAGCATGGCGGTACCAAACCAGCCGATCATTGCTGCACCGATCGCGCTGGTGATGTGGTCGTAGCCCGGCGCGATGTCGGTGGTCAACGGGCCCAGCGTATAGAACGGCGCTTCGCCGCACTCGCGCAGCTGCTTGTCCATGTTCTCCTTGATCAGCTGCATCGGCACATGGCCGGGGCCCTCGATCATGGTCTGCACATCGTGCTTCCAGGCAATCTTCGTCAGCTCGCCCAGCGTTTCCAGCTCACCGAACTGCGCGGCGTCGTTGGCATCGGCGATGCAGCCCGGGCGCAGCCCGTCACCCAGCGAGAAGGTCACGTCATAGGCCTTCATGATCTCGCAGATGTCTTCGAAATGCGTGTAGAGGAAATTCTCCTTGTGGTGTGCCAGGCACCACTTGGCCATGATCGAGCCACCACGGCTGACGATGCCGGTCACGCGCTTGGCGGTGAGTGGCACGTAGCGCAGCAGCACGCCGGCGTGGATGGTGAAGTAGTCCACACCCTGCTCGGCCTGCTCGATCAGCGTGTCGCGGAAGATTTCCCAGGTAAGTGCTTCGGCGCGGCCGTCGACCTTCTCCAGCGCCTGGTAGATCGGCACGGTACCGATCGCCACCGGCGAGTTGCGGATGATCCACTCACGGGTTTCGTGGATGTGCTTGCCGGTGGACAGGTCCATCACCGTGTCGCCGCCCCAGCGGATCGCCCACACCAGCTTCTCCACTTCCTCGGCAATGCCCGAGGACACCGCGCTGTTGCCGATGTTGGCGTTGATCTTGGTCAGGAAGTTGCGGCCGATGATCATCGGCTCGCTTTCCGGGTGGTTGATGTTGTTGGGCAGCACCGCGCGGCCGCGTGCGATCTCATCGCGCACGAACTCCGGTGTGATGATCTTCTGGATCGAGGCACCAAATGCCTCGCCCGGGTGCTGCTGCAGCAGGCCGGCATCGCGGATCGCGTCCAGGCGCTGGTTTTCGCGGATGGCGACGAACTCCATCTCCGGCGTGATGATGCCACGGCGCGCGTAGTGCATCTGGGTGACGTTGGCACCTGCACGCGCACGGCGTGGCAGGCTGCGCGCGGGAAAGCGCACCGCATCGAGCTTCGGGTCCTGCTCGCGATCGCGGCCGAACGAAGAACTCAGTCCTTCGAGCTGCTCGGTATCACCGCGCTCTTCCACCCAGCCGCGGCGCAGTTCCGGCAAACCGGCCGACAGATCGATGCGCACCTCCGGATCGGTGTACGGGCCCGATGTGTCGTAGACCGTGACCGGTGCGTTCTCTTCGCCGCCGAACAGCGTCGGCGTGCGGGTCAACGCGATCTCGCGCATCGGTACCTGCAGATCCGGACGTGAGCCGGGCACGTGGATCTTGCGCGAGCCGGGGATGGGCCGGGTCACGGATTCGGAGAGTTGCTGGGCCTGTTGCTGCAGGGCAGAGAGCTGTGCGTTCATCGGGCATCGTCCAGGAAGGTCAGGGACGAAGCGGCGGCGCACTGCTGCCGCTCCCGGACGGTCCTAGGGCGGAGTCCGGGCATGGCTGCACTGCAAAGCTTCCCTACGCCGGTATGAGCCGGATCAGGTTCCAAGGGACTGTCTCAACCGTGGCCACATGGCCGCGGTACCCCCGCTTCTTGGTGCGCATTAGACCATAGAACGCACCGCAGCTCCTGGCTGTTCCATCCACGCACGGCGTGGATCTGCTGTTTCTGTATTAACAGAACCGTGACATCGCATTCAGTAACGTGCACGCGCATCGTGCCGCTGCGGCCGGTGTTTCCTCGCCGCCTTCGCGGCCCCTGCCCGGCCTGTGCTGCATGTCGCCGGCCCCTCGCAGCAAGCTCTGCTCGCTCCCCTCAATCCCTTGATCGGAGAAGCCCCTTCATGGTGTTTCGCGTTTCCATTGCACTGGTTCTGCTGCTGGTGCTGCTCGCCGGTGTTGCACCCGGCCCCTTCAATACCGTGGTGCAGAGCATCCTCGGCGAACTCATCCGCGGCATCGGCTGGCTCTACCTGCTGGTCGTGTTCCTGGCCCTGGTATTCCTGATGTACCTGGCCTTCGGCCGCTTCGGCAACCTGCGCATCGGTGGCGAAGACGCCGAACCGGAATTCTCGCGGGCCAGCTGGATGTCGATGCTGTTCGCCGCCGGCATGGGCATCGGCCTGGTGTTCTGGGGCGCCGCCGAGCCCATTTCGCATTTCAGCAAACCACCGGAAGGGCTGGCACCTGAAAGCATGGACGCTGCGCGTGCTGCCATGCGCTACGTGTTCTTCCATTGGGGCCTGCACCCGTGGGCCATCTATGCGTTGATCGGCCTGGCAATGGCCTGGTTCCAGTTCAACCGCAACGGCCGTGGCCAGATCAGCGATATGTTGCAACCGATCATCGGCCGTCACCATCGTGGCTGGATCGGGCATGTGGTCAACATCTCCGCAGTCGTCGCCACTGCGATTGGCGTGGCTACAGCTCTCGGCTTCGGCACGGTGCAGATCGCAGCCGGCGTGGAACGCGTGTTCGGCGTGCAGGCGGGCGTGCCGCTGCAGCTGACCATCATTGCGGTGGCCTTCGTTCTGTACATGGCGTCCACGCTCAGCGGCGTCGGCCGCGGCATGAAATGGCTGTCCAACTTCAACCTTGCACTGGCGGCGCTGCTGCTGGCGCTGGTGCTGGTACTCGGCCCGACTGGCGCGATCTTCAACACGTTCACCACCACGCTGGGCTCCTATCTCAACCAGCTGGTGACGATGAGCCTGCGCATGTCACCGTTCTCGTCCAGCACCTGGGTCGCGGACTGGACGATCTTCTACTGGGCCTGGTGGATTTCCTGGGCACCGTTCGTCGGTTCGTTCATCGCGCGCATCTCGCGCGGGCGCAGTGTTCGGGAGTTCGTGATCGGCGTGGTGCTGGCACCGACGCTGCTGGGCTTCTTCTGGTTCTCGGTGTTCGGTGGCACCGCGATCTGGATGCAGATCTTCGGCCAGGCCGACCTGCTGCAGGCGCTGGGCAACGGCTATGAAACGGTGCTGTTCACCATGTTCGACAGCATGCCGCTGCCGTTGCTGCTGTCGTGCATTGCGCTGGTGCTACTGATGATCTTCTTCGTGACCTCGGCTGATTCTGCGGTACTGGTACTGGCCAGCATGTCCACGGACGACGCTGGTGAGCCATTGCGCAAGCACAAAGTGGCGTGGGGTGTCGGCATTGCGCTCGTGGCGGGTTCCTTGCTGTTGGCAGGCGGACTGGAGGCGCTGCAGGGCATGATCACCATCGCAGCGCTGCCGTTCGCGCTGCTGATGCTTCTTGTGATGGTGTCGCTGTACCGGGTGCTGGACCAGGAGTACACGCGGGAGCGGCGGCAGGCGCAGCGCCAGCGGCACATGATCGATGCGTGGATCGCACGCGAGATGGCGGCGCAGGAGGAGACCCAGGCGGAGGCAGCGCGCGCGCACGATCAGGATTGAGGGTTGTTTTGCAGCCTGCGGCTGCACCGCTTTTCTCAGGCAACGGCAACAGCAACTTCAAAAGCGGCTCTGGATTTCTGCTGGTCTGGCGGGGAGTTGGCCGATGGCGGGACACGCCGCAAGTACGTCCCTGTAGGCTCGGCCACGGCATCCATGCCGTGGAC
>NZ_JBSPUQ010000014.1:0-109821 GCF_056861055.1 Stenotrophomonas sp. 115C5
GATGGCGGAAGTCTGTCGAAGGCGGGGTGGGTCCGGTTGAGGGGGCGTGAGCCGCATGGATGCGGCGACCGAGCTTACATGGACGTACTTGCAGCGTCCCCCTCAACCGGACCCACCCCGCCAACCCACGGAATGCCAGCTTTTGACGTTGCTCTGGCTCCGGCTCCTGCGGGTGCAGGGCTGCAAGCCCTGCCGAGCAACACCCCCTCGTGCACAATGGGGCCGACCCCGCCTGGACACCGTCCCTGATGTCGAGCAAGCCGTATTCAGAAGCCTGCGAGCGCAACCGCGAACCGATCGCCACGGCACTCGACCCGTGGATGGGCGACCGCCATCGGGTGCTGGAAATCGGCAGCGGTACGGGACAGCACGCGGCCTTCTTTGCCGAGCGCTGGCCGTGGCTGCGCTGGCAGCCCAGCGATCATCCGGACCATCTGCCCGGTATCGAGGCCTGGCGTGCGGAGGCCGCGCTGCTGAACCTGCTGCCGCCGGTGGCATTGCAGGTGGAACTGCCGCCTGCGCCGGGCCTGACGTTGCCCGAGGGCAGCGCGTTCGATGCCGCATTCAGCGCCAACACGTTGCACATCATGGGCTGGGAGTACGTGCAGGCGCTGTTCGGCGCGCTGCCGCCACTGTTGCGTCACGGTGCGCTGTTGGCGGTCTACGGGCCGTTCAACTACGGTGGCCGCTACACCAGTGACAGCAATGCGCAGTTCGATGCCTGGCTGAAGGCGCGTGATCCGCGCAGCGGTATCCGCGATGTGGAAGCCGTGCAGGCGCTGGCCGAGGACAACGGCTTCACCCGCCTGCGCGACGTGGCGATGCCGGCCAACAACCGCCTGCTGCTGTGGCGGTTGGGGTAAACCACCAGTAGTGCCGGCTGTTGGCCGACAACCGATTGCCAGGATGGATGCCGGCCAGCGGCCGGCACTACCTGTTTCGCGGCGTTACGCTACCTGCACGATGTGCAGTGCCTTCGGATTGCGCCACTGCGCCAGCAGGGCGGCTTCGCGTGCCTTGGCCTGCTCGAAATGCGCTTCCTTGACGTGGCCGAAGCCGCGGATGTGCTCGGGCACGCTGGCGATCTCCACCGCCAGCGCCAAGCGGTCGTCATCCAGTCCATCCAGCAGCACCTGCACGGTGGCCTCGTAATCGCCGATCAGCTTGCGCTCCATGCGGCGTTCCTCGGTGCGGCCGAACACATCGAGTCGGCCGCCGCGCAGGAACTTCAGCTTGGCCAGCAGGCCGAAGGCCTTGAACATCCACGGGCCGTATTCCTTCTTCAGCAACCGGCCCTGCTCGTCCTTCTTGGCGAACAGCGGCGGCGCCAGATGGAAGCGCAGCTGGTAGTCGCCCTCGAACTGCTGCTGCAGGCGGCGCTGGAAGTCGCCGCTGGTGTACAGGCGGGCCACTTCGTACTCGTCCTTGTAGGCCATCAGCTTGAACAGGTAGCGGGCCACGGTCTCGGTCAGCGCGGTGGAACCGCCGATGCGGTCGGCCTCGGTGGCGCGCACGCGCGCCACCAGATCACGGTAGCGGTTGGCGTAGGCGGCATCCTGGTACTCGACAAGGAAGGCGGCACGGCGCTCGATCATTTCATCCAGCGAGCGCGACAGGCGCGCGTCGTCCAGCGGCAGGAACGCCACGTCGCCACCATGCGAGGGCAGGCCGCGCAGTTCGCGTTCGTCGCCGGTGTTGCGCGGTGCCGCGGTGGCGCCCCACTCGTTGCCTTCCCACTCGCCCGGCGGCAGCGGGTGCAGCGGGCCCGGGGTGGATTCGGTATCGGTGTGGCGGTTGCGCACCAGGCCGGCAGCCTGCTGCACGGCCTGCGGATCGACCGCCGCCAGGCGGCCCCAGGCAAACGCCTGCTGGTTCATCGCCACGGCGGCGCCATTGAGTTCGATGGCGCGCATCAGCGATGCGAACGACAGCGGCACCAGGCCCTGCTGCCATGCGTAGCCGAGGATGAACAGGTTGGCGGCGATGGCATCGCCGAGCAGCGCGGTGGCCAGCTGGGTGGCATCGAGCAGCAGCGGTTCCTCGCCACCCAGCGCCACGCGCACACCGGCCACGATGTCGGCGGCGGGGAACTGCATGTCCGGGCGGGTGGTGAAGGTGCCGGGCATCGCCTCGTAGGTGTTCAGCACCACCTGCGAACGGCCGGCACGCACCTTCGACAGGGCCCAGTAGTCGTTGACCACCACCATGTCGCAGCCCAGCACCAGATCGGCCTCACCGGCGGCGATGCGCACGGCGTGGATGTCGTCCGGGCGGCGGGCGATGCGGATGTGCGTGGTCACCGCGCCACCCTTCTGCGCCAGGCCGGTCTGGTCGAGCACGGTCGCGCCCTTGCCTTCCAGGTGGCCGGCCATGCCCAGCAGTGCGCCGATGGTCACCACGCCGGTACCGCCCACGCCGGTGATCAGGATGTTCCAGGGCTGTTCGAGCGTGCCGCGGATGGTCGGTGCAGGCAGGTTGTCCAGCAGCGTGGAGGCATCACGCTTGCTGCCCTTGCGCGGCTGGCCACCGTGCACGGTGACGAAGCTCGGGCAGAAACCATTCACGCAGGAATAGTCCTTGTTGCAGTTGGACTGGTCGATCTCGCGCTTGCGGCCGAACTCGGTTTCCTTCGGCAGCACCGACACGCAGAAGCTCTTCTTGCCGCAGTCGCCGCAGCCTTCGCAGACCAGCGAATTGATCATCACCCGCTTCTGTGGGTCTTCCAGCTTGCCGCGCTTGCGGCGGCGGCGCTTCTCGGTGGCGCAGGTCTGTTCGTAGATCAGGATCGAAACACCCTTCACTTCGCGCAGGCGCTTCTGCACTTCGTCCAGTTCGCTGCGGTCGTGGAACTCGACATCGCTGGGGAAGTGCTCGCGCTGGCCGGTCCACTTGCCGATGTTGTCCGACAGCACCACGATGGTGTGGATGCCTTCGGCACGCATTTGCTTGGCGATGTCGGGCACGCTCAGCGGGCCGTCCACCGGCTGGCCGCCGGTCATCGCCACCGCGTCGTTGTAGAGGATCTTGTAGGTGATGTTGACGCCGGCCGCGACCGCCTGGCGGATCGCCAGCGAACCGCTGTGGAAGTAGGTACCGTCGCCCAGGTTCTGGAACACGTGCGGGGTGTCGGTGAACGGCGCCTGCCCGGCCCAGGTCACGCCTTCGCCACCCATGTGGGTGAAGGTATCGGTGCTGCGGTCCATCCAGGTCACCATGTAATGGCAACCGATGCCGGCCAGCGCCCGCGAGCCATCCGGCACCTGGGTGGAGGTGTTGTGCGGGCAGCCCGAGCAGTAATGCGGTACGCGCGGGAAGCTGGCGCGCGGCAGCGCAAGCTCGGCTTCTTTTTCCTGCATCCACTGCAGGCGCTGCTCGATCGACTCGTTGTTGAAGAACTTCTGGATGCGGCGGCCGATCACGCCGGCGATGGTGGCCGGCGTCAGTTCACCGGTGGACGGCAGGATCCATTCGCCGCTCTCGTCGTACTTGCCAACGATGGACGGGCGCTGGCCCCAGCTGGCCGGCCAGTTGAAGAACTGTTCCTTCATCTGGCGCTCGATGAAGGCACGCTTCTCCTCCACCACGATGATGTCTTCCAGGCCCTGCGCGAAGCGCGCGATGCCCTGCGGTTCCAGCGGCCAGGTCATGCCGACCTTGTACACGCGGATGCCGATGTCAGCGCATGCGGCTTCATCCAGGCCCAGGTATTCCAGCGCCTGCAGCACGTCCAGGTAGCTCTTGCCGGTGGTGACGATGCCCAGCCGCGCGCGCGGCGCGTCCATCACCACTTTGTCGATGCCGTTGGCGCGGGCGAACGCCTGTGCGGCCTTCACCGCATAGCGGTGCAGCCGCATTTCCTGGTCCAGCGGCGGGTCCGGCCAGCGGATGTTGAGGCCGCCGCTGGGCATGTCGAAATCTTCCGGCAGCACGATACGCCGGGCCAGCGGGTCGACCTCGACCGAGGCCGAGGATTCCACCGTCTCGGCGATGGTCTTGAAGCCGACCCAGCGCCCGGTGTAGCGGCTCATCGCCCAGCCCAGCAGGCCCATGTCGAGGATGTCCTGCACGCCGGCCGGGTTCAGCACCGGCATCATCGCGCTGACGAATTCGTCTTCGCTGCCGTGCGGCAGGGTCGAACTGCGGCAGGCATGGTCATCGGCGGCCAGCGCCAGCACGCCGCCGTAGCGCGAGGTGCCCGCAGCATTGGCATGCTTGAACACGTCGCCGCAGCGGTCCACGCCCGGGCCCTTGCCGTACCACATGCCGAACACGCCCTGCACGTTGGCGCCGGGGAACAGGTTGGTCTGCTGCGTGCCCCACACCATGGTGGCGCCCAGGTCCTCGTTCAGGCCCGGGGTGAACTTCACCTTCGCCGCTTCAAGATGCTTGCGCGCGCGCCACAGTTCCAGGTCGAAGCCACCCAGCGGGCTGCCACGATAGCCGCTGACGAAGCCGGCGCTGTCGATGCCTTCGGCGGCATCGCGCAGGCGTTGCATCAGCGGCAGCCGCACCAGCGCCTGCACGCCACTCAGATAGATCCGCCCCTCATTGCGGGTGTACTTGTGGTCGAGCGTGTAATCACGGTCGAGCAGGTCGGCGGAAGAGGGCGAAGTGAGTTGCGCGGTACTGGTCATGGCTGGCCCGGTAGGATCGGCTGGCACCGGCCGCGTGCAGGCACGCGGCGGGAAAGGCGCGAATTGTAGCAGCGGGGCCGCGCAGGCCCCGGCACTCGCGTCCGTGGCGGTGCTGGGGTTAGGATCGGGAAGAGAGAGGGAGGCTGCAGTTGCGGCCTGGGGAGAAGGGATGTCAGTTCCAGGAAAGATCCTGGCCAGCATGCTGCTGGCCTCGGGAGTGGTCACTGCGTGGGCCGCGCCGGCCGTGCCTGCACCACAGGAGTTCTACTTCGACAACGACCCGGCGGCCACGCCGATGGTGGCGGTGCAGGGCGAGGGCGATGACCTGGTGGCCCAGCTGGTCAAGCTGCGTGAACGCGGCCGCCGCGCGGTCGAGGCGACGGTACAGCTGGCATCGGTGGCCGGGGCGCAGGGTCGCGGTGAACTGGCCGAGCAGCTGTACGGCGAAGCCCTGAAAGAGGCCCCGGCGCAAAGCAGCAGTGGCCGCAGCGTGCGCTGGAACTACGGCTGGGACCTGCTCCGGCAGGGCAAGGCAGAGGCGGCGCTGGAACAGTGGCTGGTATCGGCCAGCAACGCCCGTACGAAGCCCACCTGGGTGCCACCGACCTACGCGCTGGCGCTGTGGCGCATGGGGCAGAAGCAGGAGGCGGTGCAGTGGTATGCGGCCGCGGTACGCACCGAGCCGACGCAGTGGAATACCACGGCCAACTATGGGCAGCTGCTGCCGCAGTGGCGGGAGGACGAGCGTGCGTCGCTGGCCGAGGTGCAGCAGGCGTGGGTTGCCGCGCCGCCTGCCTGGCCCTGAGGGAGGGGTTCGGCCGGGTTGCACCCGGCACCCGCAGAGGCAACGGCCAGAGCCGAAGCAACAGCGGGCTTCCTGCGGGATGGCGGGGCACTGTGGGTTTGCGGGGACGCCGTAAACCCATCCATGGGGGCTTGGTCGCCGCATCCATGCGGCTCACACCCCGCAAACCCACAGTGCCCCGCCTTCGACAGATTCTCGCAGCTGTGGGTAGGTGTTGACCTTGGTCGACACGGTATCCACGCCATGCGTGGATGAATGTGCATCGGAATCGATTATTCGATATCTGATCGAAATGCAGCCGAGCGTGGGCTCGGCTCTACAAAAGGCGGCCAGCCAACCGCTTTTGCCTTTGCTTCTGCTTTTCTTTTTTCTCTTCCGTGGCGGACGCACCCGGAAATTGTCAGAGGACGGGCGGGGTGGGTTCGCGGGGGTGTCCGCGGCATGGATGCCGCGGCCAAGCCCCCATGGACGGGTTCACGGCGTCCCCCGCGAATCCACCCCGCCCGGCCAAGCGCGGCTTTTGATGTTCACAGCCAACCCGCCGCCACGAGGGGCTGCGCCGTTCGCGGGAAACCTCAATCGTCCGCGGAAACCGTGCGCCCCGACGCCCACGCCCGCAGTGCCTCCACCTGCTCGGCCATCAGCACCGAAAGCGGCCGCGTGGCGCGGATTTCGTTCATCAGCAGCTCGGTATCCAGCGGCCGGCCCTCGGCATGCGCCGCGTACAGCCCGGCGACGATTGCCTGCTCGATCTCGGCGCCGGAGAACCCATTGGCGGCCGCCGCCAGCGCGGGCAGTGCGAAGTCGTCGGCGTTGAGCTGGCGCCGGCCCAGGTGCAGCCGCAGCAGTTCCACGCGCACGTCAGGCGAGGGCAGGTCGACGAAGAAGATCTCGTCGAAGCGGCCCTTGCGCAGCAGCTCGGCGGGTAGTTCGTGCACCTGGTTGGCGGTGGCGACGATGAACACCGGCGCTTTGCGCTCGGCCATCCAGGTCAGCAGGTAACCGAGCACGCGGCGTGACACGCCGCCGTCCTCGCCACCGCTGGCCAGGCCCTTCTCGATCTCGTCCATCCACAGCACGCAGGGCGCCAGCTGCTCGGCCGAGGCCAGCGCCTGGCGCAGGTTCGCCTCGGTTTCGCCGTGGTACTTGTTGTACAGCGCGCCCACGTCCAGGCGCAGCAGTGGTACACCGAAGCCGGCGGCGGTGGCCTTGGCCAGCATCGACTTGCCGCAGCCCTGTACGCCCAGCAGCAGCATGCCGCGCGGCGGGTCCAACCCGGCCGGGGCCGAACCGGCAATGAAGGCCACGCGGCGTTGGTTGATCCAGCGCTTGAGCCGGTTGGCGCCGGCCACATCGCCAAAGCGCGCGCTGTCATGTTCGAAGAACAGGTGGCCGCTGCGGTTGAGCAGCTCGAACTTCAGCCGTGCCAGCTGTGGCAGGTCGTCGTCGCGAAGTGCGCCATCGGCGTAGATCAGCTGGCGGGCGATGCGCCGGGCATCGACCAGGCTCAGGCCCTGCAGATTCTTCAGGATCTTCTTCACCGCCTCGCTGTCGACTTCAACCCGGCGGCCGCCATGCTCGCGCGCATAGGCGTCGGCCTCTTCGCGCAGCATCTTCAACAGCGCGTTGGCATCGGGCAGGCGCGGGTTGAAGCGCACCGCCAGTGCTTCCAGCTCGGCCGGCAGCTCCACCTTGGCACCAATCAGCACCAGCACATGCGGCTCGCTGTGGCGGCGCTGGATCAGGTCGCGCAGGGCACGCTGGTGACTGGCATAGCCCAGGTAGGGGTGGAAATCGAGCAGCAGGTAGACCCCGCGCTGCTCCGCCTGGCGGATCATCTGCAGGGCCGCGCTGGCGTCGGGCGGCCCGACCGGCGGGTCTTCGCTGTCGAGGTCGATCCGGCGCAGGCCCTCGGTGATCGACCAGCGGTGCAGCGCCCGCCATACGTGCATCAGCGTCTGCCGGAACAGCTCGACGATGCGACCCTCGTCCTGGGTCTCGATGACGATCAGTGGGGTGTTGGCGCGGATCAACGCGCTCAGATCCTGCAGTTCGCTCATGCCGGTTCGATCCTTCGGGGGCGCCACGATAGCAAAGGCGATGGCCGCTGGTTCAGCACGACGCTACCTCCCGTCACCATCGCCGGTGTACGCTCGGGGCACGTACCCGGAAGCGAGGCTGGCATGAAGACGATCCTGGTGGCCGGTTCCAAGGGCGGGGTGGGCAAGACCACCGTCGCCACCCACCTGGCCGCGTACGCGGCATTGCAGGGCAAGGCCACGGTGATTGCCGATGCCGACCCGCAGGGCTCCAGCACCCGCTGGGCACAACGCCGTGCCGGGCTGGAAAGCGCGGTGCTCCCCATCGACGTGTATCGGAAGAAGCAGTGGGCGCAGAAGCTGCCCGATGGCACCGACACCGTCATCATCGACGCGCCGGCCGGTGCCCTGGCTGACGATATTCCCCATTTCCTCGACGCTGCCGACGCGGTGGTGGTACCGGTGCTGCCCTCGGCGCTGGACATCGAAGCGATCGTCGGCTTCCTCAACAGCCTGGCCCAGAACCCGCGCGTGCACAGCCGCAAGCTGCCGGTGGGGCTGGTGCTCAACCGTACCAAGCCATGGACCCAGACCTCGCAGCAGGCGCTGCAGATGCTGGGTGAATGGCCGTACCCGGTGGTCGCGCAGCTGCGCGACAGCCAGAGCTACGTGGTCATGACCGGCCTTGGCCGCAGCCTGTTCGACTACCGCTCGGCCCAGGTCCGCGAGCACCAGGCCGACTGGGAGCCGCTGCTGTCCTGGCTCAAGCTTTGATGCCTGCGTCACTCTTTCTGCTGCATCCTCTTCTTCATGGAAACCCGCGATGCGTGAATTGATCCTGCTGCGCCATGCCCATGCCGAACCGGCGACCCCCGGCCAGGCCGACCTCGACCGGCCGTTGTCGCCGGTGGGGCTCGCCGAAGCCGAAGCCGCCGGCAAGTGGCTGAAGGAGAACAACCTGCTGCCGGACTGCGTGCTGTGCTCGCCGTCGCGACGTACCCGCGAGACCCTGGAAGCGGTGATGACGGCCATCGGCTATGTCGAAAAGCGCCTGGAAGACCGGATCTACGAAGCCACCCCGGGCACCCTGGCGGCGCTGGTGGACGAGCGTCGTGACCTGGACCGGGTGTTGATCGTCGGCCACAACCCGGGCCTGGAGCAGCTGGTGGCGCTGATGACCGACGGCACCAGCAGCGACTACCGCGGCATGCCGCCGGCTGGCATTGCCGTGCTCGGGTTCCCGCGCGAGGCCTCGATCGAGCCGGGCGTGGCCAGCCTGAACGCGTTCTGGTGGCCGTGATCCAATGAGCCTGGCGCGGCGCAGCCGCTTTCTGCTGCCCGTGCTGCTGGTTTCCGGCGCGGCCTGGGCTGCCGCGCCACCGCCAACGCCCCTGCCGCCGGTGGTCGCCGAGGCGCACCGGGTCCTGCGCCTGGATACCCAACGCTCGCAGATCGGTTTCGAGGTGCGCACCCGCTTCGGGCAGCGCATCGAAGGCCTGTTCCCGCACTTCGAAGGTCGAATCGAGGTCCTCTCCGATGGCCGCCACCAGGTGCACCTGAAGATGTTCACGCGCTCGGTCGAGATCCCCGGCAAGGCGCGCTACACCGGCTGGATGCGCGGCGAGGAGTTCTTCGACGCGGGCCGCCACCCGGTGGTCGAGTTCGACTCGCTGCCGTACTGGCCGGAGACCGTGGAAGACGGGGGCGACATCAACGGGCGGCTGACCCTGCGCGGGATCAGCCATCCCGAGACACTGAAGGTCGAGAAGGCGGAGTGCGCCCGACCCGGCTATGATTGCGACGTCGTCAGCCGCGGTACCGTGCAGCGAGGCCGGTATGGAATGAACAGCTGGCAGCTTGCCTTGAGTGACCGAGTGACCTTCGTATTGCGAGCGCGCCTGAGCGAGGCGCCGAAACCGTGAACCTCCTGCTGCGTGTACTGGCGCTGGCAAGCGTGTTGCTGGGCAGCGGTTGTGCATCGCTGTCCACTGCCGAGCGCGACCGCGCCGAAGCGATCGCCGTGCAGGCGCGCTCGACCCAGGTCGATTGCCAGCGCGCCGACCGTTGCGCGCAGGACTCGCCGCTGCGGGCGCTGGCCGGCCGGGCGTTCACCGAATCCACCCCGGAGCAGCCGCGCCACTACGCCACCCTGCTGGACGAGGGGGAGGGCGCCCTGGTGGCACGCCTGAACCTGCTGCGCAGTGCCACCCGCAGCATCGACCTGCAGACCTACATCTTCGACAAGGACGACAGCGCGCGGTTGGTCATCGACGAACTGCTGGCCGCGTCGCGGCGCGGGGTGAAGGTGCGGGTGCTGATCGACCAGCTCTCGGCGATTTCCGACCTGCAGATCCTCGGCGCGTTGTCCGGTGCCCACCAGAACTTCCAGCTGCGGGTCTACAACCCGACCTTCGGCAAGGCCCGGCTGAACTACTTCGACTACGCCGGCAGCGTGCTGTGCTGCTTCCGTCGCTTCAACCAGCGCATGCACAACAAGCTGCTGGTGATCGACGATGCGATCGGCGTGGTCGGCGGCCGCAACTACCAGAACGACTATTACGACTGGGACCGCGAGTACAACTTCCGCGACCGCGACGTCATGATCGCCGGTCCGGAAGCGCGCGCGATGGCGGCCAACTTCGATGCCTTCTGGCGCGCCCACCGCAGCGTGCCGGCCGAGCGCCTGAATGACGTGGGCCGCACCCTGCTGCGCGAGGGCGTGCCGGTGCTGCCACCGGCCACCTTCCGCCGCCCCGAGCGGGTGCAGCGGGTCAGCGCCGAAGCCAATGACATGGACTTCGTCACCCGTTCCTTCGTGGATACCGCGCTGCCGGTGGCCTCGGTGCGCTACGTCGCCGACCTGCCGCGCAAGCACCGCCGCGAGAAAGCCGATGCCCCGCTGGCCGGCCAGCATGTGACCGAGCCACAGCTGGATGCACTCATTGCCGGTGCGCAGAAGGAAGTGATCCTGCAGACGCCGTACCTGGTGCTGTCCAAGCCGGCGCAGAAGCTGTTCCGCGAGCTGCGCAAGCGCCCGCAGCCGCCGCGCGTGGTGGTGTCCAGCAACAGCCTGGCGGCCACCGACAACCCGATCGTGTATGCGCTGTCGTACAAGTACAAGCGACGCAACATGCGCGAACTGGGCTTCAACATCTTCGAATACAAGCCGTTCCCGCTGGATGCACCGGTCGACTACCGCAACCTGCTGCCTGATCCGATCGCCGCGCCCGCAGGCGACGACGACGGCGGACGTAATCCGCTGATCGGCGGCAGCGCCGCTGGCAGCAATGCCGGCGGTGGCAGCGATGGGGATCTGGCCGCGACCCGCAGGCAGGTGCCGGTGAACCATCCGCGTACCGGCAGCGCCTACCAGAACGCGCGCGAACGTCGCCGTGCCGCCGGCAGCGAAGTGGAAACGCGCCTGCTGCGTACCGAGACGCGGCCGTCGTTCCTGGGCAGCAAGGCGGTCAACAAGCCGCTGCCGGTCACCCGCAAGGGTGCGCGCATGGGCCTGCACGCCAAGTCGCTGGTGGTCGACCGCCGCATCGGCGTGGTCGGCACCCACAACTTCGATCCGCGCAGCGAGAACTACAACACCGAAGGCGCGGTGATCATCGACGATCCGGTCTTCGCCGAGCAGCTGGCCGAGAGCATCCTGCGCGATACCCATCCGCAGAACTCGTGGACGGTGGCGCCGCGGGCCAAGCCGCCGGTGCTGTCGGGCCTGAACTACAGCGTCGGCAAGGCCTCCGAAGCGCTGCCGATTCTCGACTTCTGGCCGTGGCGTTACGCCACCGACTACGAGTTCAAGCCCGGCCCGGACTGCCCGCAGCCGCTGCCACGGCAGGACCCGGATTTCCATCGCTGCTACGTGGCCGTCGGCGACTTCCCCGAAGTCAACGTCGGCCCGAAGTGGCTGCTGGTGCGCATGCTGACCGCATTCGGTGCCGGCCTCGTTCCCATTCTCTGAAGGTGCCCGCATGACCCAGGTGTTCCGCGAAGCTGTTTCCATCGAGCAGCTCAATGCGCTCAGCCGCAACACGGCGATCGAGTCGCTGGGCATCGTCTTCAGCGCCGCGGGCGAAGACTGGCTGCAGGCCACGATGCCGGTGGACGAGCGCACCCGGCAGCCCTACGGCATCCTGCACGGCGGTGCGTCGGTGGTGCTGGCCGAGACCCTCGGCAGCAGCGCCGGCAACCTGTGCGTGGATACCGCAAAGCAGATCTGCGTGGGCCTGGAAATCAACGCCAACCATGTGCGTGCGGTGCGCTCGGGGACTGTCACCGGCACCGCGCGCGCGCTGCACGTGGGCCGCAGCACCCAGCTGTGGGAAATCCGCATCGAGGACGAGCAGGGCCGGCTGGTGTGCATCTCACGGCTGACCCTGGCGGTGGTGGCTGCCGGCCACGGTTGAGCCCCCGTCGGGCGTGTTGACGGCGGCAGAACCCAGCGTTCCCCGCCGATTGCCCCGGTCAATGGCGGTTATGGCCTAAATCGGCTGGCAGCTGCCGCGGCGCTCCGGTATCGTGCGCGGATGACTTCCCCCACTCCGGCCCCCCGTGGCGGCGTGGCGCGTGTGTGCCGTTACCTGTACCGCGTACCGCTGCTGTTGGTCCACATCACCGTGTTCCTGCCGCTGATCCTGATCGGCATGCTTCCGCCGTGGGGCGAGCTGCGCGTGGGCGAGGATACCTTCGGCGCGAGGGTGGTGAACTGGTGGCAGGGCGGGCTGATGTGGATCTTCGGCTTCCGCCTGTCACGGGTGGGCCAGCCCTTGCCCGGTGCCGTTCTGTTCGTCGCCAACCACGTCAGCTGGGTCGACATCTCCATCCTGCACAGCCAGCGCATGATGGGCTTCGTTGCCAAGCGCGAGATCGCCAGCTGGCCGCTGGTCGGGTGGCTGGCCGCGCGTGGCCAGACCATTTTCCATCAGCGTGGCAACACCGAATCGCTCGGTGGGGTGATGCAGGTGATGGCTGATCGCCTGCGTGCCGGCAAGGCGGTCGGCGTGTTCCCGGAAGGGCGCACCCGCGGTGGCCACGAAGTGGGGCCGTTCCATGCCCGCATCTTCCAGGCCGCGGTTGAAACCGGCGTGCCGGTGCAGCCGGTGGCGCTGGTGTACGGGATGAAGGGCGACGCACAGACCATCGTCGCGTTCGGCCCGGGCGAGAGTTTCGCCGCCAATTTCCTGCGCCTGCTGGGTGAGCCGGCGCGGCATACCGAAGTGCATTTCCTGGAGCCGATCGGTACCCAGGACCTGGAAGGCCGTCGACGCATCGCGGAAACCTCGCGCGCGCGCATCGTGGCGGCCATGAGCACGCAGTGAGGGTGCGGTGGCCCTGATACCGCCACCTGTCCTGGACGCCGGTACGCCGACGCTGCATGCGGCTGACTATCAGCCGCCGCGTTGGCTGCGCAATCCGCACCTGCAGTCGATGCTCAGTTCCAGCCGCATGCGCCTGCAGCGCGGCCTGCTGCTGCTGGCGGCCACCGGTGCAGTCAGCGAAGAGCTGATCCTCGATGGCGGTGATGGCGTGCGCCTGCAGGGCTGGCACAGTCATGTCGAAGGCCGCGAGCCGAAGGGTGTCGCGCTGCTGCTGCATGGCTGGGAAGGCAGTGCCGAATCCAGTTACATGCGCATGGCCGCCGCGCGCATGATCGAGCAGGGTTTCGACGTGGTGCGGCTGAACTTCCGCGACCACGGCAACACCCATCATCTCAATCCCGGCATCTTCCACTCCAATCTCATCGATGAAGTGGTGCACGCCGCAGGCGACATCGCCCAGCGCTGGCCGCAGCTGCCGCTGGTGGCCGCCGGCTATTCGCTGGGTGGCAACTTCGTGCTGCGCCTGGCCCTGCGTGCACCGGCCGCCGGCGTGCCGCTGCTGCGCGTGGCCTCGGTGTGCCCGGTGCTGGATCCGGCGCTGACCATGGAGAACATCGAGAACGGCCCGGCGATGTACGACTGGTACTTCCGCCGCAAGTGGGCCGGTTCGCTGCGCCGCAAGCGCGATCTGTTCCCGGAGTTGAGCGACTGCGACGACCGCGTGCTGAAGCTGGACATCCGTGCACTGACCGCCTGGCTGGTCGAACGGCACACCACCTTCGGCTCGCTGCAGGCCTACTTCGATGGCTATTCGATTGCCGGTGACCGCCTGTCCACCCTGCAGGTGCCGGCCGACATCCTGATGGCGCAGGACGACCCGGTGATCCCGTACGCGACCTTCAGTGATTGGCAGCTGCCGCGCCAGGCGCACCTGGAAACCGCCTGCTGGGGAGGCCACTGCGGCTTCCTGGAAAACTGGCGGGGTGACGGCTTCTCCGAGCGCTGGGTGGCGCAGCGCCTGCAGCGGGTGCTGGCGGGCTGAACCGGCACCGGTGCGTGGACCGCTACAATGCGGGTTTGCACTTGAACCGGACCGCCATGCAAGACCAGATCATCCAAGCGTTGCGCCAGAACCAGGCTGACCAGGCCGTGCAGCTGGCCCAGGCATGGACCCGTGATGAACCCGGCCAGGCCGGCGCCCACCGCTGGCTGGCGCTTGCGCTGCAGCAGCAGGGCAAGGCCGAAGATGCCATGGAAGTCCTGCAGCAGGCGTTGCAGCTGGCACCGGACGACGCCCAGCTGCACCTGCAGCATGCTGGCCTGCTGCTGGCCCTGCGCCAGTACGAAGGCGCCGACGAAGCGCTGGCGCGCACCACCGGGCTCGACCCGAACTCCTTCTCCGCCTACCTGATGCAGGCGCACCTGGCGATCGGCCGCAACGACTTCGATGAAGCCCAGCGCCTGTCCACGCTGGCCTCGCGCGTTGAGCCGGATCACCCGGAACTGCTGACCATCGACGGCATGATCGCGCTGCGCCGTGACGATCCGGATCGTGCGCTGACGCTGCTGTCGGCGGCCAACCAGGCGCAGCCCAACGACACCCGAGTGCTGTACGCGCTGGGCTTCGCCTACCTGGGCAAGGACATGCTGGCCTTCGCCGAGCAGGCGTTCCGCCGCGTGCTGGAACTGAACCCGGCCATCAGCTCGCTGCATGGCCTGGTGGTGCAGCTGGCGCTGCGCCAGGGCAACCTGGAGGCGGCTGCCGAAGCGATGCAGATCGCCCTGCAGCAGGAAGGCATGGATACGCCGTCGATGCGCCGCCTGGCCGGTGAACTGTCGCTGCGTGGTGGCCAGCCGCTGCAGGCGCTGGACCACCTGCTGCCGTTGCTGGAATCGATCCCCGACGACCGCCAGGTGCTGCAGCTGCTGCTGATGTCCTGGCAGCGCCTGGGCCGCGAAGACGAGGCGCGCGCGCGCCTGGACGCCGCCCTGGAGCAGCACCCGCAGCTGCACGACCTGTGGCTGGCGCGCCTGGCCGTGGAAGAAGTGGGCAGCCCGACCGCCGCCGCGACCGTGGAACGCTGGATGGATGCGATGCCAGGTCATCTGCCGGCCCTGGAAGCGCGCCTGCGCCTGCATGACATGGTGGGCGAACACGAACAGGCTGAAGCCATCGCCGAGCGTATCGTCAGCCTCGAACCGGGCCGCGTCAGCGGCGAAACCCGCCTGGTCGAAGGCCTGTTGCAGCGTGATCCGGTCGCCGCGATCGCCCGCGTGCAGGCGCTGATCGACAGGGCGCCGGACGGTCATCGCGCCGACCTGCGTACCTGGCTGGGTGAAATCCAGGATCGCGCTGGCCAGCCGGAACAGGCGCTGCAGACGTGGATGGCGCTGCAGGCCGACCAGGCGCCGCAGCGCCTGCCGCTGCCGCCGCAGGCCAAGGCACCGCCGAGCTGGCCGGACAAGGGCGAGATCGACGCTGACGCCAACTCCGCGCCGATCTTCCTGTGGGGCGCGCCGGGTTCGGGCGTGGAGCGGGTTGCGACCGGCCTGGCCGCCGCCAGCCCGGTGCTGCGCAGCGACCGCTACACCAGCAATCCGCCGGATGATGCCTTCCAGAACTACCACACGTTGCAGGACCTCGCCTCCGGCGTGCTGACCCCGGAGCGTCTGGTGCAGCGCTGGCGCGAGCAGCTGCCCGCGCGCGGCGTGCAGGGCGATGCCGTCATCGACTGGCTGCTGTGGTGGGACAACGCACTGCTGTGGGCGCTGCGCCCGCAGCTGCCGCAGGGGCGCCTGGTGCTGGTGCTGCGTGATCCGCGCGACATGCTGCTGGACTGGGTGGCCTACGGCGCCGCCGCACCGCTGGCGATGACCTCGCTGGCTGAAGCCAGCGAATGGCTGGCGCGCGCGCTGGCGCAGGTTGCCACCCTGCACGAGGAAGATCTGTACCCGCACGTGCTGCTGCGCATCGACCAGATCGGCAACGATCCGCATGCGATGGCCGAGCTGCTGGGACGCCTGTTCGAGCGGCAGATGCCGCCGGCCGCACAGCTCGGCGCACCGCGCTTCCCGCCGGGCCACTGGCGCAACTATCGCGACGTGATGAGCGCCGCCTTTGCCAAGCTCACCCCGATTGCGGTGCGCCTGGGTTACCCGGAAGAGTAAGGAGAAGCCGATGCAACTGAGCAGCCACAGCCTGACCAACGGCGCGCCGATCGACCGCGAGTTCGCCGCCGGCGATGCCGCCGGCTTCGCGCCGGACCGCAACCCTCACCTGGCCTGGAACGGCGCGCCGGAAGGCACGCGTTCGTTCCTGCTGGTGTGCGTGGACCCGGATGTGCCGACCGTTGCGGAAACGGTCGGCCGCAGCGACATGACCGTGCCGCGCGACCAGCCGCGCTGCGACTTCGTGCACTGGGTGATGGCCGATATCCCGGCCTCGGTGCAGGAGATCGCCGCCGGCAGCTGCAGCGATGGCTTCGTGGTGAAGGGCAAGACCGCACCGGCGGGCCCGGCCGGCAGCCGCCAGGGCCTGAACGACTTCACCGGCTGGTTTGCCGGCAATCCGGACATGGCCGGTGACTATCTGGGCTACGACGGCCCGTATCCGCCGTTCAACGACGAACGCGTGCACCGCTACTTCTTCCGCGTGTTTGCGCTGGACGTGGCCTCGTTGGAGCTTCCGGCACGCTTCACCGCCGCAGACGCGTATCGCGCCATGCACGGCCACGTGCTGGCCGAAGCGGCGTTGCACGGCACCTACACATTGAATCCTGCGCTGGGTTGAGCGCGTCTGCAGGGCCGGGCCAAACCCGACTTTGCTTTCTGTAGCCATGCTCGCCTGCTTTTCGCCCAGTCGAGCATGGCTGGCCTCTATAAAGCCCCGATCGAGCCGGCTCGACCTTGCCGGCTGCACTTCTCATCTGTTTTTCAGTGGTACCGGCGCGAACACCAGCGTGTCGCCACGTGCGGTATGCAGGGTCAACGGCCCCGCGCGACCCATGATCAGTGTGGAGGTCCCCAGAATCCTGCGCTTGGCTTCGGTTTCCTGTTCGCCTTTGGCACCGAAGCATCCCTTCAGGTTCTGTTCCATGCTGCCCAACGTGAGCTGGCTGTCTTTCAACGTGTATGGGCCGCCCATGCCGTTGCACAGGTTCAGCACGTTGGCACTGGTGCCGCGGAACAACAGACCGACGGGCGGATCACTGGCGATGAACAGTGCATCCAGGCGCTTGCCGTTGCTGTCGACTGCGTGGGTGAGATGCCACTCGTATGCCTGTAGGCGTTGCAGATCGCTGGCATCACTGGCTGCCGCGAGGCCGGCAGGCGTTGTGGCCAGCAGGAGCGCGAAAATGCGGGAAAGAATCATGCCTGTCTCCTTGGCGGTTGGGTATGTAGAGTCGAGCCATGCTGGACTGCCTTCTGCCCAGCCGAGCATGGCTCGACTTCAAGGTGTCCCATGGAAGAAGGGCGACCTCGCGGCCGCCCTTCTGTTTTCTTACTTCTTCTCGATGGCCGACTCGACCACCATGTCCAGCACGTACGCCTGCGACGGCGCATCAGCCGGCGGGTTCTTCACTTCGTAGCGCTTCACGCGCACCACGTTGCGCACGCCGTCTTCGTGGGTGTAGCCCTCGATGTTGCCGTAGAAGTTCTCGAACTTGCCCGGCTCACCCTGCTTCAGGCCCTTGTCGTCGAACTTCACTTCGCGCACCTGCAGGCACTGGTAGTCCGGGATCAGCGGGTGCGAGCACTTCTCGGTCTTGGCGGCCACTTCCAGGAACACGGTTTCGCCAGCGCCGCCGTAGCGGGTTTCAGCGGTCGGTTCCGGGTTGAACACCAGCACGTCGCCCTTGGCGGTGGTCAGGGTCAGCTTGCCATCGGCATCCTGCTCGGCCTTCAGCTCGCCCTGCAGGCGGCTCGATACGGCCTCGTCCAGCGCCATCAGCGCCTTATCGGTGCAGGCCATCATGGTTGAGGCCATCGCGCTGACCGTCAGCTTGCCGTCGGCCAGGGTGTAGCCGCCGCCCATGCGGTTGCAGGTGTTGCTGACCGACAGGCGGCCATCAGCGAAGTCCAGGGTGACCGGCTTGTCTTCGCGGGCGAACAGCGCGTCGATGCGCTTGCCGTCGGCGGCGGTGGCCTGCTGCAGCAGCCAGTGCTGGCTCTGCAGGCGCTGCGCGTCCAGGTGCGCCAGCGTCTGCTGGTCCGCTGCCTTGGCCGCGGCCGGGGCCACGTCGTCGCCGCCAGTGCCGGCCGGGGCCGGAGTCTGGCTGCAGGCGGCCATCAGGGCCAGCGGGAGGAGCAGGGTGAGCTTGCGGTTCATGGTGATTCTCCTTGGGGAACCGTGGGGGAAACGGGGTGGGGCCGGTATCGGGGTTACCGTGCCCCGGCGCTGTTCAGCTGCCGGACGGCAACCACAGCAGCAGTGCCGCGCCCAGCGCGATGCGGTAAATGGCGAAGGCCGTGAAACGGTGCGACTTGATGTAGCCCATCAGCCACTTCACTACGACGAAGCCGGTGATGGCAGCGGCAACGAAGGCGACGCCGACGTCGGTCCAGTTCTCGCTGGCCAGGTTTCCTTCCTTGGCCAGTTCCAGGAAGGTGTAGGCGCTGGCGGCGAACATGGTGGGGATGCCGACCAGGAACACGAACTCGGCGGCGGCCGCGCGGCGGCTCAGGCCCAGCAGCATGGCCAGGAAGATCGCCGAGGCCGAGCGCGAGGTGCCGGGGAACACACCGGCCACCACCTGCGCCAGGCCGACGCCGATGGCCACCGTCCAGGTCACCTGGTCGCGGTTGGGCAGGCGCGCGGTATAGGCCTCAACCAGCAGCATCCAGATGCCGCCGATGATCAGCGCCCAGGCCACCGGGCTGACGGTTTCCGGCAGCGACCAGCCAGCCTTGCGCACCACCAGGCCGACCACGGCGGTTACCAGGAAGGCCGCGCCGAGCTTGAACACGTACTCGCGGTTCTCGCGCTGGCCGAAGCCGGTGGCCAGCTGCAGCAGGCGCTGGCGGAACACCAGCACCACGGCCAGGATCGCACCGGCCTGGATGATGATGTTGAAGAAGTCCGATCGCGCGCCCAACCAGTGCTGGGCGATCAGCAGGTGGCCGGTGCTGGAGATCGGCAGGAATTCGGTCAAGCCTTCGAGGATGCCCAGCAGCAGGGCGGAGAGCAGATCAGACATGGACGGTGCGGGCGCGGGCTGCGGAAGAAGCTCGAAAGAATAGACGATCCATGCTGCACCAAACGGGTGCGTCTGGTCATCGGTGCACCCGTTTGGTGCGCATGGTTCTGCACCTCGCTGGGGCGGTCGCTTTGAAATCAACGACTTGTGAAGGCCAAAAAGTTGGCACGGTCATTGCTGTACCTCAGCAGGCATTCATTCCCATCCGAGGTCGTACCGATGTCCGTGGAAACCGTAGAGAAGCTGATCAAGGACAACCAGATCGAGTTCGTCGATCTGCGCTTCGTCGACATGCGTGGTGTCGAACAGCATGTGACCTTCCCGGTCAGCATCGTCGAGCCGTCGCTGTTTGAAGAAGGCAAGATGTTCGATGGCAGCTCGATCGCCGGCTGGAAGGGCATCAACGAGTCGGACATGGTGCTGCTGCCGGACACCGCCAGCGCCTACGTCGACCCGTTCTACGCCGATCCGACCATCGTGATCAGCTGCGACATCCTCGACCCGGCCACCATGCAGCCGTATGGCCGTTGCCCGCGCGGCATCGCCAAGCGCGCCGAGTCCTACCTGAAGTCCTCGGGCATCGCCGAAACCGCGTTCTTCGGCCCGGAGCCGGAGTTCTTCATCTTCGACTCGGTGCGTTTCGCCAATGAAATGGGCAACACCTTCTTCAAGGTCGACTCGGAAGAAGCGGCGTGGAACAGCGGCGCCAAGTACGACGGCGCCAACAGCGGCTACCGTCCGGGCGTGAAGGGCGGTTATTTCCCCGTTCCGCCGACCGACACCCTGCACGACCTGCGTGCGGAGATGTGCAAGACCCTGGAACAGGTCGGCATCGAAGTGGAAGTGCAGCACCACGAAGTGGCCACCGCCGGCCAGTGCGAGATCGGCACCAAGTTCAGCACCCTGGTGCAGAAGGCCGACGAACTGCTGCGGATGAAGTACGTCATCAAGAACGTCGCCCACCGCAACGGCAAGACCGTCACCTTCATGCCCAAGCCGATCGTCGGCGACAACGGCAGCGGCATGCACGTGCACCAGTCGCTGTCCAAGGGCGGCACCAACCTGTTCTCCGGTGACGGCTACGGTGGCCTGAGCCAGATGGCGCTGTGGTACATCGGCGGCATCTTCAAGCATGCCAAGGCGATCAACGCCTTTGCCAACTCGGGTACCAACAGCTACAAGCGCCTGGTGCCGGGTTTCGAAGCCCCGGTGATGCTGGCCTACTCGGCGCGCAACCGTTCGGCCTCGTGCCGCATTCCGTGGGTGTCCAACCCGAAGGCGCGTCGCATTGAAATGCGCTTCCCCGATCCGATCCAGTCGGGCTACCTGACCTTCACCGCGCTGATGATGGCCGGCCTGGACGGCATCAAGAACCAGATCGACCCGGGCGCACCGAGCGACAAGGATCTGTACGACCTGCCGCCGGAAGAAGAGAAGCTGATTCCGCAGGTCTGCTCTTCGCTGGACCAGGCCCTGGAAGCGCTGGACAAGGACCGCGAGTTCCTCAAGGCCGGTGGCGTGATGAGCGATGACTTCATCGACGGCTACATCGCGCTGAAGATGCAGGAAGTGACCAAGTTCCGCGCGGCGACCCACCCGCTGGAATACCAGTTGTACTACGCCAGCTGACCGGTTGCGATGGCGGTGGGTACCCCCTCCCACCCGCCGCCATCGCATCCGTCTTCGCGGCTGGGGAGCCGCGGTCAGATCGGGGTCGTTGCACGGGGTCGGATCCCTTTCATGCATGAAAGGGCTCTGACCCCACGCCAAGGACCCCTGATCCAGGGGCAAGAGAGAGACCGGATACGCGACATGGGCCGCCCTCCCTCCCGCGTCGGCCGTGCAAGGAGAGAGGCACGGCTGTCCCGGCCCGGTTCGTGTCCGGTGCAACAGCCACGGCCATCACCACGATGGCCCGTGGTTGCCTGATGCCATCGCGCGTTGGCGCGCTGGCCCCATCCACCATCGGGACATGCGCATGAAACTGATCTCCGCCATCATCCGACCGTTCAAGCTCGACGAGGTCCGCGAGGCCCTGTCCGATGCCGGCGTGTCGGGCATCACCGTGACCGAAGTGAAAGGCTTCGGCCGCCAGAAGGGCCACACCGAGCTGTATCGCGGTGCCGAGTACGTTGTCGACTTCCTGCCCAAGATCAAGATCGAAACCGTCGTCACCGACGAGCGTGCCGACGCCGTGATCGAAGCGATCCAGTCGTCTGCCGGCACCGGCAAGATCGGCGACGGCAAGATCTTCGTGACCGCTGTCGAGCAGGTCATCCGCATCCGCACCGGCGAAATCGGCGCCGACGCGCTGTAAACCCCCTTCCGGAGACTCCCCCATGAAGATGCGCCTTCTCACCGGGTGGCAAGCCCGGTTCCATCTGGTGTGCCTGCTGATGCTGCTCAGCGCGCTGGCCGCCGGTATCTGGCCAGGCAATGCACATGCCCAGGCCCAGGTCACGCCGCTGCAGAGCGAGGCCGTGGCCGTCGAGCCCCTGCAGGACCCGACTGCCGCTGCGCCGGCTGCTGCCGAAGCGGTGGCTGCGCCCGCCTATGACCATGGCGACGTCGCCTGGATGCTCACCTCCACCCTGCTGGTGCTGCTGATGGTGGTGCCGGGCCTGGCCCTGTTCTACGGCGGCCTGGTGCGCTCGAAGAACGTGCTTTCGGTGCTCAGCCAGATCCTGGTGGTGTTCTCGCTGGTGCTGCTGTTGTGGGTGGCCTATGGCTACAGCGCAGTGTTCAGCGCCGGCAATCCGTTCTTCGGCTCGTTCACCGAATTCGCCTTCCTCAAGGGTTTCACCCCGGAGTCGGTGGGCAACACGCCGATCAAGGGCCTGCCGGATTACCTGTTTGTCGCCTTCCAGTCGACCTTTGCCGGCATCACCACCGCGCTGATCGTCGGTGCCTTCGCCGAGCGCATCAAGTTCCGCGCGGTGCTGCTGTTCTCGGCGCTGTGGTTCACCCTCAGCTACATCCCGATGGCGCACATCGTCTGGGGTGGTGGTTACCTGGGTGAAATGGGCGCGATCGATTTCGCTGGTGGCACCGTGGTGCACATCAACGCCGGCGTAGCCGGTCTGGTGGCTGCATGGTTCGTCGGCAAGCGCCTGGGTTACGGGCAGACCGCACTGAAGCCGCACAACGTCCCGTTCACCTATATCGGCGCGATGCTGCTGTGGGTCGGCTGGTTCGGCTTCAATGCCGGTTCCGCCGCCGCCGCCGACACCGTCGCCTCGCTGGCGTTCCTCAACACTGTGCTGGCCACCGCTGCAGCGGTGCTGGGCTGGACGCTGGTTGAAGCGATCAGCAAGGGCAAGCCGTCGGCACTGGGCGCGGCCTCGGGTGCGGTGGCCGGCCTGGTCGGCATCACCCCGGCGTGCGGTACCGTCGGCCCGCTCGGCGCGATCGTCATCGGCCTGGTGGCCGGCGTGGTCTGCGTGTGGGGCGTGACCGGCCTCAAGCGTCTGCTGAAGGTGGACGACACCGCCGACGTGTTCGGTGTGCATGGCGTGGGCGGCATCGTCGGCGCGATCCTCACCGGTGTGTTCAGCGCGCAGTCGCTGGGCGGCACCAAGGCCGATCTGGATATCGGCCACCAGGTGTGGGTGCAGGTGGTCAGCGTCGGCCTCACCGTGGTCTGGTCGGCCGTGGTGACCGCGGCCATCCTGCTGCTGGTCAAGGTGGTCGTCGGCCTGCGCGTGACCGAGGAGGCCGAGCGTACCGGCCTGGATGTGACCTCGCACGGCGAATCGGCCTACGAGGCCTGATGCATGACGGGCGGCCCTGCGGGGCCGCCTTTGCGTTTGGTGGCTGCCAGGCAAGCCTGGCACTGCTCCTGCTCTGGTGGGTGCCGACCGTTGGTCGGCACAGCTGGTAGCCCATCCACGCATGGCGTGGATCTACCGCATCCTCTCTGGTGGGTGCCAAGCTTGCTCGGCACGGCGGCATGCATCATCGCGCGTGATCGCGCACAATCGGGCCATGCACCCGATCCGCACGTCCCTGATGCTCTCGGCCTGCCTGCTGCTGGCCGCCTGTGCCTCCGCGCCGCAGGAAATGCACAATCCGCTCGCGACCTGGGTGCCATCACCCAACCAGAACGCGCGCACGCCGGTCATCATCGTCATCCACCACACCGAGCAGAAATCGGTGCAGCAGAGCCTGCACACGCTGCGCACGGCCAACAGTGGTGGACCGGTCAGCGCGCACTACCTGATCGGCGCCGATGGCCATCGCTACCAGCTGGTGGCCGATGTGCGCCGCGCCTGGCATGCGGGGGCCGGACGCTGGGGCACCATCACCGATCTCAATTCGGCCTCGATCGGCATCGAACTCGACAACGATGGCCGCAGCCCGTTCAGTGCGGCGCAGATCGAATCACTGATCGTGCTGCTGCGCGATCTCACTACGCGCCTGAACATTCCGCCGCGCCAGGTGATCGGCCATGCTGACCTGGCGCCAACGCGCAAGCAGGATCCGAGCCGCTTCTTCCCCTGGCAGCAGCTGGCCGAGGCCGGGTTCGGGGTCTGGCCGCGCGCTGCGGATGGTGCTGCGCCGGAGGGCTTCGACGCGTGGAATGCGCTGGCCCGCTTCGGCTATCCGCTGGACAACCGCGAGGCCACCGTCGCCGCCTTCCATCGCCGTTTCCGTGGCCGCGACGACCTGCCGAAGACGCTGGATGCCGAAGACGCGCGCATCCTGCACTCGCTGCTGCTGCAGACGCCGTAACGCGGCGCATGAATGCTAGAACAGGCGCTGGGTTGCTGCCCAGCGGCGGGCCCGCCACCATGGCGGCATGATCGATTCCGCCTCCTTCTTCAAGCGCAAGCACTGGGCCCTGCTGACAGCGGCCGTGCTCGCCGGCTGCTCCACCACCGCTCCCCGTACCGGATCCGAAGTGCCGACGGCAGTCACACCGCCTACGGCCACCTACACCAAGGTCGCATGGAGCGCACTGCCGCCGGTCTCCGACAGCGATCTGCAGGCCGGCTTCGTTGCCTGGCGCAGCAGCTGCACCCGCCTGAAGAACGATGCGGTCTGGGCCAGACCCTGCGCCACCGCCGCGACGGTGGCGGACAGGGACCCGGCCGCGATCCGCCAGTTCCTGCAGCGCGATTTGGATGTCTATGCACTGCGTGCCGGCGGCCACCAGGCCGACGGGCTCATTACCGGCTACTACGAACCGATCTATCCCGGCAGCCTCACCCGCACGGCCACTGCCACGGTGCCGGTGTACGGCACGCCGGATGATCTGGTGGTGGTGCAGCTGGAGAGCCTCTACCCGGAACTGAAGGGCAAGCGCCTGCGCGGGCGCGTCGAGGGCAAGGTGCTCAAGCCCTATGACGACGCCGGCACCATCGCGGCAAAGGGCGCCAAGGCCCCGGTGCTGGCCTGGCTGACCGACCCGATGGACCTGCAGCTGCTGCAGATCCAGGGATCCGGCCGGGTGCGCCTGGGCGATGGTAAGCAGGTGCGGCTGGCCTATGCAGAACAGAATGGCCACCCGTACCGCGCCATCGGTCGCTGGCTGGTGGACCAGGGCCAGCTGAAGAAGGAAGACGTCACCATGGACGCCATCCGCGCTTGGGCTCGGGCCAATCCCGCACGCGTGCCGGAACTGCTGCGCAGCAATCCCAGCTACGTGTTTTTCGTGCGCAACCCGGACAGCCCGGAAGGTCCACGCGGTTCACTGAATGTGCCGCTCACCGCCGGCTACAGCGTGGCGGTGGATCGCAGCGTGGTGCCGCTGGGCAGCCTGCTGTGGCTGTCCACCACGCGCCCGGACGGCAGCCCGGTGGTGCGCCCGGTGGCCGCGCAGGACACCGGCGGTGCCATCGCCGGTGAAGTGCGCGCCGACCTGTACTGGGGCAGCGGCGATGCCGCCGGCAAGCTGGCCGGCGACATGAAGCAGAAGGGCAACATCTGGATGTTGTGGCCGAAGGGCGTGGCGTTGCCGGTGCCGGCCCAATGAAGCGCTCACCTGCGCGCTGCGAGGTCGGGCGATAATGGCGCCATTCCGAACTTTCCGGCCGCGTCTGCGGCCAGGACCTCTGCAATGACCTACGCAAAGCACAACGCAAAATCCGGCGCGAAATCCGCCGCAAAGAAGTACTACAAGCACTGGGCCGAATCGGGCCTGGGCAAGGGCAACGTGCTGATGGAAGCGCGTGGCGAGAAGATCGTGCGCCAGGTGGAAATCTACGGCACCAAGATGGTCTGGGCCGACGAGCATGCCCACAGCGATGACCGCTTCCTGCTGGCCGACCAGCCGGTGTCGTTCCTGGATTTCGACGAGGACGACGAAATCTCCGCGCGCGAATTCGAAAGCGCCTGGAAGAAGGCCAGGGAAGCCACCGGCTACCCGGTGTAACGCCGGCTGCCCGGGCTCGGATCCCTTTCCGCAGGGAAAGGGCTCTGACCCCGGGGCCAAGGCTCAGGCAGCCGTGTTGTAGGGTTCAATCCGGGCAAGCACGTCGGCCAGCTTTTCCTTGGTCATCGCGGCATCGAAGTCGGCCTGCAGGCCGATCCAGAACTTGTCGGAAACGCCGAAGTAGCGGGACAGGCGCAGCCCGGTGTCCGCAGTGACTGCGCGATCGCCGGAGACGATCTCGCCGATACGGCGTTGTGAGACGCCAATTGCCTTGGCCAGCCGGTACTGGGTGATGCCCAGAGGTTCCAGGAATTCATGCAACAGGATCTCGCCGGGAGCGGGATAGGGGGCGGTTCGCACTCGCGCGACTCCTTCAGTGGTAATCGACAATTTCGACCTCGGCAGGACCTTCCCGAGACCAGACAAAGCACAGCCGGAACTGGTCATTGATGTGGATGCTGTACTGGCCGCGCCGGTCCCCATGCAGCGATTCCAGTCTGTTCGCTGGCGGCAAACGCAGATCCCGCAGATCAGCTGCCACATTGAGCATGGCCAGCTTTCGCAGCGCGGCAGCTTCAATGTGGTGCCATCTCTGCACGCGATGCCTTCAAACAGTGCCTGCGTACGTTTGCAGGCAAATGATTGGATCGGCATATTGATAACGTGTGGCGATAGTATCGTAAGGCGTTAGTATTCCCTCGGCAAGCGTGGCGCGTAATTCCCGGGCGCGACGACTGGCGACGCATTCGATGCGATCTGATGCTGGACCCGCGTTTTGCACTACATTGGTGCAATGTCCGACCCCGCACCCCCGCCGTCCCTCGATGCCCTCGGCACGCCGCTGGCCTGGGCCGGGGCCGATGGCTGCATTGCCGGCTGCAATCCGGCCTTTGCCCGCTGGCTGGGTGTCAGTGTCCGGCGACTGCTGGGCCGGCCGCTGGCCGCACTGGAAGTGCAGGGCGAGGCACTGGCCCATTTCCTGGCCCGCGATGAGCGCGATAGCCTGCGCCTGAACCGGCTGGCGCTGGCGGTGCCCGGCGAGGCCCCGCGCTTTGCCGAGGGCTGGATGAGCCGCCGCGACGATGGCGGCTGGCTGCTGGAGGCGCATCCGGTCGATGAATTCCCCGGGCTGGACCCGACCCAGGCCCTGCCCAGCGCGCTCAGTGCAGCGCTGAAGGGGCTGGCCCACGAGCTGCGCAACCCGCTGGCCGGGCTGAAGGGCGCGGCCCAGCTGCTGGCCCGCCGCGCGGCCCAGCGCGACGCCAGCGAACGCGAGCTGATCGAACTGATCGGCTCGGAGATCGAACGCCTCAATGGCCTGCTCGACCAGCTGCTGTCGCCGGCCCCGGCGGCGCCGCACGCCGAACTGAACATCCATGCCGCGCTGGAGCGCGTGCTGCGCCTGGCCGAGAACGAGGCCGGCTGGGCGGTACGCCTGCAGCGCGACTACGACCCCAGCATTCCCGAATTCCATGGCGACGCCGACCGCCTCACCCAGGCGGTGTGGAACCTGGTGCGCAACGCGATCCAGGCCGGTGCCGGCAGCATCACCCTGCGCACCCGCGTGGAGCATGGCGTGCGCATCGCCGAGCAGCTGCATACGCTGGCGCTGCGCCTGGAGATCGCCGACGACGGCCGTGGGGTGCCCGAGGAACTGGCCGAACACCTGTTCCTGCCTTTGGTGAGTGGCCGCGCCGAAGGCACCGGGCTGGGCCTGGCGCTGGCCCAGCAGGTCGCGCGCGAGCATCGCGGCACGCTGACCTACCGCTCGCGCCCGGGCCATACCGTGTTCACCCTGCTGCTGCCGATCGTCAGTGGCGCCGCCCCGGCCGAGGAGGCCCCGCGCGATGTCTGAGTCTTCTTCGTCCCCGCAGCGCATCTGGGTGGTCGATGACGATCGTGCCGTGCGCTTCGTGCTGTGCACCGCGCTGCGCGAGGCGGGCTACCAGGTCGTCGATTTCGACAGCGCTGCGCCCGCGTTGCAGGCATTGAACGAAGGCCCGCCGCCAGCGTTGCTGTTCACCGACGTGCGCATGCCCGGCGACGACGGCCTGGTGCTGCTGGACAAGCTCAAGGCCGCGCTGCCGCAGCTGCCGGTGGTGGTGATGTCCGCCTACACCGATGTGGCCAGCACGGCGGGGGCATTCCGCGGTGGCGCGCATGAGTTCCTGTCCAAGCCGTTTGATCTGGACGATGCGGTGGCGCTGGCACAGCGCGTGCTGCCGGCTGTGGCACCGGCACTGGCCGCGCCCACGCCTGCCGCCGAAACGCACAGCGACCAACCGCCGCAACTGGTGGGCGATACCCCGCCGATGCGCGCGCTGTTCCGGGCCATCGGCCGCCTGGCGCAGGCGCCGCTGGCGGTGCTGATCACCGGCGAGACCGGCACCGGCAAGGAGCTGGTGGCCAATGCGCTGCATCGCGAATCGCCGCGCGCGCAGGGGCCGTTCGTCGCGCTCAATACCGCTGCAATCCCGTCAGAGCTGCTGGAAAGCGAGTTGTTCGGCCACGAGGCTGGTGCCTTCACCGGCGCGCAGCGCCGCCATATCGGCCGCTTCGAGCAGGCCAACGGCGGCACCCTGTTCCTTGATGAAATCGGCGACATGCCGTTGCCGTTGCAGACGCGCCTGCTGCGCGTGCTGGCGCAGGGCGAGTTCTTCCGCGTGGGTGGCCGTGAACTGATCCGCGTCGACGTGCGCGTGGTTGCCGCCACCCATCAGGATCTGGAAGGGCTGGTTGCACAGGGGAAGTTCCGTGCCGACCTGCTGCACCGCCTGGATGTGGTGCGCCTGCAGCTGCCGCCGCTGCGCGAGCGCCGCGAGGACATCGCGCAACTGGCCAGCACGTTCCTGGCGGCCGCCGCGCGCAAGCTGGATACGCCGCCGAAGCGCCTGACCGCTGCCGCACTGCAGGCGCTGCGCGAACACGACTGGCCGGGCAACGTGCGCGAACTGGAAAACGTGTGCTGGCGGATGGCGGCGTTGGCCGCCGCCGACACCATCGGCGTGGCCGACGTCGATACCGCGCTCAACCGCACGCGCGGTCGTCGCAGCAGCACCAGCGGTGCCGATCCAGGCCAGTGGGAAGCGCTGCTGGCCGAATGGGCACGCCGTCAGCTGGCCGAAGGCGTGGATGGGCTGCACGCGCAGGTGCGCGAGCGGGTCGACCATGCCCTGCTGGAGGCCGCGCTGCAGATCACCCATGGCCGTCGTGCCGAAGCCGCTGCCCGCCTGGGCCTGGGCCGCAATACCCTTACCCGCAAGCTGGGCGCTGGCCGCCGCCGCGGGGGCCATTGAACGGTCCCTGCACGCGATCCTCGCGCCCGCTTGCCGAACCGTTGATCGTTCATGGACGATGCCGTCCGTAGTGTCACCTGCAAGGAGTCTTCGATGCGTCTGTCCTTCGCCATCCTGCCGTTGTCCGCCGCCGTGCTGCTGTCTGCCTGTGGCAGTGCGCCGAAGAAGGCCGAGCCCACCCCGCCGCCGCCGACCGTGGTCAGCGCCGCGAAACAGGCCGAGGCCAATCTCTCGCCGGCCTCGGCCAGTATCGTCAGTGGCCGCATCGCGCTGATGGTGGAGCCCGGTGGTCTCCACATCACCGGCCTGATCGGTGGCCTGCAGCCGATGCAGCAGGCCGGCTTCCACATCCATGAGCGTGGCGACTGCAGCGCGGTGGACGCCAGCAGTGCCGGCAATCACTTCAATCCCGGTGGCGCTGCGCATGGCCGCGCCGGCACCGGCAAGCACCACCTGGGCGACATGGACAATCTGCGCGCCGACGCCCAGGGCCGCGCCAACGTCGATATCCACCTCAAGGGCGTTACCCTTGGCGGAGGCGCCGCCACCGATATCGCCGGACGTGCACTGGTCGTGCATGCCAACGCCGACGACTATCGCAGCCAGCCCGCCGGCAATGCCGGCGTCCGCATCGCCTGTGGCGTGATCCGGGTTGTCCGCTGATCACTGCAGGCATCATCCAGGGAGAGATTCCATGCGTTTGATCCACACGTCGCTGTTCGCAGCCATTGCTGCACTGGGCCTGGCGGCCTGCAACCAGCAGCCGGCCGCGCCGCAGGCTGAAACCCCGCCGGCCGCACCGGCCGACGGCGCCACCACCGAACCGGCCGCAACGCCGGCGCCGGCCGCTGCAGCGGCCACCGATGCCACCGCCACCGCCGAACTGGCACCGACCCAGGGCAACGAGACCAAGGGCAGCGTCACCTTCAAGGTGGTTGACGGCAAGGTCCACGTGACCGGCCAGATCAGCGGCCTGAAGCCGGGCAGCGAGCACGGCTTCCACATCCACGAGAAGGGCGACTGCAGCGCCCCGGACGGCATGAGCGCCGGTGGCCACTTCAACCCGGGCAAGCAGGATCACGGCAGCGTGTCCGCTGATCCGCACCACGGTGGCGACATGCCCAACATCAAGGCCGACGACAAGGGCGTGGCCACCATCGACGGCCCGGTGTCGAGCAACGTCAACATCGGCAAGGGTGATGACTTCGACATCATCGGCCGCGGCCTGATCGTCCACGCCGACGCGGACGACTACACGACCCAGCCGACCGGCAACGCCGGCGCGCGCCTGGCATGTGCGGTGATCCAGAAGGCCCCGTAAGGGCGCTTTTGCTGGAAACGGAAAACGCCGGCGCAAGCCGGCGTTTTTATTTGCATCGCTTTCTGTAGAGCCGAGCCCATGCTCGGCTGTGCTTCCGGCGGCCTGAGCCGAGCATGGGCTCGGCTCTACAGCAATACGCACGGCGGTCGCGCCCCGGCGAAACGCAATTGCACGGTAGCGCCGGGCCATGCCCGGCGGCGCGCATCCGCAGATCAGCGCGCCAGCAGCTCGCGCGCGTCCTGCCCGGCCTCGCAGTGCACGAACAACACCGGCACGCCATGTGCTTCCAGCACGGCGGCCATCTGCCGCTGGCGCATCAGGAACTGCTCGTAGATGCCCTTCAGGCGGTCGCAGTCGTTCTTGCCATGATCGTAGTGCGCGCACCAGCCGGCCGGGTCGAACAGCGCCATGCGTGCTTCGCCATGGGTATAGCGCAGCAGCGGCTCGGGCGCGGCATTGAGCCACTCGTCCTCGCCCGGCGCCATGATCGCCGTCTCGATCAGCGGCCACAGCGCGGCCAGGCCTTGGTTGTCGTACTGCATCGACATCATCGCGGCCAGGTCGTTCACGGTGAAATAGCGCGCGTGCTCGATGCGCGCACCGAAGGTGTTCTGCGCCATCAACGCGGTGTCGGCATGCGCCATGCCGTTGGCCAGCAGCGTATCTTCCAGCGCCTCGGCCACCGCATTGGTGGTGGCCACGTCACTGCCGGTCAGCAGGAACGGCACCACACGCAGGCCGCCGCCCACCAGGCTGGCATCGGCCTGGAACGGCAGTGGCACGTCACCCTGGGCGTCAGTACCGAACGCCAGCAGGCGCGGCCCTTGGTTGCGGCCCGGCGCACGCATCTGCAGTTCTTCCAGCCGGCGATGGATCGGCCAGCCCGGGCGCAGCACTTCGGCCGGGTCGAAATGGGCGGCGGCGAACACCAGGTCCAGCTCGGCCACCTGCGGCACCAGCTTGGACAGGTCGCGGCCGACGCGATCGGCCAGTTCACCGGCCTGTTCGGCGCTGAGTACCGCCTGGCGGGGGATTTCGCCGCCGGCCAGTTCCAGGGCCAGCACGCCAAGGGCATTCATCGCGGGGTCGGGTTTGCTCATGGTTCCACGGTTGGCCCATCACAGGGCGGCAGCTACACTTGGCTCCATTATGCCTGCTCCGTCGTGCAGGCCATGTTGCAGACACCCTCATCCATGCCAGGTATCTCCATGCCCAACGCTCGTCCCGTCGCCATCCTCGGTGGCGTCCGCATTCCGTTCTGCCGCCAGAACACCGCGTATTCGGATGTCGGCAACCTCGGCATGTCGGTCCGTACGCTGGGCGCGCTGGTCGAACGTTTCGGCCTGCACGGCCAGCAGCTGGGTGAAGTGGCGATGGGTGCGGTGATCAAGCACTCCAGCGACTGGAACCTGGGCCGCGAAGCCACGCTGTCCTCCGGCCTGTCGCCGCTGACCCCGGGCATCACCCTGCAGCGCGCCTGCGGTACTTCGCTGGACAGCATCATCACCGTCGCCAACAAGATCGCGCTGGGCCAGATCGAATCCGGCATCGGCGGTGGTTCGGACACCACCTCCGACGTGCCGATCGTCTACGGCAAGAAGCTGCGCGCGCGCCTGCTGGCCGCCAACCGTGCCAAGAGCACCGGCGACAAGATCCGCGCGTTGACCGCCGGCTTCAAGTTCTCCGAACTGAAGCCCGAGTTCCCGGGCGTGGCCGAGCCGCGCACCGGCAAGAGCATGGGTGACCATTGCGAGGACATGGCCAAGGAGTGGAACATCTCGCGCGACTCGCAGGACGAGTGGGCGGTGTCGTCGCACAAGAAGCTGGCTGCCGCTTATGAGCGTGGCTTCTTCAACGACCTGATCGCACCGTTCCGCGGCGTCGAGCGCGACAACATCCTGCGCCCGGATACCTCGCTGGAAAAGCTGGCCACGCTGAAGCCGGCCTTCGACAAGGTCTCCGGCCGCGGCACGCTCACCGCCGCCAACTCCACCCCGCTGACCGACGGCGCCGCCGCCGTGCTGCTGGCCAGCGAAGAGTGGGCACGTGCGCACGGCCATGAGCCGCAGGCCTATCTGCGCGATGCGCATGTCTCTGCGGTGGACTTCGTGCATGGCGAGGGCCTGCTGATGGCACCGACCGTGGCTGTACCGGAGATGCTCAAGCGCAATGGCCTGACCCTGCAGGACTTCGACATCTACGAGATCCACGAAGCCTTCGCCGCGCAGGTGCTGTGCACCCTGCGTGCGTGGGAGAGCGAGGATTACTGCCGCAACCGCCTGGGCCTGGACGCACCGCTGGGCCGGATCGACCCGGACAAGATCAACCTGCTGGGTTCGTCGCTGGCTACCGGCCATCCGTTCGCCGCCACCGGCGCACGCGTGATCGCCACCGCGGCCAAGCAGCTGGCCGAACGTGGCGGTGGCCGCGCGCTGGTGTCGATCTGCACCGCTGGCGGCATGGGCGTAGTGGCGATCGTCGAACGCTGATCGCATCCATCGGTGGGTGCCGACCGTTGGTCGGCACGATCCGGCCGACACTCCTGGAACTGAAAACGCCGCCCGATGGGCGGCGTTTTCGTTGGTTGCTCCGGTGGGTGCCGACCGTTGGTCGGCACACCTCAGCCATGCTTACGGCAACCGCGGATTACCGAATTCGTCGCGCTCTTCGTTGGCGTCATACACCGGCGGCTGCACTGCGATCGGCTGCTCCTCCACCGTGGCACGTGCAGGTGCCTCAATGCCGCGCACCAGCTCCACGCTGTCCTCGCCGCGCTGCAGTCGCAGCGCATTGGCCAGGCACTGCGCGGCCAGCGCGTGCTCGCCACGCTGCGCGAACAGTTCACCCAATGCCTCCCACGCCGGGGCACCGGCGCCGGCGGCGATGGCCTCATGCAGGAACGCATCGGCGGCATCCCACTGCTGCTGGGCCAGGGCCACGCGGCCCTGTGCCAGGCGCAGCGCGGCCGACTCGTCATGCACGTTGCGCCAGCGCGCCAGGTTGCTCTGGCGGGTGGCCAGGCGCTCGGCCGGCAGGCGGCCATACAGCGCCACCAGTTCGTCGTCCCAGCGATGGTCCAGGGCCTGTTCCAGCGCCAGCAGCGCCGGCTCGTCCCAGTTCAGGGCCACCGCGCGGCTGGCATAGGCGCCGACCACGTCCGGAGTGGGGCGCAGCGCCTTCGGCGTGGCTTCCCACTGCGCGGCCAGCGCATTGACGTCGGCCGCTTCCAGCAGCGCCTGTGCGGCCAGGCGTGCTTCCAGTTCGCTGTTGGCGTCAGCCGGCAGCACCTTGCTCTGGCGCAGTGCACCCAGCTGGCCGTACGCCTCGTGGGCGCGGCCGGCCTGTGCCAGTGCTTCGGTGCGCAGCCACAGGCCGCGCGGCGGCAGCGGCTGGATCGCCGCTACGTCCAATGCGTTGATCGCATCCACCGGCAGATCGCGCGCCAGCAGCTGTTCGGCGCGCAGCAGCGCCTGCAGGGTGGCATCGCTTTCGCCCAGGCGCTGCAGCAGCGCTTCACCGGCGGGGCCGTCGGCACGCGCCTGCGCACTGCGCACGGCGTTGGCCAGCGCCACCGCGCTCACTTCCGGATCCTTGGCGGCGCCGTCCAGCAGCTTCTCGGCACGCTGCCACTGGCCGTGCTCATAGGCCTGCAGGCCATCGATCAGGCGCACCCGGCCCTGCTTGCGGCGGTAGCGGCCCCAGGCGCGGAACGGTGCAGCGATCAGGCTCCACAGCAGCCACAGCACCAGCACCGCAATCACCGACAGCAGCGCCACCTTGGGCAGGTTGCTGTGGTAGTCGTAGCCGCCGTAGCGCAGGGTCACTTCGCCGAAGCGGTTGAGGTCATCGGCGCCGAGCCATTGCGCGGCAACCACGCCGATGGCCACGGCCAGCAACAGCACGACCAGGGATTGCAGGGGTTTCATGCGGGGTTACCTCCGGTCGGTCTGGGTGCGCAGTTGCTGCAGGGTGCTGCCAAGAACGGCGTTGCTGGCCTGCAGCGGAAGTTCGCGCAAGGCTTTCAGTTCAGCACGTTGCGCGCGCAGGGCCGGTGAATCCGGCCAGCGCCGTTGCGCCCAATGCTCCACGCGTGCCAGCGCAGTATCGCGGCCGGTGCGGTCGCCACGTTCGATCGCGGCGCGCGCCAGGGTCAGTTCCAGTTGCAGTGCATCGTCTGCATTGCGGCGCTCGGCGGCCGTCAGCGGACCGTTCTGGCGGCTGGGGCTGATGTCCACGAACGGGGCCAGCGTGGCCTGCCACCAGGGCTTGCCGGCGCCGGGCGCGCTGCCGCCTGCTACCTGCGAGGGCAGGCCCTGCAGGGCTTTGGCCAGGCCATCCAGGCGCTGCAGCGATTGCGCGCGCGGGCCGGCACCAAGGGAATCCAGTGCATCGCGCTCCTGCACCAGGGCCTGGCGCAGATTCAGTCCGTCACTGTCGGGCAGATCGGCCAACGCGGTAGCGGCCTGTGCATACAGGCGGCGTGCGCCTTCCACGTCGTCGGCGTAGTTCAGTCGCTGTGCCGCCTGGGTCAACAGCAGCTCGGCCTCATCGCGCTGTACCGCCTGGCGGCCCTGGTTGGCGCTGTCGGCCAGCTTGGCCAGGTTCTCTTCCAGCAATGCACTGCGCTGCGAAAGGCCCAGCATCTCGTCGCGCAGCACGCGGTTGGTGGTCGCCGCATCCTGCAGGCGCTGGCTGGTCGCGCGCTGGTCGCGGCGCAATGCATCCAGCGTCGCCTGCAGGCCCTGCAGCTGCACGGCCGTGGTCTGTGCCTGCGCTTCCTGTTCGTGCTGTTGCTGTTGCCAGACGTACCAGCCGGCATAGCCGCCCACGCCAAGCACGACCACCCCGGCCAGCGGCAACAGCCAGCGCACGGGTCGACGGGGCGGGGAAACGGGCGGAGTCTCGTTCATGGGGCTTCCTTGTCGGCAACGTCGCCGGTCAGGTTCCGGCAGGCCGCGTTGTGCACAGCATCACTGTTGCCGACCACAGCGGCAAGCGTGACTCACGTCCCTGTTCAGGTCGCTGCCGGGACGGTGAGCGTGGCGTGTGCAGCGGCCACCAGTTGTGCCGTGGTGGGCCCGGCCGCGCGCACCACGCGTTGCAGCCCCAATGCGTGCGCCTGTTCGCCGAGCCGTTCGCTGGCCACGACCACGGTGGCGTGTGCCTGAAAGCGTTGCTGCAATGCCGGCGGAAGCTGCTGCCAGAAATGCAGCAACGCCTCACCACTGCTGACCGCCAGCACCCACGGCTGCGCTGAATGCGCCAATCGAGCCAGCGTGCGGGGCGAGAGGCGCAGCAGGTAGCGCTGATAGACATCGGCACGTTCGATCGTGGCGCCGGCGGCCTGCAGGTGTGCAGCAATCAGGCCGCGCCCGCCGGGGGCGGTGACCAGTCCGATGCGCAGGCCCTGCACCTCGGCCAGCACCGGCAGCGCCAGCAGGCCCTCGCTGTCCATCCGCTGCGGTGCATGCACCTCGGCGACGCCCTGCGCCCGCAGCGCGCGCGCGGTGCCTTCGCCCACGGTAAGCCACGGGCTGCGTTGCGCCTCGGCCAGTGGCAGCAGGGTGGCGGCCGCGGTAACGGCGGCCGGGCTGGTGAACACCACCCGATCGCAGTTCAGCGCGCGTTGCAGCTGACGCACCACTGGCGTGCCGTTCAGGCGCTGCAGGCGCCAGGGCGGCAGGGCCACCACATGCCCGCCCAGCCCAGCAACGGCGCGGCGCAGCGCGGAATTCTGGCCCTGCGGTCGCAGCGAAATGAAGGTCCAGCCCGGCTCGGAACCGGCGGCGCCAGTGGGTATCGTATGGTCGGCCATTGCCTGCATTATGCGGGCCCTTCGTTGTCGTGGTCTCTGCTCCGATGTCCGTTGATGCTCTGACTTCCTCGCTGGCCGCCCTGCAGGACGTGCTGGACTGCATGCCGGCGGTACGCGCCATGCAGATCCAGCTCGACGGCTATGCCGATGGCGTGCTGCGCATCACCGCGCCGCTGGCCGCCAACGTCAACGACAAGGGCAACGCCTTCGGTGGCAGCCTGGCCTCGGTGCTGACCCTGTCGGGCTGGGCACTGGTCAGCCTGCGCCTGCGCCTGGCCGGCCACGATGCCGAGGTCTACGTGGCCGACAGCAACCTGCGCTACCTGGCGCCGGTCTACGAAGACCTGCACGCCCACGCCGAAGCGGCCGAAGCCACCGGCTGGGACGCTTTCCTGAACACCTTCCGGCAGCGCCGCAAAGCCCGCATCAGCATCATCGCCACCCAGCCCGGTGCCGATGGCAAGCCCGCCGCCGAGTTCAGCGGTCGCTTCGTTGCCTTCGCCAAAGGGTAGGATGGCAGGCTGACGTTCTGGGGAAACCACCGATGCGCCGCCTCATCCAGTTCCTGATGTGTTCCCTGCTGCTGGTCAGCGCCGTGGCTTCGGCCGACGACCTCAGCCGCAAGCAGCGCAAGCTGCTGGAAGAGACCCAGATCGCCTACGGCGCCACCATCCGCTGGGGCAGCATGGACGATGCGATCGGCTATCTGGACCCCACGCTGCGCAAGGAAAAGCCGCCCACCGAGTTCGAGCTCAACCGCTACGCGCAGCTGCGCGTGTCGTCCTACCGCGAGCGCAGCAGCGCCTCGCTGGACGGGGGCCTGGTCGAGCGCCGGGTCGAAATCGGGGTGATCAACCAGAACACCCAGGCCGAACGCACCGTGGTGGTGGTCGAGCGCTGGCGCTGGGATGCCGAGGCCAAGCGCTGGTGGCAGACCGCTGGCCTGCCGGACCTGTGGAAGGGGCAGTGACGGGCCGCGTCCGGCTTGTGCGACAATCGGCGCCCGCTTAATCGACCCGTGACCTGAGTGAATTACGAAGAGTTGCTGGCCTTTGCAGGCCGAAACCCGATGCTGTCCGCGGCCCTGGTCGGCCTGACCGTGGCCATCATCGTCACCGAGATCCGCCGCCTGTTCCGGGGCTTCAAGGGCATCAAGCCCGCCGAACTGACCCAGCTGATGAACGCGGGCGGCACGGTGGTGGTCGACCTGTCGGCCAGCGGTGACTTCGAGAAGGGCCACATTGCCGGCAGCCGCAACGCCCAGGCCAGTGCCTTCGGCCCGGACAACAAGCTGGTGGCCAACGCCAAGCAGTCGCCGGTGGTGCTGGTGTGCCGCAGCGGCAACGCTTCGGAAACCGCCGCGAAGGCGCTGAAGAAGGCCGGTTTCGAGAAGGTCTACGTGCTCGACGGCGGCATTCCCGCCTGGCAGCAGGCCGAGCTGCCGCTGGTCAAGGGCCGCAACTGATTGCCGCAGGTGGCGGATCCGGCCTTGTTTGGGCCTGATCCCGCCCCCATCGCAGTAGTTCGACCATCGTTTTCATTGCATTCATTGGAGTTACTGGAAATGTCCGAAGAGATCACCAACGGCGCCGCTGCGCCGGTCGATGCCGCCACCGGCCCCGCTTTCACCGTCGAGAAGATCTACGTCAAGGACGTCTCCTTCGAGTCGCCGAACGCTCCGACCATCTTCAATGACCAGGTGCAGCCGGAGCTGCAGCTGAACCTGAACCAGCAGGTGCAGCGCCTGGGTGAGAACGCCTTCGAAGTCGTGCTGGCCGTGACCCTGACCTGCCAGGCCGGTGAGCGCACCGCCTACGTGGCCGAAGTGAAGCAGGCCGGCGTGTTCGGCCTGGTCGGCCTGGACCCGCAGTCGATCGACGTGCTGCTCGGCACCCAGTGCCCGAACATCCTGTTCCCGTACGTGCGCCAGCTGGTCAGCGACCTGATCCAGGCCGGCGGCTTCCCGCCGTTCTTCCTGCAGCCGATCAACTTCGAAGGTCTGTACGCAGAAACCCTGCGCCAGCGCCAGGAGCAGGGCGACGCACCGTCGCTGGCTGACTCCGAGCCGGCTGGCAACGCCTGATTCCTGCCGCGACGTCACGGATGAGCACTCCCGCTGACAAGATCGCCGTGCTTGGCGCCGGTTCCTGGGGAACCGCGCTGGCCAGCCTGCTCGCACGGCACGGTCACCCGACCGTGCTGTGGGGGCGCGACGCTGCCGTGGTCGAAGCCATCGACCAGCGCCACGAGAACCCGCGTTACCTGCCGGGCATCCCGCTGCCGGACAGCCTGCGTGCCACCACCGACCTGGCGTCGGCGGTGGAGGGCGCGGCCTGGATCCTGGTGGTGACCCCGTCGCACGCCTTCGGTGAAACCGTGCGTGCGCTGGCGCCGCTGCGTCCGGCCGGTGCCGGCGTGGCCTGGGCCACCAAGGGCTTCGAACCCGGTTCGGGGCGCTTCCTGCATGAAGTGGCGCGCGAAGTGCTGGGCGAGGACGTGCCGCTGGCCGTCGTCACCGGACCGTCGTTCGCCAAGGAAGTGACCCAGGGCCTGCCGACCGCGATCACCGTGCACGGCGACGTGCCCGAGTTCGCGCAGACGGTGGCCGAAGCGATGCATGGCCCAGCGTTCCGCGCCTACACCGGCGACGACATGGTCGGTGCCGAGCTGGGCGGTGCGATGAAGAACGTGCTGGCCGTGGCCACCGGCGTGGCCGATGGCATGCAGTTGGGCCTGAACGCCCGTGCCGGCCTGATCACCCGTGGCCTCAACGAGATGCTGCGCCTGGCCGCTGCCATCGGTGCCAAGCCGGAAACGCTGATGGGCCTGGCGGGCCTGGGCGACCTGGTGCTGACCTGCACCGGCGACCTGTCGCGCAACCGCCGCCTGGGCCTGGCCCTGGGCCGTGGCCAGACGCTGCAGGATGCCGTGCGCGAAATCGGCCAGGTGGTCGAGTCGGTGCAGACCGCCGACGAAGTGATGCGACAGGCACGCCGCCATGGCATCGACCTGCCGATCTCCGACCGCGTGCGTGCCGTGCTGCACGGCGAGCAGACACCGGAAGAAGGACTGCGCGCGCTGCTGGCGCGGGAACAGAAACCGGAGTACCCGGACACGCTGTTCAAGTGAATCGAAAAACCCCGGCCACGCGCCGGGGTTTTTTGTGCGCGCCCCATCCACGCATAGCGTGGATCTAGGACGGAACCCGCTTCTGGTAGCTGCCAACCTTGGTTGGCGCCCGGTAGCGCCGGGCCATGCCCGGCGGCATTCATCACCGCGCGCGCGGCCGCGCGTTGCTGTTGTCCATGTCCGAGAAGATCACCCACGGCCCATCCCCCTCACGCTTCAGCGTGAGCGTGAACTTGCCGGTATCGCCCACGTTGTTGCCGTAGCTGTACGCACCGATGATGTAGCCCGTATTCCCCTCCACCGCATACGCCAGCGCACGCAACCGCAACGGACTGCTGCCCTGGCCGGCATACGCGGCCTCGATCGCGCTGCGGCCGCGCACCGGCGGCTGGTTGCTCTGCAGCACAAAGCCATCTTCGGCGAACAGCGCAGCCAGTGCCTTGGCATCACCGGTGCGCCACGCCTGCTCGTAGTCGCGCAGTACGCGATCCAGCGGTGCGGGCAGGGGGGTATCGAGCAGGCGCGCAGGCGTCGAGCCTTCAGCTCCGAACGCCATTGCGGGCGTTGCCAGCAGCAGGGCACTGCAGAAGATCATGGCGAGTGGTGTACGGCGCATGCGTCCGGCTCCAGGCGATGACGGGAAGCTACGAACGCATCCTAGCGCGGTGCTGGTTAGAATCACGCGGCCGCCAATTCGGCGGATGCAGCGCAGATCAGACAAGGACACGCGATGAAGATGCGAATCACCGGGATGGCGATGATGGCCGCGCTGCTGGCAGCCTGCGGACAGGCACCGGAGAAGACTGGCGAGACTGCACCTGCTGCGGCGACAGCGCCGACCACCGAAGCACCGGCCGCCACGGCCACCGTGGTCGAGAAGGAACCGTCCATCGAAGAAGGCGTGGATCCCGCTGTGTGGGACAACGAAGGCGAACCGGAAGACCCGAGTGCCGGCGGCGAACTCACCTGCAAGGACAACCCGCTGGCGACCCATTTCTTCACCCTGGTCGGCGGCAACACCGTGGACGACTGCGGCCGCAAGGACCCGAAGGTGCTGGCCGCGTTCGATGCGCTGATGAAGGGCACGCAGGACGCCGAATCCACCGACAAGGACATTCCGTCGCTGCGCAAGCGCCTGTTGAGCGGACCCAGCGGCCCTGGCGAGCTGCTGGTGCTGCAGGGCGAGCCGTGGTGGTTCTACACCGCCTGCCAGGCCCACGATTGCCCCGGCACCGCGTTGGCGATGTTGTACTCGCCCAATCAGTCGAAGCTGGTCGGCCGTCTTACCGCGCGCTGCCGTGTGTGGTGGCTGGGCGAGCCGACGGCGGAACAGCGTGCGCAGATCGAACAGCGCCAACCACTGCAGGATGCCGCGTTGAAGGAAGACAGCGCGCTCTGCGAGTGATGTGGCGCGCTCCGCAGCGCCGGGCCGCGCACGGCGCTGCAGTGTGCGTTGTTCCCCGTATTACCCTTCCGGCCGCATGCGCGCGCTGACCTGTGCGGCCAGCGACAGGCTGGCCATCATCAGGCCCTCCATCACGCGGTCGCCCACGTACTCCTCGTCGGGTCCGTTCTGGCGCACGCGCTCGGCAGCCAGCAGCATTTCCAGCGCCACGCGCAGCCCGGCCAACGCACAGTCCGCGTCGGCCAGCGCCATGCGGCGCCCTGGCATCTGATGACGTTCGGGCCAGGGCTGGCCGTCGGCGGCCGCGCCCTTGCCGATGCGGTCGAGCGTGGCGATGAAACCGTGCGGATCGTGCGGGTGCGGTGTTTCCGAGGGCGCGTCCGCGTTGGCGGGCACGTACTGCGCGCGCAGGCGGGAGGATTCGGGTGTGCTCATGGCAAGGGCTCCGTGCAGGACAGACGGCAGCCGCCACGCAAAGGTGGCGGGCGGAGACGTGGCTCGAAAACCGGGAGATCACGAACAAGACCGGCAGGCGCAAGGCCTCCACGCTCCGCCCGCCATGGCCGGCAGACGGATTACCGACCGGCGCCACACAAGGTGACGCCGGCCGGCAAGCGCAAAACAACGTTCGTGATCTGACGGGTTTTCGAGTCCCGGCCACCCTTTTCCGGTGGCACGTCATCTGTACCGCCGTCGCTGCGCAACGCCAATCAGACAAGTTGCAAACAGCGTTCGATCGAAGACGCTTTCAGCATTCTTGCATGTTGTTAAGTAGCCGCAGATCGAGGCGCCGCAATGGCCGCAGCGGCTTTGGCAATATGCGACACGGATCGAAGTTGAGGGTGTGGCGTGGGGCTGCATCACCAAGGCAATAACGACAGCGGCACGTCGGATCGGACATCGACACCGCAGGACCACGCTGGCCGCGCGCCTGGTCTGTCAGCGCTCCCCGCGCCTCTCATACCAGCCCTGGGTACGATTCACGATCCGCACCACAGACAGCATCACTGGCACTTCGATCAGCACGCCGACGACTGTGGCCAGCGCAGCCCCCGACTGCACGCCGAATAGCCCCACCGCTGTCGCCACCGCCAGTTCGAAGAAATTGCTGGCGCCAATCAGTGCTGAAGGGCCGGCCACGCAATGTGCCACGCCCAGGCGACGGTTGAGCAGATAGGCCAGGCCCGAGGTGAAATAGACCTGGATCAGGATCGGCACCGCAATCAGTGCGATCACCAGCGGCTGCTTCACGATCTGCTGGCCCTGGAAGCCGAACAGCAGGACCAGTGTGAGCAGCAGCGCACACAGCGAGACGGGCCCAAGCTTGCGAAGCACCCGCTGCAACGCTGCCTCGCCACGACGCATCAGGATCCAGCGCCGCAGCAACGCAGCCACCAGCACCGGCGCCACGATGTAGAGGCCCACCGACAGCAGCAGCGTATCCCACGGCACGGTGATCGCCGACAGGCCCAGCAGCAGTGCAACCACCGGCGCGTAGGCAACCACCATGATCGCGTCGTTCAACGCCACCTGGCTCAGGGTGAAGTTGGCATCGCCACGGCACAGGTTGCTCCACACGAACACCATGGCGGTGCAGGGCGCGGCCGCCAGCAGGATCAGCCCGGCGATGTAGCTGTCGATCTGTGCTGCGGGCAACCAGTCGGCGAAGGCATGGCGCAGGAACAGCCAGCCCAGCAGTGCCATCGAGAATGGCTTGACCGCCCAGTTGATGAACAGCGTTACGCCGATGCCCTTCCAGTGCTGCTGCAACTGGCGCATCGCAGTGAAGTCGACCTTCAGCAGCATCGGGATGATCATCAGCCAGATCAGTACCGCAACCGGCAGGTTGACCTTGGCGATCTCTGCGGATGCCAGCGCGGCAAAAGCGCCGGGCAGGACGTGGCCCAGCAGGGTGCCAGCCGCAATGCACAGCACAACCCACAGGGTCAGGTGTCGCTCGAACAGGCTCATGGCAGTGGCACCGTCACTGCGCGCCGTCGGTCGGCAGCAGCCGGCCGATCCGGTCCAGCGCCTGCTGCAGCGCCGAGCGGTCGGACCACACCGATTCGGGCAGCGCGAGCAATGCACGCAGTCGCAGCTTCACGATGGCATGGGCCTGCGCGAATGCTGCGGCCTTGTCGGCATCGCTACCCGCTACGGCCGCCGGATCGGGCAGGCCCCAGTGGCCGCGGATGAAATCACCGAACACCACCGGGCAGGCCTCCGCTGCGGCTGAGTCGCATACGGTGATGACCAGGTCCATCGGGGCTGCATCCACGAACTCATCCCACGACTTGCTGCGCAGCCCTTCAATGGGCATCCCTTCGGCCTGCAGCTGCGCCAGTGCGAACGGATTGACCTGGCCGGTGGGCTGGCTGCCGGCACTGAAGGCGGTGAAGCGATCGCCGTCCCAGGCGCGCAGGGTGGCTTCGGCAAGCACGCTGCGGGCACTGTTGCCGGTACAGAGGAACAGGACAGAACGGGTCATGGGGCAATCGCTTCGATGGGGAAGGTCGTATGCGGTGTCAGCACTTGCACGCAGGTGCTGCGGGTGCGCACTCAGCGTCCGGCGAGCCCGCGCAGCAGTTGTGCGTCAGGTACTCGATCAAGCCGTTCATGGCGCCGAAGTTGGCCCGATAGCAGACATGGCGGCCCTGGCTTTCGCTCTCCACCAGCCCGGCCTGCACCAGCTCCTTCAGGTGGAAGCTGAGCGTGGCTGGGGGCACCTGCAGGGCCGTGGCGATGTCGCCCGCCATGCGCCCTGCCGGGCCAGCCTCCACCAGCAGGCGGAAGGCAGCCAGGCGGGTGGCATGGCCGAGGGCGGTGAGGGCGGCGATTGCATTCAACGTTTCCATATTTCTAGAATAGTCGAATGAATAAGCCGATCACAAGTACCCACCTGCCCAACCTGGTGGAATCGTCATTGCCTCAGCCCGATCATCACCAGCTCGCCGCGGCAGATCTGGGGCCGCCACGCATCCTCCTGCTCTACGGCTCGCTGCGGCCGCAGTCGTTCAGTCGCAAGCTGGCGCTGGAAGCCGAACGGCTGCTGCGTCACCTGGGGTGCGAGACCCGCGTGTTCGACCCGCATGCGCTGCCGATGCTGGACAGCGTGGACACGAGTCATCCCGAAGTGCAGCGGCTGCGCGCGTGGTCGCAGTGGTCGGAAGGCCAGGTCTGGGTCAGCCCCGAGCGGCACGGCACGGTCACCGGCGTGTTCAAGAACCAGATCGACTGGCTGCCATTGGAGGATGGCAGCGTGCGGCCCACGCAAGGCAGGACGCTGGCGGTGATGCAGGTGAGCGGCGGCTCGCAGTCGTTCAACACGGTCAACACGCTGCGCGTGCTTGGACGTTGGATGCGCATGCTGACCATCCCCAACCAGTCGTCGGTGGCCAAGGCCTGGCAGGAATTCGATGAAGAGGGGCGCATGAGGCCCTCGCCGTACTACGACCGGGTGGTGGATGTGATGGAAGAGCTGGTGAAGTTCACGCTGCTGACGCGAGGGCGGTCGGATTACCTGGTGGACCGCTACAGCGAGCGGAAGGGCGACGCGCACGCCGCGGCATTGGCGCGGGCCGCAGGGGCTGCGGCTTCCTGAATTCCAATCTGCCGACGAGCGTGTTACTTGCTTGCGCGCCGCGCGCCCTTCTCGTCTTCGTCCTTCGCATCCCCGCGGCTCTGCGCGAATTCCGGGAACGTCTTCGCGATCGAATCCTTGTCCGGCAGGATGTAGAAGACGCCGCCCTTCTGGAACGTGGACGCCACGATCTGTTCGTAGAACGCGGCGGAAACATTGATGCAGCCGTGGGTGACGCGGTTGTCGTCGGGCGAGGGCGATGCCAGCCGTTCGGCGCGCTTCTCTTTCGGTGTGCCGGGTGGCAGTGGATGCAGCGAGACCGCCGAATCGTAGTCCACCCACAACACGCGCCCGGCATCATCAGAGGGGCCGTAGCCGCCGATGAAGCGGCCGGCAGGCGTGGTGCGGTCGTGGCCGGGAATCGCGCTCAGTGCGAGCTTGGCCACGCCGGGTGCGGAGTGATCACCGATGGCCGAACCGAACAGCGCCGGGGCCGCGCCGCGCAACTTGCCGTCACCGCCGAACACCAGGACCTGCGCCGCCGCCTTGTCCATGACCGCAAACGGATAGCCCTGGTTGTCCTTGCTGGCGACGACCCAGCCGGCCAGCTCGATCACCGTTTCGGACACGCTCTGGTCAGCCGGAAGTTCATCAATGGCGGCTACCGATGGTGCAGGTGCGTCCTTGTCCCTGGCGTTGGCTACGCCGCTGCACGCAACGACCAGTGCCATGGCCAGTGCGGCATGGAGGGCGCGGCGTGCAGGGGAGGAGTAGGTACGAATGGGACGGCTCCTTGCAATGCAGTCTTGGGTGGAAGGACGCCAGTGGCCGGCGAAGGCCACTGGTTCCCGATACAGAGATGGATCAATTCAAGCAGTGAGGGAGCGATTACCCGCGCGGCTTGCGGCCGGCCGGTGCCCTTTCAAGCTGCTGCACGCGACCTTCGATCTGGTCCAGACGCTGGTTGGCCTGCTGCGCGGACTGGTTGGCGGACTCCGCGCTCTGCGCAGCACCCTGCACCTTGACGTCGAGCTGGTCGAGACGCGAGTTGATGGTTGCAAACTCGTTCTTGTAAGAGGCGCAGGCGCCAAGGCTGACGGTGGCGATGAGCGCTACAGCAAGTGCGCGGGCCGTCTTCATGTGTTGCGGGTTCAGGTTCATTGCACTCCCTCCTTCGTCTGGGGAAGCTGGAATATAGCGGCGTTTGTTCCCGCTGCTGACAAGCGCTTTCAGCTGAAATTTGAATACGTGGATGGGTTGTGAAGTCCGCTTCTGACCCAGCATTAACAAGCGGGATCAGGCGAGCTGATGTACGCCGGCCGATCGCCTTGTGCCTGTTCAGAACAGCCAATTCATCTGTATGAAGCCGATATCACCCTGTGAGGCTTTCGCGTGTTCATACAGGCTGCAAACGCGGATTGCCCGTTGCCCGGTAGATCGGCGCGTATGGCTACTTCAAGGCCGGCAGCGTGAAGCCACTGCCGTAGACAATGCCAACGAGGGTCTGCAGGAAGTCAGAGGTTGGAATGCGCTCGCCATTGGTGGAGTACGCGATCGACACATCATCGGCAGGGTTGTAGATGACGCGCGAATGAGAGCCCAGTACATCGCCAGCGTGGCCCAGGAAGCGCTGCTCACCGAACGGGAACTCGGCCAGTCCTTTTCCCCAGCCCGCGCCGGCAACCGGCGTCATCCGGTCGAGGCTTTCCCTGCGCAGCAACCGGTTGTGGAACAGCGCGTTGATCAGCACGTTCAGTTCGCGCGTGGTGCCGGCGATGTCGCCCACGCCGATGACGTTGGTGTACGCGATGTCCTTGATCTCGTTCCACTGCCCTGCGTATGCATAGGACTTGAAGGTGTTGGCGGTGTGCGACGGTGCTGCAGCGAAGTGCTGCAACGCCAGCGGTTCTGCAATCTGCTGTTCGACGATGTGCTGGTAGTCGGTGCCGTAGCGCTGTTCCAGGATCATCCGCAGCAGCAGGTAGGCAGAGTTGGAGTAGGCCACGCGCGTCCCCGGCTCGAACGCAGTGCCCTGCCTTCGTATCTCGTCGAGGATCCGTGCCTGGCTAACCTCGTCCACCACCCAGACCGCGCCGTCCTTTATCGCGAAGTTGCCCAGGCCACTGGAATGCGCCAGCAGATGGCCAACGGTGATCTGCTGCGCCGACGGCATGTCGGGGAAGAAGTCCGACAGGTGATCGTCCAGGCTCAACCGGCCTTCTTCGATCAGCTTGAACGCCAGGATGGCGGTGACCATCTTGGTCACCGAGGCGATCTGGTAGCGGGTGCTGTCGTCGTGCGCGACGGGCGGCAGGCTGTTCTGCCCGAAGCTTCTGTTGTAGACCTCGTGGCCATTCCTGAAGATGGACACGCTGCCGACGCCTGCGTTGCTTTTCTCGACCTGATCGAGGAAGTCATCCAGCGTGCCCGCATTGACCCCCGCCGCAGAGGCGGCTGCATGCGCACCGTGCGCAAGCATCGGCATCGTGAGCAGCAGAAGCAGGCAAGCCAGTCTCTTCATCTCGCGACCCTGGGTTGGATTGATGCGTACGCAGCGCAGTTGGAGTTCCCTGAACGGGAGCCTTATTTATACACCAGTCAGTTCAATATTCAGGGTCGATTAGACCCCCTAACGGATAATTCACACCTGTCGACCGCCTCCTCTCTCTCCCCCTCCCGGGAGGCGGTCGACGAAACCAAAATAATTAAAGGTGTGTCCCGATGAACAAGAATTCGCTGCTCGCCCTGGGTCTTCTGGCTGCTCTGCCGTTCGCTGCATCGGCGACCGATGGCCTGTCGTACAACTACGTTGAAGGCGGCTACGTGAACACCGATGCCAAGGGCGGCGACGCCGATGGCTGGAAGGTGAAGGGTTCCGTGGCGGTGCACCCGAACTTCCACGTCTTTGGCGACTACAGCGCCCAGGAAACCGACAAGTTCAAGAATGACGTCGACCAGTGGCGCCTGGGTGTCGGCTACAACTACGGCATCGCACCGAACACCGATCTGGTGGCCCGTGTTGCGTACCAGAAGTACGACGAGAAGCGCGGCCTGGACTTCAACGGCTATTCCACCGAAGTGGGCGTGCGCACCGCGTTCAACCCGTACGTGGAAGGCTACGTGATGGCCGGCTACGAAGATTTCAGCAAGAAGCACGGTTACAACCCGGACGGCGAGTTCTACGGCCGTGTGGGCGCCACCGCCAAGTTCAACCAGAACTGGGGCCTGAGCGGCGAAGTGAAGCTGGCCAAGGCCGGCGACCGCGAGTGGTTCGTGGGCCCGCGCTTCACCTGGTAACAAACGCCTGTCGTTAGTGCGTGTTGTGCTGGCGTGTGACTCTCTCTCTCTCTCCCACACGCCAACCGAAGCCCGGCCTCGCGCCGGGCTTCACTTTTATGGGCCCTGTGGCGCCACAATGCGGCATGGGCGACCCTTCCTCCCTCGCAGGTACCGGCACGGCCTACCAGGAGCATCTGGCGCCTGCGCCGCTGCGCGGCCACTTTGGCCAGCTGTGGCAGAGCCAGCTTCCTGCCGATGCCGATGGGCACATCACCGTACTGCCCGATGGCTGCGTGGATATCCTCTGGCGCGACGGTGCGTTGTTCGTGGTCGGCCCGGACCGCGTGGCCGCGCACCCGGCGCTGGCACCCGGTGCGCAGGTGTTGGGGGCACGCTTCCGTCCCGGCCAGGCGTTGGCGGCACTGGCCCTGCCTTTGGCCGAGATCATCGGCCAGGCCGTGCCACTGGCCGATCTGAAGGGCGCGTGGGCGAGCAGGGCTGCAGCCTCCATTGGTGACACCGCGCCTGCACAGCGCCTGCAGCGAATGGCGCACTGCCTGCACCAGCATATGAGTGCGGCCGCGCTCGATACCCCGGCGCGGCGCGCCCATGTCCTGTTCCAGGCGCTCGCCGCTGGTCACGCCACGCTGGATACGCTGGCGGCGCACTTGAGCCTGAGCCCGCGCAGCCTGCGGCGCTTCAGCCAGTCGCAGTTCGGCTATGGGGCGAAGACGCTGGAGCGGATCCTGCGCCTGCAACGTTTCCTGCGCCACAGCCGCGCGCTGCCGCAGCACTCGCTGGCAATGCTGGCCGCCGAGGCCGGCTATGCCGACCAGGCCCATCTCAGTCGCGAGGCGCGTGAGCTGGGTGGCATGACCGCACGCGAACTGCGCCTCGAATGGGGCCAATGATGGCCGTTTCGTTCAAGACCTCGATGCCGCGCTGATTGAAGCTGGGGCTCCCACCACGGAGCCACGCCATGAGCCACGTCGCACCCCACGATGCCGAATGCCGCATCGACAACATCGAATTCAACGTCGCCGACATTGCCCGCAGCAAACGCTTCTACGGCGAGGTGTTCGGTTGGCACTTCACCGACTACGGGCCGGCCTACACCGAGTTCTACGACGGCCGTCTGAAAGGCGGCTTCGTGTCTGACGCACCGGTGCGTGCACACGGGGGGCCGCTGGTGATCCTGTACTGCGCGGACCTGGCCGAGACGCAGCAACGCGTAGTTGCCGCCGGTGGCGAGGTGGTGCAGGCGGTGTTCGCGTTCCCCGGTGGTCGCCGCTTCCACTTCCGCGATCTGGACGGCTATGAGCTGGCGGTCTGGAGTGATGCGACCTGAACCTGCTGATGCCCGCCGCGGAGCATGCATACTGGGCCGAGCCAGGCAGAGTCCAGCGCATGCTGATCCCCATTTCCGCGTATGTGCAGCAGGCCGACGGCAATACCGTGCAGGTGGTGGTGCTGGACGCAGACGCGCGTGCGGCGTTGCAGGCACTCGGCGTGGCGGGGCAGGCGGCGACATTGTGCGCCGAAATGGACGACGACATCGGCAAAGCCCGCTTGTTCGCTGCCCTGCGTGACCGGGGCGTAGCGTTCTTGGCCGGTCGCGAATGGAGCCCGGCCGAGGTCTTTGCCTGGCTTCGCGACCGCGGTCTGCTCGAAGGTCCGTATCTGCGCATCGCCTGGAACGACCCACAGCAGTACGCTGTCTGCATCGAGCCGTGATGCGTCCAGGCTGATACGGCCCTAGCGGACCGGCTTGCGATACGCCTCCGACAGCGTGGCCTTGTACTGCGCCAGCGGTTGCAGCCCCATGGCCTGGCGCCGTGCTTCCAGTCCGTCCATGTCTTCGGTGGGCCGCAGCTCCATCGTGCCGTCGCCGGCGGTGGTGAGCTGGCTGCCGTAACGCTGCGGCTTGCCCTGCGCGAGCAGTACGCGATCGGTCAGCAACGCCAGATCGGGAAGATCGGCCTCGCCGGCCTTCGCCGCATGTTCGATCAGCGGCAGTACCTGTGCCTGGAACGCGGGATCGTGATCGGCGTGCTGGACGATCAGCCAAGCCGCCTTGGCTCCGTCATGGCCGACCCGCGAATAGGTCGGCCAGCCCTTGTCGGCAATCACGGTCTTCAACCAATCGGCATTGGCCTGGGCCACCGGTGCTACGCCCTTGAACGCATCGCCACCCCCCGCGTCGATGGCCACATGCTGGGCGGCCTGGTCACGTCCGGCGCGTTCCAGCAGCTCTTTGCGCAACGGTGCGTCCAGCTGCGCGAGGCGTTGCTGCTCGGCGGCTTCCACGCGCCGCTGCATGTCCGGCCACGCCGGATCGGCGCGCAGGGCGTTCAGCCCCGGCCGATCCTTGTGCAGCAGATCATCGAATGACAGGCGCCCGCGGGGCAGCAGTTGGTTCACGTAGTCCATTGCCTGGCTGCGGTCGCCGGCAGCGGCCGTGCATTCAACCAGCAGCAGCTCGCCGCCGTCGGCGAAGCGGCCACCACGCTGCAACAGCTCGCCGAGCAGTCGCGCGCATCCGCTGAAGTCATCGGCGCCGTAGCGATCTAGGGCGGTGAAGAAGGGATCCTCGGCAGCGGCGTGCGCGCCAAGCGGTGTGCCCAACGCCAGAGCGAGGGCCACGGTTGTGGCGGATGCGCGCAGCCACTGCATCGATGTATGGGACATCAGCGTCTTCCTCCGTGAAGTGCAGGGATGGCCACGTGTTGCCGGCCTCATGGCGCAGGCTAGCAGTGTCATGGCGCTGTCTCAAACGCACGCGGCATCCGCCGCGACCTGAGAACCGCTCCGTCGCCGATCAGGGGCTTCGGCTATGATCGCCCGCACATCGCCACACGCGATGCGCCCGCCTCAAGCCAGCAGGAACCGCCGTGAACTCCCAGCCCGCACCGATCACCGCCCTCAACCACACGCTCGACAACGAGCCGCAGCAGATCACCGCGCCACTGACCCATTCGGCGGCATTCCTGGTGCTGAAGGTGAAGGATGATGAGGCGTCGATCGCAAAGGCGCGCGAGGTACTGGCCAGCACCGATGACCTGATCAAGAACACCGCCATCCGCGAGATCGAGCGAACCTTTACCTGCAACGTGGCCATCGGCCACCGCGTGTGGCAGCCGCTGGTCGGCACCACGCCGCCGCGTGAGCTGCAGCCGTTCCGCGAGATCAAGGGCGCGACCCACACCGCCGTATCCACGCCCGGCGACCTGCTGTATCACATCCGCGCACGCACCATGGATCTGATCGTGGCGTTCGAGCGCAACCTGCTGATGGCCTTTGGCGATGCGGTGGAGACGGTCGATGACGTGGCCGGCTTCCGCTATTTCGATGGCCGCGACCTGCTCGATTTCGTCGACGGTACCGCCAACCCGGAAGGGCTGTCGCTGCCGGAAGCCACCATCGTGGGCGAGGAAGACCCGGAGCACGCCGGTGGCAGTTACGTGGTGGTGCAGAAGTACCTGCACAATCTTGATGCCTGGCGCGCACAGAAGACCGAAGCGCAGGAAGCGATCATCGGCCGCACCAAGCACGACAACATCGAGCTGGATGACGCACCGGCGGATGCGCAGAAGTCGCACAAGACGCTGTGCACCATCGAAGACGCCGACGGCGAGCACGAGATCCTGCGTGACAACATGCCGTTCGCCAACCCGGGCCGCGGCGAATACGGCACCTACTTCATTGGTTACACCCGCCGCCTGTGGGTGATCGAGAAGATGCTGGAGCGCATGTTCATCGGCAATCCCGCGCCGCTGCACGACCGCATCCTCGATTTCTCCACCGCAACCACCGGCGTGACCTTCTTCGCGCCCTCGCGCAAAGTGCTGGCTGATCTGGGCGATTGATCGCGCCGGGCAGCGGCGACCGCCATCTGCCTGTCATCTACCGCCCCGACCATCTGCTGTTGGATGCGAGTGCAGGAGGCAGGCGATGGCGATGGCAAGGAACACAACCGGCGCACGCCGCTGGTGGCGGCCGCTGGCCGCGTTGTTCGGTGCGCTGGCACTGGGGAGCGCCGCGGTGTCCGCGCAGGAAGCTCCTGCGCACTGGATGGCCTACGCCGCCGCCGTGGGGGGCCAGCTGCAGCAGCGCCTGCAGCAGGAGCAGGACCCGCAGGCGCAGCGCGTGCTGGAATGGCTGCAGGCACATCCGGATGCACCGACGCCGCTACCGGTGAGCGTGTGGATCGCGGCGGATGGCCGCATCTCGAAGCTGGAATTCGACAGCCTGGGCGATGCCCAGGTTGACGCAGACCTGCGCGCGACCCTGCAGGCAGCGCCGTTGCAGGCGGCGCCACCGGCCGACATGCGCCAGCCGCTGCGGCTGGGCCTGGTGCTTACCCAGTAGATCCACACCATGCGTGGATATGCCTGGTAGATGCCGACCTTGGTCGGCAGGCACGCCAACCAAGATTGGCGACTACCGGTGGCCCCCAGCCACGCATGGCGTGGCTCTACTGCGTTGCCACCTGCGGTTCACGCGCGGCCGCGCTCCATGCGCGCAGGCCGAACACGGCCAGGCCCAGGAAGAACACATACAGCGCGGCGGTCACGTGCAGCGACTTGAACAGGTACGCGCCCACATAGACCACGTCCACCGCGATCCACACCCACCAGCAGGCCACGTGGCGGCGCGCCTGCCACCACTGGCCGACCAGGCTCAGTGCGGTCAGCATCGCGTCCAGCCACGGCAACGCGGCATCGGTGAAGGTGTGCATGGCTGCCCCCAGCGCCACGCCACCGCACAGGCCGATGGCCAGGTCGCGCAACAGCTTGCCGCGCGCCAGCGGCACGATGCGGATGCTGCCCTCATCGGCGGCGTGCTGGCGCCAGTTGAGCCAGCCATAGATCAGGAAACCGCCGAAGGCGACCTGCAGCAGGGTGTCCGAGTACAGCTTGGCCTCGGCGAACACCAGCCCGTACAGCGTCACCGACAGCAGGCCCACCGGCCACGCCGCCAGCCGGCGCCGGGCCATCAGCCAGACGCCGAGGATGCTGCACAGCGCGGCGGTCCATTCCAGCATGACGCCGCTCACAGCGCGAACGTCACCGACAGGCGGGCCTGTCGCGGCGCGCCGGGGAACAGGTAGTAGTCACCGCCGCTGCTGCCGGTATCACGCCAGTAGAAGCGGTTGAACACGTTGTCCACCGACAAGTTCCAGGTCACCGCACGCTCGTGCAGGCGATGCTGGAAGCGCAGGCCGGCGTCGAACACCGAGTAGTCCGGTGCGCGCACGCCGCCGTCGGCGCGCGCCACGTTGGCACCGGCATAGCGCCAGCCGCCGGTCACATCCAGGCCCGGCACGAACGGCAGCGCGTAGGCCACGTGCACGCTGGCGCGTACCTTCGGCACGTTCACCAGCTGATGACCTTCATAGGCCGGGGTACCGGTGTCGCGCGCGCGCGCCTGCAGCACGCTGGCACTGGCCACGATCTGCAATGTATCGGTCAGCCGGCCGTTGGCGGTCAGCTCCAGGCCGGTGTGGGTCTGGGTGCCTTCCTCGACGAAGGTGTAGCCCACGTCGCTGTTGTCCGGCTTGGCGTACTGGTACGGCTGCGAAATGCGGAACACGGCCGCACCGAGGGTCAGCGCCTCGACCGGCACGTACTTCACGCCCACTTCCAGCTGCCGCGACTGCACCGACGGCAGGAAGGTGTCGGCGTTGCTGGTCCAGAACGGCGCTTCCTGGCCCAGCGATATGCCGCGCACGTAGCTGGCGTAGGCGTTGAGCTGGTCGGTGGCCTTCCACACCACTGCGGTCTGCGGCAGGAAGCGCGACAGGCGGCTGTGCCGCTGCGGGACGCCACGCTTGTCGTAGGCACGCTCGTCCAGGCGCACGAAGCGACCACCGGCCAGCCATTGCCAGTCATCGCCGAAGCTGATCCGGTCCAGCGCGAAGAACGCGGTCTGGCGGCTGTCCAGGCGACGTGCGGACGGGCCCGGCATCTTCGGCGACGGTGCGAACACCGGCACCTGCGCATCGTGGATGTTGGTGGTGCCAACGTATTCGTTGACGCTCGGGCGCTTGTCCACGGTGCGGCGGAAGTAGTCGGCACCGATGGTCAGCTCATGGCCGACGCTGCCGGTCTCGAAACGGCCGCGCAGCTCGGCACGGGCCTGCTGGTTGCGGCGGGTGTCGTCCGGGCTGCGGTAGTCGTAGATGTCGTAGTCGCCGTTGGGTGCGAAGTAGTTGCCTGGCACACTGCCATCGGCGCATTGCACGGCGTAGTAGCAGCCGTAGGCGAAGGCGACGTTGTCGTCGATCACCGAGCGGCTGTGGCCGACCGAGACGCGCGACTGCCAGGCGTCGTTGAAATCGTAGGTGTGCAGGGCGGTGATGTTGGTGCTGGCGATATCCACCGGACGCTGCCACGGCTGGTAGCCGAGCAGATGCTCGCGGTCGACGCCGCGCGGCAGGTCGCGTGCGCCCAGCAGCTGGTAGCCGGACACCGAACGCTGCGAGCTGGTCTGGTAGTTGGCATCCACTTCCAGCTTGCCGCGTTCGCCGATCAGCCAGTCGGCGGCCAGCGAGTAGAAGTTGCGGCGGCCATCGGCGTGCTCGACATAGGAATTGCTGGAATCCCATGCGGCATTCAGGCGCAGGCCGAAACGCGGGGTGATCCAGTGGCCGACATCGACGGCGACGTAGCGCGAGCCTTCCGAGTCGGTACCGAGCGTGGCGGTGCGCACTTCGGCCGGGCGCTTGCCGATGTAGTTGATGATGCCGCCGGGCGCCATCACGCCTGCGGCCAGACCGGCTTCACCCTTGAGGATCTCAACCGACTGCACGTTCTCCAGCGCCAGGCGCTGTTCGCCGGCGATGGACAGGCCGTTGAAGCGATAGCCGGTGGCGGCGTCCAGGGCGAAGCCACGGATGGCGATGTTCTGGTAGTAGCCCACCGGCGCATACGCATCACCCAGCGAGGCATCGTTGCTGGCCAGCTCGGACAGCGAACGCACCTGGCGGCGATCGAGGTAATCGCGCTCGAGCACGTTCACCGAGGCCGGCGTGTCCTTCCAGCTGCCGCCACCGAAGGCGTTCACGCGTGAGGTATCGGCCTTCGGTTTGCCGGCCTGCACGCGCACCGCCGCAAGCTCGGTGGGCGAGCGCTCGGCGCCGGTGGCAGCCACATCAGGGGACGCCTCGGCCTCGCGGGCATGCAGCGGCAGCGCGGCGCAGAGGGCGAGGGAGAGCAGGGTGGGGCGAAGGCAGCGGTTCATTCGATTCGTCTTCGGACAACAAGGGAGACGAAGCGACGGCGCGCAGGTGCACCGGCCCATGACGGGGGTGTGGCTGCGGCTCAAAGCTCCCTACGCCGGTGCAAACCGGATCAGGTTCCAAGGGACTCTCTCAGCCTGGCAGATCCAGGCACCCCCGCTTCAGGTGACCATTTCACTACAAATGGTACGGATTTGCGAGCCGGCGCCCTTCAGGCTGCCGCGTGCAGGGCCTGCAGCAGTGCCTGTCCCGGCGCGCTGTGGAACCACGCCGGGTGCCCCAGCATGAAGGGCTGCCACGCCACGTCGGCATTCGCGGTCGAGCCGGTGACGCCTTCGAAGTACTCCACTTCGGACAGTGCGAAGTCGAAATGGACCATCGGCAGCAGGTCGGCCAGCAGGTGCACGCGTGCCGCCGACAGCGGCAGTACCTGGCGGTAGCTGTCGAGCAGGGCCAGCGCGATATCGATGCGCACCGCCTCCATGCCGCGCTCCAGCTCCAGCCACGCCACCGCGTTGCGCTCGATCGCGGTGGCGAGGTCGAACAGTGCGCTGGTGGGCGAGGCCAGGCCGAAATCCAGCACGGTACTGATCTGCCCATCGCGCCACAGCAGGTTGGAAACATGCCAGTCGTTGTGGGCCCACAGCCGCGGCTCGTCGCGCAGGCGCTTGGCCAGGCCGGCATGCCACGGCAACACGTCACGCTGCAGCTGCGCTTCCCACGGAATGCGCGCGAGATAGCGGGCCAGCCCGGGGCGCTCGTGCAGCCCTGCCTTGATGGCCGCGATCGGATCGTCGGCGCGGATCAGATCGTCGCGCGCGACCAGCACATGGGTGCTGCGCTGCGCCGAGTGATAGCTGGCCGCAGCGCGGTGCAGCTGCGCGAGTGCGCGCCCGGCTTCGCGGGCCTGTGCGACATCGGTCAGCAGCGACCACGACACGGCGTCGCGGTACAGGTCCTCACCGACGCCAACCGCATGCAGCTCGAAGGTCCATTCGCCATGCTCGACGGCGCTGTGGCCATCGGTGGCCGGCAGCACCTGTACCACCGGCACGCCGGCGGCGGCGAGATGGACGATGAAGTGGTGTTCTTCTTCCAGGCAGGCCGCACTGCGCACGTTGTGGTGGTGGCGCTTGATGAACACCGCGCCGTCCACACCGTCGACGATCGCGGCGGCCGACAGCGGTCGGGGGCTGTGCCAGCGCGGTTGGCTGTGCTCGCCCAGCTGCGGGTAACGCCGGCGCAGCCACGCGATGTCCGCCGCGCTGATCGGTGGCCAGTCGGCAGCGACCTCGTCGTTGTTGAGGCCCTGCACGCGGTGGGAAGAAGAAGTCATGCCGCAGCCCCGGTGGGGAAAGTCACATCCAAGGCTGCGCATTCAACGCCATGCACGCGGCCAACGCAAACGGGCGGGTCATCGACCCGCCCGTCCGTGCATCGGCATGGGAGATGCCGCGCTGCTTACCAGCCGCGATGGCGACCGCGGTCGTGGTAGTAGCGGTTGTCGTAGTAGCGCTCGCGCTGCCAGCGACGGTCGTCACCGCGGTCGTAGTAGCCGCTGCGGTAGTAGCCACGGTCGTAACGGCGATCGTAGCGGTCGTCGTAACGACGATTATCGTAGTAACGGCGGTCGCGGCGGTCGGAGGTGGTCAGGTTGCCGATCGCCCCGCCGGCCACGGCGCCGCCCACGGTGGCCGCAGGATCGCCGTTGGAGAGCAGGTTGCCGGCCACGCCACCGACCACGGCGCCGACCAGGGTGCGCTTGTCCTTCCTCGACATCGCGCTGGCATCGCTGACCACGGCCACACCGGCCACCAGTGCCAGAGCCATCGCCAGACCACGGAAGCTGAGTGCGGAAGTACTGAGCATGTTCGTTCTCCTGTGAGGTGCATGCCACGCTGGGCAGGGAGGGCGTGGGGCGCCCCGGCTGCCGTGGTGTCCACGCTGGCGTTCCAACATTGCCGGAACATTGCCTGGTCCACCGTGCGGCTTGCGCATTCATCTAGCGGCAGGCGGCATGAAGCAAGGCTGAAAGCGGCCTCGGCCGCTCAGCTGGCAGAAAGGGAAAAGGCCACGCGGACGTGGCCCTCCCTTCTCTCCCAAGGCGCTGCGGGCTTAGACGCCCATCGCCTTCTGTGCCTGCCGGGCCTGCTCCTGCTGGGCATCCTGCTGCTGGTGCAGCACGTTCGGCGCGCCCTGCACGGCACCGCTGCTGAGTGCCAGGCTCTGCTCGCTGGCGGCACGGGTATCCACCGCCACGCGGCTGGCGGCGGGGTCACCGATCGTGCCCTGCACGGCAAACAGGCGCTCACCGTTCGGGCTCGGCACCACCGTGTCGATGCGCTGCAGGCCGGCGGCATGCGCCTCCTTGGTCAGGGCCGCAGCGGCGCTTTCCAGCGCGTGGCGATCCTTGAAGGTGCCTGCCGGCATCAGTTCCAGACCCTTGCTGGCCTGGATGAACAATGGATTGCGCGGGTGCCGCTCGTCGTTCAGCAACGGCCGTTCGCGGGCTTCCTTGATGGCCTCCAGCGTCTTCACCCCGACAATGCCGTCGGCCACCAGCCCGTTGTCCTTCTGCAGCTGGCGCACCGCCGCGTCGGTGTTGCGCCCGAAGCGGCCATCCTCGACCAGCGGCTTGCCGTCGGCACCGACGTAGCCGAGGTGGCCCAGCTGCTCCTGCACCTTGCGCACGCCCTCGCTGTGCGCGCCCTGCTTGTACAGTTCGGCGTGCGGGGTGGCAGCGGCCTTGTGCTCGGCGGCAGGCTTGCCCTGGGGCTGCTCATGCGACTGGGTGCGGTTTTCCAGCAGGTCGCGCGCCTTGGACAGCGGATCGGTGGCGTACAGCTTCCAGTTCGGGTGCTCCTTCACCTGCTTGAGGTAGTCCTCGACCGGCATGGTGTGCACGCCCTTGCTGCCGGTGGACTGGCTGATCAGCAGCTTGTCGGTGTTGGGGTCGCGCACCACCATCACGATGTGGTCGATGCCGTTCCAGTGCTCATGGCGGGTCTTGGCCGTATCCAGGCCGATGATCATGCCTTCCTTCAGCGCATCGGGCTTCAGGATCGCGTCGCGGTCCAGCAGCACGCCGGACTGGTCAAACGCCTTGCGCACGATGCCACCGGAACCCAGGTTGCCCAGGTCGATGCGATCGGCCTTGCTGAACACCGCATGCCCGGCCTTCTGGTTGATCTCGTCCATGGTCCGGTTCTGCAGCGTGCCGACCCAACCGGAACAGTCGATGTAACCCTGCTCCACGTTCTTGCCGGTCTTGCCCGGCACGTACAGCGCGTGACCCGGGATGTTGATGGCGTACTTGACGTGGTCGTACTTCAGGCCTGCGTCGTAGGCGGCCTGCAGTTCGATGCCCGGCTTCGGCGCGGCAGCAGCCGTTGCGGTCGCCGCCAGCGTGGCAGCACCGGCCGCCACGGCGGCGCTGGCCGCTGCCGGGGTCTGGGTCTGGCCCGACGCTATCGTCTGCGGCGCGATGTTCTTTTCCGGAATGCTGATCGCCGCGTACTTGTGGATGTAGTAGCTGGAGAACGTCCGCGCCAGGTCGCCATCGTTCATGCCGCGCATCTCGGCCAGGGTGTGGCCGGTCAGCGCCTTCGCGTCGGAACCGATCTGGTTCAGCACGTTGCGGCGCATGTTGATCTCTTCGCCGTGGCTGTTGCGCACCACGCCGAAGGTGCCGGTGGCAATGGCGGTCTGCACCGAGCCATAGCCGGCGCTGCCCTGCTGGTGGGCCAGGTACAGGTCCAATCCGGTGGGCGTGTTGCCCCCGGACAGATACGGGTTGCCGGTGCGCTCGTTGCGGCGCGCCATCGAGTCCAGGTTGTCCTGGTACATCTGCGCGGCCGCTTCGGTGTTGCGGGTGGGGTCGAACTCGTGGCCGGTCAGGTGGTACTGGCGCGCGGAGCCGGGCACGAACTGGAACAGGCCCTTGGCACCCGACGAGGTGTTGTGGGCACGCTCGTTGAAGCTGCCACCGGTCTCGATGTGCGCGAAGCGCATGAAGTCATCGACCGGGATGCCCTTGTGCCGGGCAACCTGCTCGACGATGTCCAGGACTTCCTTTCTGCTGTAGTCATGCTGTGCCATGACGTTTTCCTCGGGGTTGATGGAGCGGCGCATGCCGCGAATCGCCAACCGGACTCATCCGTGAGTCAAGAACATGTCGGTCAACAGGGAACCCGCGCGTGGCGGGTGCTATCAGGGCGCGACGTACTGCTGGGTCGCGCTGTCGAAGGTGTAGTGCACGGCGTCGCTGGCACCCAGTGCGCGGGTCTTGCCGGGGCCTTCGATGGTGGTGCCCTTGAAGGTCACGGTCAGGCGCGGCAGGCCGTTGCCGTCGGCAGCGAAGGCCAGTTCGCCGTCGCTGCCGGTGCAGGGCATTACGTTGCCTTCGTCGCAGGCGGCACTGTTGTCCTCACCGGTGCGCACCGAGCCGACATAGCGCCAGACCTTGCTGTCCACGTCGTCTTCGCTGCGCTTGGGGTTGAACAGCAGCAGCGCATAGCCGGTGCTGCTGATGCCGCGGTCGAAGCTGCTGGTCGGCACCGCCAGCAGCAGGCGGCCGTCGGCGGTGCGATGCTCAAGCGGCTTGCGCCGGGTATCGACATCGTCGGCCTTGTCGTACGCGCCCAGTGCGCCAATGGTCCATTCCTGGCCACGGAACTTCCAAGGCTTCCTGGCGTCGGTGCCGGCCAGCACGAAGGTGGCCTCGGCGAGGTTGGCGCGGTCATCCGGACCGGCCGGCGTCTGCTCGCCCGGCTTGCCGTAGTGCTCGCGGGTATCCCAGGAGAAACCCGTGTAGTACGTGGTGCCATCGAGGGTGAAGGTGTGGCCGAACCAGAAGGTCGCCACGCTGCCGTTCTGGACCTCATAGGAGGTCGCGCCATCGCCGTCCACCTGGTAGGTGAAATACATGACGGTCGGCGCGTCGGGCGGGGTGACGGCGGTATCGGGGGTGGGGGTCTGCATCGGGGCAACATCCTGTCGGGGCGCATTGGCAGCCTGCGCAGGAGCGCCGGGCTGGGAGGACGAGGGGGCCGGATCGGCGGCGCTGCAGGCGGCAGCGGAAAGAGAGACGAGCAGGCACGCCGCGAATGCGCGCAGGGGCCGCACCGGCAGGGTCCAACGTAGCTTGGGGGGATGATGCATGCGCCTCTCCATGGTCAGCGTTGCCGGGCCAGACGGCCGGCAGGAAACCGCACCCCATCCACCAGGGACGGGAGCGAGGACATGAGCCGGTCGATTCCTTCGACCTCGCATTGAGAACTCATGCCGGGCCATCTTGGCACAGATCGGCGACGGGTCAAAGAGGGCGGTGGCAGATGCCCTTCTTGTGTGATCTGGCTCTCAGATATTGCCGTCGCGCAGGTAATCGAACAGCTCGGCGTCGCCCTTCAGGCCCAGTTTGAGCATGGCGTCACCCTTCTGCCGGCTGATGGTGCTGACGCTCTTGTGCAGCTGCAGCGAGATTTCCTTCACGGTCATGCCGGTGCCCAGCAGCCGCAGCACCTCCACTTCGCGTGGCGACAGCGGCTTGCCGTCGCCCTCGCGCATGCGCCAGCTGCCGGCGGCCTCGACCCGCTCGCGCAGGCTTCGGCTGATGTAGGGCTGGCCCCGGTAGACCGACTGGATGGCCTGCGGCAGTTCGTCCATCGACGAACTCTTGTCGACCAGGCCGAGCACGCCGCTGTCGAGCACCATGCGCAGGATCGCCAGATTGTTGGAGACACTGAGCATCAGTACCGGCAGGTCGGGATGGCGGCGGCGGATCATGCCGATCATGGCGAAGCCGTCGGCCTGTGGGCTGCCCGGCATGGAGTAGTCGGTCACCAGCAGGTCGCAGGGCTGGCTGCCGAGCAGGGCCATCAGCGCCTGTGCACTGTCGGCTTCGCCGACCACGCGGCCAACCCCGCTTGATTCGATGACGGCGCGGGTACCGATACGGACCACCGGGTGGTCGTCTGCGATGATGATGCGCAAGCTCATGCTCTAGTATGACCACCGGGCAGGCCGGGCCGCGACCATCGCGGTTCCTGGCAGATTCTAGGAGATCGACGCCGATGCGTAGCTGGGCTGTTCGCGGGCTGGTCCTGCTGCTGGCCGTGCTGGCGTTGCCTGCGGCGCTGGCACAGGCGGTGCCTGGACCGTTGTCGCTCACGCCGCTGCAGCGCGAGTACCTTGCCGCGCATCCGAGCATCGTCGTGGGCCAGTATGACAGTGGCTGGCCGCCGTTCGAGTCCCTCCGTGATGGCCAGCAGGTCGGCCTGGGACCCGATTATCTGTCGCTTCTCGCCCGTCAGCTAGGCATGAAGGTCGAGGCGAGGCGCTATTCCGACTGGACATCCGTGCTGGATGCGGCATGTCGTGGTGAGATCGACGTGGTGATGAATGTCGGTCTCAGTGCCGACCGCACCCGCTGCATGGTCTATACCGCCGCCTATGGCGAGGCGCCGCTGGCCCTGGTGGGACGCCCGGATGATCTGCGCGCCTCCGACATCCCCGACCTGGATGGACTGCGGGTGGTGATCGAGCAGGACTTCCTGACCGGCCCGCAGGTGCGGGCACGCTTCCCCCGGGCACGACAGCTTGTCGCAAACAGCTCGCTGGCGGCGCTGGAGATGGTCAGAGACGACAAGGCTGACGTTTACATCGGCAATGCGTACGTAGCCACCGAACTGATCGCCCGCGAGGACCTGCAGGGGGTCGTGCTGCTGCGCCCCAGCGATCTGCCGCCCGAACGGCTGCACTTCGGCATTCCCAACAGCAAGCAGCCGCTGGCCGAAGCGCTGGACCTGGCGCTGGCCGCGACCAGCCAGGCCCAGCGCGATGCGCTGGTGCAGCGTTGGCTGCCACCTCCGCGGTGGTCGGCATCGGCACAGCTGGCGCTGAGCCAGGCCGAGAAGCGGGTACTGGAGCAGCCGTTGAAGATCGGCTTCGCGCCGAACGCGGCGCCGCTGTCGTTCGCGGACCAGGATGGCAGACCCAGCGGCCTGGCCAACGAATACCTGCGGCGTTTGCTGCAGGCCGGCGCCAACCTGCAGGTGGAAAACAGCCATGACTGGTACGAGGTGCGCGAGAAGGCGCGCCGCGGCGAGCTGCAGGCGGTAATGGGCATTCCTGCCGATTCGCGCTACCTGGGCCCGGACTGGGTGTTCAGCCAGCCCTTCATCAGCGTGCCGAACGTGATCGTCAGCCAGCGTGACAGCCCGGCGTTGCTGGGCCTGTCCGACCTGCAGGGCAGGCGGGTGCTGCTGTCCGATCCGGAGCGTGTGCGTGGCTATGTGCTGCAGCAGGCACCGCAGGCCCGGATCATCGCGGCGCGCAGCGCGGAACAGGCCCTGCAGCGCCTGATCAATGGCGACGCCGATGCCTATGTAGGCAATCTGGCTGTGGTTGACCATCTGCTGCGCAGCCGCTTCCCGGGGCGCCTGCAGGTGGCCGCACCGGCTGGCTTCAACGATCAGCTGGTGCTGGCTGTCGAGCGCCGCCATGCCGCCCTGGCCACCACTTTCGACCGCCTGCTGCTGCAGATGACCCCACGCCAGCGCGAGGCCCTGCGCGGCGACTGGCTGGCCGTCGAGTATCGCAACGGGCTGGACTGGACCAGCGTGGCGCGCTGGGGCGTGCCGCTGCTGCTGGTGCTGCTCACCGCACTGCTGGTGCACGCCATCGGGCATTGGCGGCTGCGCCGCGAGGTGGCCGGGCGACGTCATCTGGAACAGCGCCTGGCCGAAGTCACCGACAACCTGCCCGCCGTGGTCTATCAGGCGCGCCGTGCGGCAGACGGAACTCTCAGCTTCCCGTTCATTGCCGGTGACCTGCAGGCGTTGTTCGGAATCAGCCGGCAGCAGGCCGAGCAGGATGCAAGGTGCCTGCTGGAGCGCATCGAGGAAGACGATCGCGAGCACATCCTGCATGCGGTCGAGCAGGCGGCGCGCCAGTTCGCACCGCTCATTCTGGAATTCCGGCTGCGACCTGAAGGTGCCGGCGCGCGCTGGGTGCGCAGCCAGGCCCATCCCTATGCGGCGGAAGCAGGCGCGGTGACCTGGAGTGGTTACTGGGTGGACGTCAGCGAGGCGCGTGCGCAGGCCGAGGCCCTGACTGCGGCCAAGGCCGACGCCGAACAGGCCGCGGAAGCGAAGTCGCGTTTCCTGGCAACCATGAGCCATGAGATCCGCACGCCGATGAGTGGCGTGCTGGGCATGCTGGAAGTGCTGGCGCATTCGCCGCTGGATGCCGAGCAGCAGCGCATCCTGGGGGTGATCGAGGATTCGGCGCAGATGCTGCGGCAGATCCTCGACGATATCCTCGATTACTCGCGGCTGGAGGCCGGCGCGCTGCGCCTGGAACCGGTGCCGCAGCCGCTGCGGCCATTGCTGGAAAGCGTGTGCCGGTTGTTGTCGGCGCAGGCCAGTGCGCGTGGGCTGGACCTGCACGTGCAGATCGACCCGCAGCTGGCGGCCGCGCACGAAGTGGATGGTGTGCGCCTGCGCCAGATCGTGTTCAACCTGCTCAGCAACGCGATCAAGTTCACCGTGCGCGGCGAAGTGCGGCTGCGGCTGGAAGTGCTGGGGCCGACCGCCGAGGACGGCAGCCAGCCGCTGTGCCTGAGCGTCACCGACACCGGCATCGGCATCGCACCGGAACAGCTGCAGCACCTGTTTGCGCCGTTCACCCAGGCCGGTGCGTACATCCAGCGCGACCATGGTGGTACCGGCCTGGGCCTGAGCATCTGCCAACGCCTGGTGCAGATGATGGACGGCGAGCTGGAGCTGCACAGCACGCTGGGTGAGGGCACCCGCGCCGAGGTGCGGCTGTCGCTGGTGGAAGCCGGCAGTGGTGATGTTGAGGCGCTGGTCGCTGAGCAGGAGCAAGCGTCGCTGCTGCCGCCGGCGCTGCGCGAGGCACGCGTGCTGGTGATCGAAGATCATCCGACCAACCAGGCGATGATGGCCTGGCGCCTGCAGCAACTGGGCGTGCCGCATGTGCTGGTCGGCGATGGCCAGCAGGGGCTGGATCGGTTGGCGTCGGAGCCGTTCGATCTGGTCATCACCGATTGCCGGATGCCGATGCTGGATGGCTTCGCATTCACCCGCCTGCTGCGCGAACGCGAGGGCCGCAACGGCCAGCCGCGGCTGACCGTATTGGCGCTGACCGCCAGTGTGCTGGACGACGATGCGCGGCGCTGCCGCGAGGCCGGTATGGACGAAGTGCTGGCCAAGCCGCTGTCACTGGCCACGCTGCGTACCGCGCTGCTGCGCTGGTTGCCGCAGGCGCAGGGACAGTCGTTCGAGGAGCTGGCCGAGTCCGCTGCCGACGATGGTGGGACGCTGCCCGATCTGGACAGCCTGCAGCGGCGCTTCGGCTCGCGCGCGGTGGCCGAGCAGCTGCGCGACAGCCTGGTGCAGGCCAGCGAAGGTGATCTGGCGGGCATACAGCGCGCCGTGCAGGCCGGTGACCGCATGTCTGCCGCACTGCACCTGCATCGTCAGGCCGGTGGATTGGGCGCGGTGGGAGCGACGGTGCTGGCCGGGCAGGCCAATGCCCTGGTCGAGCGCCTGCAGGACGCAGCCGAGACCGATCCGGAGCCGTTGTTCGAGGCGGTGGCGGGGTTCGTCGCGCGGCTGCAGCAGCAACTGCAGCGCCTGGCTCACTGAGCCGGCTGCTGCTGCAGGTAGGCGATCACCAGCGCGCGGCGTTCTGCGCTGGGGAAAGCGTTGTACATGCGCGTGCCGGGCACCACGTGGGTAGGCGACTGCAGGAACGCATCCAGGGTCTGCGCGGTCCAGGTGATGTCGGCGCGGCGCATGCCGTCGGAATAGCCGTAGTCGGGCAGGCTGCCGGCGCGACGACCGATCACGCCGTGCAGGTTCGGCCCGAAGCGGTGGATGCCGCCGGGCTGTACGGTGTGGCAGCCGGCACACAACTCGAACGCGCGCTGCATGGCCTGCTGGTGCGCCTGTTCCGGCGTGGCCGGAGCCGCAGGCGGGCGCTGGCAGGCCGTGGCCGCCAGGGCCACGACAACGGTGATGGGCAGGCAGAAAGCGCGCATGGGCGGGCAGGATAGCGACGCAGCGGGGCAGGCGGGCTGCGACACGCCGTCGCAGCCCGGAGCAATCACATGCCCGAATAGTTCGGGCCGCCGCCGCCCTGCGGGGTCACCCAGACGATGTTCTGGGTGGGGTCCTTGATGTCGCAGGTCTTGCAGTGCACGCAGTTCTGCGCGTTGATCTGCAGGCGCGCGCTGTCGGCTTCACCGACGAACTCGTACACGCCGGCCGGGCAGTAGCGTGCTTCGGGACCGGCGTACTCGGCCAGGTTCACCTTCACCGGAATGCTCGGATCCTTCAGCGTCAGATGGCTGGGCTGGTTCTCGTCGTGGTTGGTGCTGCTCAGGAACACCGAGCTCAGACGATCGAAGGTCAGTACGCCATCGGGCTTGGGGTAGGCGATGCGGGTGTGCTTGGACGCCGGTTCCAGGCAGACATGATCCGGCTGGGTGCGGTGCAGCGTCCATGGCGGATTGCGCACGCCCAGCTTGGGCAGCAGCCACTGCTCCACGCCGGTCATCAGCGTGGCCACGGTCTGGCCCTTCTTGAACCACTGCTTGAAGTTCTTGGCCTGCTGCAGTTCGGTGAACAGCCAGCTGGCTTCGAATGCCTTCGGGTAGGCGCTCAGTTCATCGTGCTGGCGGTCGGCGGCCAGCGCGTCGAACGCGGCGTCGGCGCACAGCATGCCGGTCTTGATCGCCGCGTGGCTGCCCTTGATGCGGCTGGCGTTGAGGTAGCCGGCCTCGCAGCCGACCAGTGCGCCACCCGGGAACACCGTCTTCGGCAGCGACAGCAGGCCACCGGCAGTGATCGCACGCGCGCCGTAACCGATGCGGGTGCCACCCTCCAGGTGCTTGCGGATGGACGGATGTGTCTTGAAGCGCTGGAATTCCTCGAACGGGCTCAGCCACGGATTTTTGTAGTCCAGGCCGACCACGTAGCCGATGGCGACCTTGCCGCCGTCGGCGTGGTACAGGAACGCACCGCCGTAGGTATCGCTGTCCAGCGGCCAGCCGGCGGCATGCACCACCAGGCCCGGCTCATGCTTGGCCGGGTCGATCTGCCACAGTTCCTTGATGCCGATGCCGTAGGCCTGCGGGTCCTTGCCTTCGTCCAGCCTGTAGCGGGCGATCAGCTGGCGGCCGAGGTGGCCGCGCGCGCCTTCGGCGAAGATCGTGTACTTGGCCTGCAGGGCCATGCCGCGCTCGAACGCCGGGCCGATGTTGCCGTCCTTCTCGATGCCCATGTCGCCGGTCGCCACGCCGATCACTTCGCCGTTGTCGCCGTACAGCACTTCGGCGGCCGCGAAGCCGGGGAAGATCGCAACCTCCAGCGCCTCGGCCTGCTGCGCCAGCCAGCGGGTCACTTCACCCAGGCTGATGATGTAGTTGCCTTCGTTGTGGAAGCACTCCGGCAGCAGTGCGTTGGGCGTGCTGCGTGCGCCGGTTTCGCTGAGGAACAGGAATTCGTCGCGGGTGACCTTCTGCTTCAGCGGTGCGCCGCGTTCGGCGCAGTCCGGGAACAGTTCGGTCAGTGCGCGCGGGTCCATCACCGCACCGGACAGTACGTGCGCGCCCGGTTCGGAGCCCTTTTCCAGCACGCACACCGACAGCTCGCGGCCGGCTTCGATCGCGCGCTGGCGCAGGCGGATCGCGGTGGCCAGGCCGGCGGGGCCGGCGCCGACGATCACCACGTCGAACTCCATTACTTCACGCGGGGGCAGGGCGTTGGCTTCAGCGCTCATCGATTGCATGACTCGTGGGTAGGGCCGGCATCGGGGCCACCGGCGGTGCCTGGGAATCGCGCGTGCGGCCACGGGCGAAACGGTTGTTTGAATGTGTCAGGGTACCGGGCCGCGCGTGATCGAGCTAGATCGGCGATGTTCACCTCATGATTGCTGCAGTGCAGCGTACGTCCGCAGCCGGGTGGGTGCCGACCTTGGTCGGCACGCTCTGCCCGGATGACCGACAATGGCCGGGTCCTGACTGCGTGTGAGTGCCATGGCTTTGCATCCGTACGATCTGTTCGATGTCCGTTCCCTGCTCAACGAGGAAGAGCGCGCAGTGCAGGAGAGCGTGGCCCGCTTCACCAACGAGCGCGTGCTGCCGATCATCGGTGATGCCTTCGACCAGGCCCGCTTCCCCGATGAACTGGTGCCGGAGATCGCTGCGCTGGGCCTGCTCGGCGCGACCCTGCCGGCGCAGTACGGCGGTGGCGACCTCGGTGCGGTCAGCTACGGCCTGATCTGCCAGGAGCTGGAGCGCGGCGATTCCGGCCTGCGCAGCTTCGTGTCGGTGCAGAGCTCGCTGTGCATGTACCCGATCTACGCTTACGGCAGCGAAGAGCAGCGCCAGCAGTGGCTGCCGGCGATGGCACGCGGCGAACTGATCGGCTGTTTCGGCCTGACTGAAGCGCACGGCGGTTCCGATCCGGCCAGCATGAAGACCCGCGCGGTGCGCGACGGCAATGACTGGCGCATCAGCGGCAGCAAGATGTGGATCACCAGCGGCCCGGTGGCCGACCTGGCCATCGTCTGGGCGCAGACCGAGGACGGTATCCAGGGCTTCGTGCTGGAGAAGGGCATGGCCGGCTTCACCACGCAGGAAATCAAGCACAAGATGAGCCTGCGCGCGTCGCTGACCGGTGCGCTGTTCTTCGACGACGTGCGCGTGCCCGACAGCCACCGCCTGCCGAACGTGAAGGGCCTGAAGGGACCGCTGGGTTGCCTGACCCAGGCCCGCTACGGCATCAGCTGGGGGCCGATCGGTGCGGCGATTGCCTGCCTGGATGAAGCGCTGGGCTATGCCAAGGAGCGCGTGTTGTTCGGTCGTCCACTGGCGGCCACGCAGAGCGCGCAGATCAAGCTGGCCGAGATGGCCCGCCGCATCACCACCGCGCAGCTGCTGGCGCTGCAGCTGGGCCGCCTGAAGGAAGCCGGTCAGTTGCAGCCGCAGCAGGTCAGCCTGGCCAAGTGGAACAACTGCCGCATGGCCATCGACATCGCCCGCGAGTGTCGCGATCTGCTGGGCGGAGCGGGCATCACCACCGAGCATGTGGCGATCCGGCATGCGTTGAACCTGGAATCGGTGATCACCTATGAAGGCACCGAGACCGTGCACCAGCTGGTGATCGGGCGTGAGCTGACCGGCATCAACGCGTTTTGACGCTATCCGGTTTCCGGACGCGATACGGGGGAGCCGAGCGCGGGCTCGGCTCTACAGGAGCGTACGTGTAGAGCCGAGCCCATGCTCGGCTGGTTTCTTTCACGCGCCGCCGGCGAAGCCGTGCTGGCGCCACGCTTCGTACATCACCACGGCAACGGTGTTGGACAGGTTGAGGCTGCGGTTGTCCGGCCGCATCGGCAGGCGCAGGCGGCGGCCATCGGGCAGGGCATCGAGCACGTCCTGCGGCAGGCCGCGGCTTTCGGGGCCGAACAGGAATGCATCACCGTCTTCGAACGCCACGCTGTCATAGCGGACGCTGGCACGCGTACTCAGGGCGAACAACCGCTTTGGTGCGATCCGCGCCAGCGCGGCATCCAGGTCGGGGTGCACCTGCAGGCGCGAGTACTCGTGGTAGTCCAGGCCGGCGCGCTTGAGCTGCTTGTCTTCCAGTGCGAAGCCGAGCGGCTCGACCAGGTGCAGCTGCGCGCCGGTGTTGGCACAGAGCCGGATCACATTGCCCGTGTTGGGCGGGATTTCCGGTTGGAACAGGATCACGTGGAACTGGGGCGCGGCATTCATCGGCGCAGTGTACCTGCGACGGCGGCTGCCTTTACGGCGCACGCCCTGCGCTGGCAGGGCGGCACCGCTTACGGGCGCAGCAGGACCTGGGCGGTTTCGGTGGCCAGGGCCTGCAGGTCGGCGGCGCTCGGACGCACCTGCAGGGCCGGCAGGTTGACGATGACCGAGTTGGCGACGTTGGTGGCGGCGGCAGCCAGGGTCGCGGCGTAGCGCTGGGCTTCCATTTCGGCGGCCAGGGCGACGCGCTGTTCCAGGCTCGGGCGCACTTCCACCGAGGCCAGGGTGGTGATCGGCATCGCGGCCGCAACCGGGGTGGCGACGTAGCCGTTGCGCTCGGCCAGCTGGTCGGCGCTCGGGCGCACTTCCACGGTGGCCAGGGTCGGGATACCGCTGGCCTGTTCCCAGGCCTGCTGGGCCAGCTGGTCGGCGGCCGGGCGGACCTGCACGGTGGACAGCGTCTTGATGGATTCGGAGGCCTGCACCGACGAAACAACCGCGGTGCCGGCAATCAGGGCGATGGCGATGGCAATGGTCTTGGCGTTCATGACGGGGCCTGTTTAGTGTTGGTGATCAGTGGTGTGGTAGTAAGGTAGTACACCGATTCTGGGCATGCAAGGAAAATTTTCGATTTCCTGCATTTGTTCAGTCTTCAGTCAGCTTTCGTCTGAAGCCCTTCCTGGCGCAGGAAGTACCAAGCAATCCTCGTGCCAACTTTTAGTTGTTGATTTGCAAGGGTTTTGTTCGGGTCGGAAAGTGTCCGGTGGGCGGACACCTGTCCATTCGATGCGCCGCGGACACTGTCCGGACGTTCCTGGCGGGCGCATGTGACGGGTCAGGCAGGGCAGATCGGCGCCGCGGATGGGGTACAGGGGCAAACACCCCCAGTGACTGCTGGCCGATTCCTGCCGCTGCGTGCGCAGGCTAGGATCGGGGTTCACCTATGTGACCAAGGATCCGGATATGTCTCTCGCCCTTCGCCCGCGCGCTGCACTGCTGGCCGTCGCCCTCAGCACCGCCCTGGGCACGCTTGTGCCTTCCCATGCGCTGGCGGCCAAGCCGGCCGCACCGGCCAAGGTCGATATCCCGTATGAGCAGTTCACCCTGCCCAACGGCCTGCGCGTGATCGTGCATACCGATCGCAAGGCGCCGATCGTCGCGGTCAATGTCTGGTACCACGTGGGCAGCAAGGACGAGCCGGCTGGCCGTACCGGCTTCGCGCACCTGTTCGAACACCTGATGTTCCAGGGCAGCGAAAACCACGACGGCGAATTCTTCGAACCGTTCAAGCAGGTCGGTGCCACCAACCAGAACGGCACCACCAATACCGACCGCACCAACTACTTCGAGAACGTGCCGACCACCGCGCTGGACATGGCGCTGTGGATGGAATCGGACCGCATGGGCCATCTGGTCGGTGCGATCGACCAGGCGGCGCTGGACGAGCAGCGTGGCGTCGTGCAGAACGAGAAGCGCCAGGGCGAGAACCAGCCCTACGGCCAGGCCTGGGACCAGCTCAACAAGGCGCTGTACCCGGTTGGCCACCCGTACCACCACGGCGTGATCGGTTCGATGAACGATCTGAACGCGGCGTCGCTGGATGACGTGAAGACCTGGTTCCGCACCTGGTACGGCCCGAACAACGCGGTGCTGGTGCTGGCCGGCGACATCGACCTGGCCACCGCCAAGGAAAAGGTCGGCAAGTACTTCGGCGCCATCCCGGCCGGCCCGACCATGGCGCAGCCGGCAGTGAACGTGGCCAAGCGCAGCGCCGACACGCGCGAGACAATGACCGACAAGGTGCCGCAGGCGCGCATCTACCGCGCCTGGAACGTGCCGCAGGTCGGCACCACCGATGTCGATCAGCTGCAACTGTTCGCGCAGGTCCTGGGCGGTGCCAAGTCCTCGCGCCTGAGCCAGCGCCTGCAGCACCAGGACAAGCTGGTGGACAGCATCGCGTCGGGCCTGTCGACGTCGCAGCTGGGTTCGAACTTCGTGATCATGGCGACGGTCAAGCAGGGCCAGGACCCGGCCAAGGTCGAGAAGATCATCGACGAGGAACTGGACCGCCTGATCAAGCAGGGCCCGACCGCGGCCGAGCTGGAGCGCGCCAAGACCGGTGCCCGCGCCGGTTTCATCCGCGGCATTGAGCGCATTGGTGGCTTCGGCGGCAAGGCCGACGCACTGGCCGAGTGCGCGGTGTTCACCGGCGACCCGGGCTGCTTCCGCACCTCGCTGGCCAACATCGAGAAGGCCAGTGCTGCTGATCTGAGCCGGCTGGGCGCGCAGTGGCTGGACAAGGGCAGCCACACCCTGGTGATCGCACCGGGTGAGCGCGTGGCGCTGAAGGAAGAGCCGAGCCAGGCGCCGAAGCCGTTCAACGTGCCGGCGGTGGACCCCAAGTACAGCACCCTGCCCGAGCAGGTCGACCGCAAGGCCGGCGTGCCGCAGACCCGCGAGTTCCCGCAGCTGAAGTTCCCGGCGCTGCAGCGCGCCACGCTGAAGAATGGCACCCAGGTGATCCTGGCCGAGCGCCACGAGATTCCGGTGGTGCAGTTCAGCTACCAGTTCCCGGGCGGCTTCAGCGCCGACCAGGGCCGCAAGCCGGGCACCGCCAACTTCACCATGAGCCTGATGACCGAAGGCGCCGGCAAGCTCGGCTCGCTGGCCTTCGCCGATGCCGCCGACGCGCTGGGTGCCAGCCTGGATGCCTCGGCCGGCCTGGACTCGATGAGCGTGGACCTGTCGGCGCTGAAGGAAAACCTGGCACCGTCGCTGGCGCTGTACCGCGACCTGCTGCGTGAGCCGCGCTTCGAGCAGGGCGAGATCGACCGGGTCAAGGCGAGCTGGATCGCCGGCATCCAGCAGGAGAAGGTCAACCCGGGTGCCGTCGCGATGCGCGTGCTGCCGCCGCTGCTGTACGGGAAGGGCCACCCGTACGCCATTCCGTTCACCGGCAGCGGTGACGAAGCGGCGATCAATGGCCTGACCCGCGAAGACCTGGTCGACTTCCACCACGACTGGCTGCGCCCGCAGAACGGCACCCTGATCGTGGTCGGTGACACCACCCTGGCCGAGATCGTGCCGCTGCTGGACAAGCAGCTGGGCGACTGGAAGGCCAGTGGCGACGCCCCGCAGGTGAAGGCGGCCACCGACGTAGCGCTGCCGAAGGGCCCGCGCGTGTTCCTGATCGACCAGCCGGGCGCGGTGCAGGCCAACCTGTTCGCCGGCCAGGTGGTGGCGCCTTCGAGCGCTGCCAGCTCGACCCGCTTCGACATCGCCAACGGCGTGATCGGCGGTGACTTCACCTCGCGCCTGAACATGAACCTGCGTGAAGACAAGCACTGGTCGTACGGTGCACGCAGCAGCGCGGTCAACTCGGTGGGCCAGCGTCCGTGGATGGCCAGCGCGCCGGTGCAGATCGACAAGACCGGTCCGGCGATGGCGGAAATGCGCAAGGAAATCGCCGCGTTCGCCGATGGCAGCAAGCCGGCCACCGCCGCCGAGGTCAACCGCATCCGCAACATCCAGACCCTGAGCCTGCCCGGTGCCTACGAGACCGCCAGCGCGGTAGCGTCGACCATCGGTTCGATCGTGCAGTTCAAGCGCCCGGACGACTACGTGCTGCGCCGCAAGGCCGAGATCGAGTCGATGACCCCGGCACAGGTGCAGCAGGCCGCCGCCGAGATCAAGCCGCAGGCCCTGACCTGGGTGGTGGTGGGTGACCTCAAGCAGACCGAAGCGGCCGTGCGTGCGCTGAACCTGGGCGAGGTGACGGTGATCGATGCCGAAGGCAACCCGGTCAAGAAGTAAGGCAAGACCCGGCCCGCCATGGGGCGGGCCGGCTCCCCCGGTAGTGCCGGCCGCTGGCCGGCAACTCCTTGACCCGAAGACGGGCCAGAGCGCCCTGCGGGGGATCCGTCCCCCACCGGCTACCCCCGATTCAGGCTGTTCAGGCAGAATCCCCCCCATACCCTTCCAGGATCTGCCCATGCGCGTTCTGCTGCTTTCCTCCCTGCTGCTCACCGTCACCGCCTGTACCTGGGTGCCGATCGAACCGGCCGGCAAGGCGACCCGCGTGCTGCCGGCAGGCCCGGTTCCCGCCGGCTGCATCGCCAAGGGCGAGGTGGTGGTGACCGTGAAGAGCAAGGTCGGTTTCTACAACCGCAACCCGCTGCGGGTGCAGGAAGAGCTGGAAACCCTGGCCCGCAACGAGGCCCCGAGCGCCGGCGCCAATGCCGTGCAGGCCGCTGCGGCCCCGGCCGATGGCAGCCAGCGCTTCGCCGCCTTCCAGTGCCCGCCGCGCTGAACGCTTCACCATACGGGCAAGGCTGAATTCGTAAAGATGCGGTGAAAGCCCGGGGGTTATAGAATAGCGCCCCCTTTTGCCTGAGCCTTGGCGCTAACCTCGATGCTCTTCAAGAATGTCTCGATCGCCGGCCTGGCACACGTCGACGCGCCGCATACGCTGACGACCAAGGAAATCAACGAACGCCTGCAGCCGACGTTGGATCGCCTCGGTATCCGCACCGACGTGCTCGGCGATATCGCCGGCATCCATGCCCGCCGCCTGTGGGACAACGGCGTGCTGGCGTCGGACGCCGCCACCATGGCCGGCCGCAAGGCACTGGAAGACGCGGGCATCACCGCGACCCAGGTCGGCCTGCTGGTCAACACCTCGGTCAGCCGTGACTACCTGGAGCCGTCCACGGCCTCCATCGTGTCCGGCAACCTCGGCGTCAGCGACGAATGCATGACCTTCGACGTCGCCAATGCCTGCCTGGCCTTCATCAACGGCATGGATATCGCGGCGCGCATGATCGAGCGCGGTGATATCGACTACGCGCTGGTGGTGGATGGCGAGACCGCCAACCTGGTGTACGAGAAGACCCTGGAGCGCATGACCGCCCCGGACGTCACCGCTGACGATTTCCGCAACGAGCTGGCGGCGCTGACCACCGGTTCGGGTGCTGCGGCCATGGTGATGGCGCGCTCGGAGCTGGTGCCGGACGCCCCGCGCTACAAGGGCGGCGTGACCCGCTCGGCCACCGAGTGGAACCAGCTGTGCCTGGGCAACCTGGACCGCATGGTCACCGATACCCGCCTGCTGCTGATCGAAGGCATCAAGCTGGCGCAGAAGACCTTCAGCGCCGCCAAGATTGCACTCGGCTGGGCCGTGGAAGAGCTGGACCAGTTCGTGATCCACCAGGTCAGCCAGCCGCACACGGCCGCGTTCATCAAGAACTTCGGCATCGACCCGAAGAAGGTCATGACCATCTTCGGCGAGCACGGCAACATCGGCCCGGCCTCGGTGCCGATCGTGCTGAGCAAGCTCAAGCAGCTGGGCAAGCTGAAGAAGGGCGATCGCATCGCGCTTCTGGGCATCGGCTCGGGCCTGAACTGTTCGATGGCTGAAGTGGTCTGGTAAGCAGCCCGCTGCCCGACCTCCTGTAGAGCCGAGCCATGCTCGGCTCACGCGCGCAGCGCGGCTCTTCCGCAGCGGACCGGAGAGCAGCCGAGCATCGGCTCGGCTCTATACCGCGCCGCGATTCTCCTTAGGTGCTCCGCATGCGCGATCTCCCCGGTTACCCCGCCCACCCGCAGCGCTTCGAAGTGCGCCCTGGCCTGTCGATGAACTATCTCGACGAAGGCCCGCGCGACGGCGAGGTGGTGGTGATGGTGCACGGTAACCCGTCGTGGAGCTATTACTGGCGCACGCTGGTGGCCGGCCTCTCGGACACGTACCGCTGCATCGTGCCGGACCACATCGGCATGGGCCTGTCGGACAAGCCGGACGACAGCCGCTACGAATACACGCTGCAGTCGCGCGTGGACGACCTTGATGCGCTGCTGAAGCACCTGGGCATTACCGGTCCGGTGACCCTGGCCGTGCACGACTGGGGCGGCATGATCGGCTTCGGCTGGGCGCTGTCGCACCACGACCAGGTGAAGCGCCTGGTGGTGCTCAACACCGCCGCCTTCCCGATGCCGGCCGCGAAGAAGATGCCGTGGCAGATCGCGCTGGGCCGCCACTGGAAGATCGGCGAGTGGATCATCCGCAGCTTCAACGCATTCTCGTCCGGCGCCTCGTGGCTGGGCGTGGAGCGGAAGATGCCGGCCGACGTGCGCCGCGCCTACGTGTCGCCGTACAACAGCTACGCCAACCGCATCAGCACCATCCGCTTCATGCAGGACATCCCGCTGTCGCCGGCCGACAGGGCGTGGTCGCTGCTGGAGCGTGCCGGCAAGGCGCTGCCGTCGTTCGCCGACCGCCCCGCCTTCCTCGGCTGGGGCCTGCGCGACTTCGTGTTCGACCACCACTTCCTGAAGGGCTTCCAGGCCGCGCTGCCGCGGGCCCAGGTGCATGCCTTCGAGGATGCCGGGCATTACGTGCTGGAAGACAAGCACGAGGTGCTGGTGCCGGAGATCCGCGCGTTCCTGGACAAGAACCCGATCTGAGAGGTGTGCCGACCAACGGTCGGCACCCACACGTGGAAGGTATGGGTGGGTGCCGACCGTTGGTCGGCACACCGGATTATGCGGCGACCGGCGCCTGCGGCGGCGAAGACGGGCTGTTGCCGTTGTCGTCCGGATGATCGTCATCATTGTCGGCGTCATCGCGCCAACGCCAGTCGGCCAGCGTCAGTGGATCCAGGCCATAGGCGATGCGCGCCTTGTCGCACTGCGGGCTGGCCTTGCCGTACTCCCACGATGCATCCACCTCACGGCACACGCTGGGCCGGTTGGGGTGGATGGTGCAGCGCGAATACACGCCGATCTGCGCATCCAGCGCCACGCAGCGCACCGGCTTGGAATGGGTGCCGCGCATGCACAGGCGATGCGGGTCCAGCACCTCGGTGAGCTGGTGTGGCACGCCACCGGGGGTGACCTCGTCTGATTCCATCCAGTGGAAGGCCACGCGGTATTGGGTGCAGCAGGCGCCGCAGGTCATGCAGGGATGTTGCATGGGCAAGCCGCCTCGGGCGGCAGTCGGAATCAGGAACGAGGGTGCGGATTTTCCACGAAGTGGGCCGCCGCGCAAGAAATTCCGTTAGCGGCGACAATGAACGGATGAACCGACCCTGCAATATTGCGGCCCGTTTGCCTGAACTGGCGCGTGAACGCCCCGACCAGATCGCCATCCGCTGCCCCGGCCGCCGGGGCGCCGGCAACGGCATGGCCGCCTACGACGTCACCCTGGATTACCGCCAGCTGGACGCCCGCAGCGACGCCATGGCCGCCGGCCTGGCCGGCTACGGGATCGGCCGCGGGGTGCGCACGGTGGTGATGGTGCGGCCCTCGCCGGAGTTCTTCCTGTTGATGTTCGCGCTGTTCAAGCTGGGCGCGGTGCCGGTGCTGGTCGACCCGGGCATCGACAGGCGCGCGCTGAAACAGTGCCTGGACGAGGCGCAGCCGGAAGCCTTCATCGGCATTCCGCTGGCCCATGTGGCGCGGCTGGTGCTGCGCTGGGCACCGTCGGCGGCGCGCCTGGTGACCGTCGGCCGCCGCCTCGGCTGGGGCGGAACCACCCTGGCCGCGCTGGAGCGCGCCGGCGCCAACGGGGGGGCGATGCTGGCCGCCACCGACGGTGAGGACATGGCGGCGATCCTGTTCACCAGCGGCTCCACCGGCGTGCCCAAGGGCGTGGTCTACCGCCATCGCCACTTCGTCGGGCAGATCCAGCTGCTGGGCAGCGCCTTCGGCATGGAAGCGGGCGGGGTGGACCTGCCGACCTTCCCGCCGTTCGCGCTGTTCGATCCTGCGCTGGGCCTGACCTCGGTGATCCCGGACATGGACCCGACCCGGCCGGCGCAGGCCGACCCGGCGCGCCTGCACGACGCCATCCAGCGTTTCGGCGTGACCCAGCTGTTCGGCTCGCCGGCGCTGATGCGGGTGCTGGCGAAGCATGGGCGGCCGCTGCCGACGGTGACCCGGGTGACCTCGGCCGGTGCGCCGGTGCCGCCGGACGTGGTCGCCACCATCCGCAGCCTGCTGCCGGCCGACGCGCAGTTCTGGACGCCCTATGGCGCCACCGAGTGCCTGCCGGTGGCGGTGGTCGAGGGCCGCGAGCTGGAGCGCACCCGTGCTGCTACCGAAGCAGGTGCCGGTACCTGCGTGGGCAGCGTGGTCGAGCCAAACGAAGTGCGCATCATCGCCATCGATGACGCGCCGCTGCCGGACTGGTCGCAGGCGCGCGTGCTGTCCACCGGCGAGGTGGGCGAGATCACCGTAGCCGGGCCGACCGCCACCGACACCTACTTCAACCGCCCGCAGGCGACGGCGGCAGCGAAGATCCGCGAGACGCTGGCCGATGGCAGCACGCGCGTGGTCCATCGCATGGGCGATGTGGGTTACTTCGATGCGCAGGGCCGCCTGTGGTTCTGCGGACGCAAGACGCAGCGCGTGGAAACCGCGCGCGGACCGCTGTACACCGAGCAGGTCGAGCCGGTGTTCAACACCGTGGCCGGGGTGGCGCGCACTGCACTGGTCGGTGTCGGCGCCCCGGGTGCACAGGTGCCGGTGCTGTGCGTGGAACTGCAGCGTGGCCAGGCAGACAGCCCGGCGTTGCAGGAAGCGCTGCGTGCGCATGCCGCAGCGCGCACGCCTGAGGCCGGCCTGCAGCATTTCCTGGTGCATCCGGCGTTCCCCGTCGATATCCGTCACAACGCCAAGATCGGCCGCGAGAAGCTCGCCGTCTGGGCCAGCGCCGAACTGGAGAAGCGCGCATGAAGATCCTGGTCACCGGTGGTGGTGGTTTCCTTGGCCAGGCGCTGTGCCGCGGGCTGGTCGAGCGTGGCCACCAGGTGCTGGCGTTCAACCGCAGCCATTACCCGGAACTGCAGGCGATGGGCGTGGGCCAGATCCGTGGCGACCTGGCCGATGCGCAGGCGGTGCTGCACGCGGTGGCCGGCGTCGATGCGGTGTTCCACAACGGTGCCAAGGCCGGCGCCTGGGGCAGCTATGACAGCTACCACCAGGCCAACGTGGTCGGCACCGACAATGTGATCGCCGCCTGCCGTGCGCATGGCATCAGCCGCTTGGTCTACACCTCCACGCCCAGCGTGACGCACCGTGCCACCCATCCAGTGGAAGGCCTGCGCGCGGATGAAGTGCCCTACGGCGAGGACTTCCAGGCGCCGTATGCGGCGACCAAGGCGATTGCCGAACAGCGCGTGCTGGCCGCCAACGACGCCTCGCTGGCGACGGTGGCGCTGCGCCCGCGCCTGATCTGGGGTCCGGGCGACCAGCAGCTGGTGCCGCGCCTGGCCGAACGTGCACGGCAGGGTCGCCTGCGCCTGGTGGGCGATGGCAGCAACAAGGTCGATACCACCTACATCGACAATGCCGCGCTCGCGCACTTCCTCGCTTTCGAGGCATTGGCGCCGGGTGCCGCGTGTGCGGGCAAGGCCTACTTCATCTCCAACGGTGAGCCGCTGCCGATGCGCGAGCTGGTCAACAAGCTGCTGGCCGCCATGGGTGCGCCGACGGTGGACAAGGCGATCAGCTTCAAGACCGCCTACCGTATCGGTGCGGTCTGCGAGCGCCTGTGGCCGCTGCTGCGCCTGCGCGGCGAGCCGCCATTGACCCGCTTCCTGGCCGAGCAGCTGTGCACGCCGCACTGGTACAGCATGGAGCCGGCACGCCGCGACTTCGGCTACGTGCCGCGGGTCAGCATCGAGGAAGGGCTGCGCAGGCTGAAGGCTTCATCTGCTGCATAGATCGCCGTCACTGGCTGCACACCGCCAGATCGGGAGGATGGACCCACGCCATCCAACGGCCCGGACATCTGCGAGGAGCGCCATGCTGCATTACGCCGTCATCTTTTTCGTCATCGCCATCATCGCCGCCGTGCTCGGCTTCTCCGGCATCGCCGGTGCTGCCAGCAACATTGCCTGGATCCTGTTCGTTGTGTTCCTGGTACTGGCAGTGATCTCGATGTTCCGCAAGCGCGGATAGAACCTGCAGGACGTGCCGGTCACCGGCCGGCACGTCGCTTCCCGGTGGGTGCCGACCGTTGGTCGGCACGCCTCCTGTAGAGCCGAGCCATGCTCGGCTGCATCTCCAGGGTCGAGCATGGCTCGACGCTACACACAGCGCCGCTACACGGCGCTGTGCAATCCGCGATCGGCTTCATGGCGCTCCAGCGCCAGTTCGATCAGCCGCGTGATCAGCGTGGTGTAGTCCACACCGCTGGCGCCCCACAGCTTCGGGTACATGCTGATGCGGGTGAAGCCCGGCAGCGTGTTGACCTCGTTGATGACGATCTCACCGTCTGCGGTGAGGAACACATCCACGCGCGCCATGCCCGCACACTCCAGCGCCTGGTAGGCCTGCAGCGCGGTCTGCTGGATCCGCGCCTGGCTTGCAGCATCGATATCCGCCGGCACCACCACCTCGGCACCATCGGCGTTGATGTACTTGGTGTCGTAGGCGTAGAACTCGTCGTGCACCACCACTTCCCCGCACAGGCTGGCCTGCGGATGTTCGTTGCCCAGCACCGCGCACTCGATCTCGCGGCCGACCACCGCCGATTCCACCAGCACCTTGTGGTCGTAGCGCAGCGCCAATGCCAGTGCCTCGGCGAAGCCCGCCGCATCCTTGACCTTGCTCACGCCCACCGACGAACCCTGGTTGGCCGGCTTCACGAACAGCGGCAGGCCGAGCTGCGCGATCACCGCATCGACATCGACCGCCGCCGCCTGATGGCGACGGATGCACAGCCACGGTGCCACCTGCAGTCCGGCGTCGCGCAGCAGCCGCTTGGTCACGTCCTTGTCCATCGCCACCGCCGAACCCAGTACCGGCGAGCCGACGAAGGGCAGGTTGGCCATGCGCAGCAGCCCCTGCAGCGCACCGTCCTCGCCCAGCGGCCCGTGCACGATCGGCAGCACCACATCGATCTGGCCGAGCGCGCTGGCCGCATCGGACGGCTGCAGCTGCGCCTGCTCTGCACCCGGGCGCACCGCCAGCGACGTACCGGACCGATGCAGCGCAATGCGCGACGGATCATCGGCATTGATCAGGAAGGTATCGGGTTGGCTCAGATGCCACTGGCCCTGCTTGTCGATACCGACCAGCACCGGCTCGAAGCGCTCGCGATCGAGCGCATCGAGGATGTTCTTCGCCGACTGCAGCGAAACTTCGTGCTCGGAAGACTTGCCACCGAAGATGATGCCGACCCGGGTCCGTGCCATGGTGTTGCGATGTCCTGTGCATTGCGTGGCCTCATAGCATGAACCTTCATCGGCCCTCCGCGTGAGGCACAGATGAACCAGAAATCCATCCACGCATGGCGATCTGCCGTGTCGACCAAGGTCGACACCCACCAACAGCAGCAGGAACCTGTCGAAGGCGGGGTGGGTCCGGTTGCGGGGGCGTGAGCCGCATGGATGCGGCGACCGAGCTTACATGGACGTACTTGCAGCGTCCCCCGCAACCGGACCCACCCCGCCATCCCACGGATAGCCCGCTTTTGATGTTGATCTTGCCGGCCAGCGGCCGGTGCCTCTGCGGGTGCCGGGCGGCAGCCCGGCCCAAGCCCCCCACCCACGCAGGTAGAATGCACACATGGCTCTCTCCCTGCTCAAGTCCCTCAAGCCGGTCGCTGGCCGCGCCCTGCAGATCGCCCTGAACCGCGCGCTGGCGCTGGATCCGGATACCCGCCATGCGCTGACCAGCCTGGATGGCCGGCATATCGATCTGACCCTGGAAGCGCCGTCGCTGGCCATGCGCATCAGCGTCGACGGCGACCAGCTGCGGGTCGGCCCGGTGGACGCGCAGGAAGCCGACCTGGCCGTGCGCAGCAGCCTGGCCGGCGTGCTCGCGCAGCTGCCGCTGCTGGCCAACGCACGGCGCGGCGACACCAACAGCAAGGGTCGCGTGCGCGTGGCCGGCGACGCCGAACTGGCACGTCGCCTGCAGCAGCTCGCCAAGGGCTTCGACCCCGACTGGCAGCAACCGTTCGTCAGCGTGTTCGGCGAGGTACTGGGCGTGCAGGTCGCCAACACCCTGCGCAGCGCCCTGCAGCACGCGCGCCAGGGCGCGGTCGACCTGGCCCACAGCGCCGCCGAGTTCATCACCGAGGAATCGCGCGATGTAGTGCCGCGCGCTGAACTGGATGCCTTCCACGATGACGTGGACGTGCTGCGCGACGACGTCGAGCGACTGGGTGCACGCGTACAGCGCCTGCGGGGTGCCGCATGAAGGCCGTGCTGCGCGCCAGCCGCATCGGCCGGGTGATCCTGCGTTACCGCCTCGACGACCTGCTGCAGGGCACACCGGCCGAGCGCTGGTTGCGCCTGGCCAAGCCGTTCGTGCCGCGCGCCTCGGCCGACATCGCCGCACAGTCGCGCGGTGCGCGCCTGCGCCTGGCGCTGCAGGATCTCGGCCCGATCTTCGTCAAGTTCGGCCAGATCCTGTCCACCCGCCGCGATCTGGTCCCGCCGGATGTGGCCAACGAACTGACCCTGCTGCAGGACCGGGTCAAGCCGTTTGATGGCGAGACCGCGCGTCGCATCGTCGAGGAAGCGCTCGGCCTGCCGGTCAGCGAGGCATTTGCCAGCTTCGACACCGAACCGCTGGCCTCGGCCTCGATCGCACAGGTGCACGCGGCTACGCTGGCCGATGGCCGCCAGGTCGTGGTCAAGGTGCTGCGCCCGGGCATCGAGAAGCAGATCGACGCCGATATCGCCCTGCTCAATTCGCTGGCCGCCCTGGTCGAGCGCACCCATCCGCGCGCCGACAAGATCCGTCCGCGCGAAGTGGTGGCCGAGGTCGAAAACACCCTGTCCGCCGAGCTGGACCTGCAGCGCGAAGGCGCCAATGCCAGCGTGCTGCGCCGCTTCTGGGAAAACAGCGACGACCTGTACGTGCCGGAAGTGATCTGGAGCCACACCGCCGAGCGCGCGCTGACGCTGGAGCGCGTGTGGGGCATTCCGTCCGACGACATCGCCGCGCTGGACAAGGCCGGCATCGACCGCAAGGCGCTGGCCGCCAAGGGCGTGCGGGTGTTCTACACCCAGGTGTTCCGCGACAACTTCTTCCATGCCGATGCGCACGCCGGCAACATCTGGGTCGACACCGATCCGGCGCGCCGCGCCAACCCGCGCTTCATCGCGCTGGACTTCGGCATCATGGGCCAGCTCTCGCAGGAAGATCAGTACTACCTGGCCGAGAACTTCATGGCCATCTTCAACCGCGACTACCGCCGTATCGCCGAACTGCATGTGCAGGCGCGCTGGATGCCGGACAACGTGCGCATCGATGACCTGGAAGCGGCCGTGCGCTCGGTGTGCGAGCCGTACTTCACCCGTCCGCTGTCGCAGATCTCGCTGGCCGAAGTGCTGATGAAGCTGTTCCGCGTGGCGCAGCGTTACCAGCTGACCCTGCAGCCGCAGCTGATCCTGCTGCAGAAGACCCTGCTGAACATCGAAGGCGTCGGCCGCCAGCTCGATCCGCAGATCGACATCTGGGCAGTGGCCAAGCCGGTGCTGGCGAAGATCCTGCGCGAGCGCTACAGCCCGCGCCGGGTGGTACGCGAGATCGGCAAGCGCCTGCCGGAAATCATGACCCACGCGCCGGACATGCCGCGCCTGGTGCATGCCTGGCTGACCCAGCAGGTGGAAGGTCGCCACGAACTGTCGATGCGCTCGCGCGACCTGGCCGCACTGGATGCCAGCGTGCAGCGCCTGCAGAAGCATGCGGTCGGCGCGATCACCGGCGTCGGCCTGCTGGCCATCGCCGCACTGATGTATGTGCTGCAGCCACCGGGCTGGTACTGGGGCGACGTGCCGGCGTGGAGCTGGCTGTCTGGTGCGGTCGGCGCAGTGGCGCTGCTGCGCGCGTGGTGGAAGTAGGCCCCATGCTGCAGGCACTCAAGGACGAACTGACCCGCTTCGGCGCAGACAACGACGCCCGCGAAAGCGCGCGTGGCCGCCGCATGCTCAACATCACGCCGGAGACAGGTGAATTCCTGTCCGTGCTGGTCCGCTTCGGCGCTGCGCGCCGGGTGCTGGAGATCGGCACCTCCAACGGCTATTCGACGCTGTGGCTGGCCGAGGCTGCCGCCGCCATCGACGGCCACGTGACCACGCTGGAATACGCGGAGGACAAGGTGGCGATGGCGCGTGACACCTTCGCGCGCAGTGGCCTGGCCGATCGCATCACGCTGGTCCACGACGATGCAGGACCGTGGCTGGCGCTGGCCGCGGATGCCAGCGTCGACCTGCTGTTCCTCGATTCGGACCGCGGGCAATACGCCGGCTGGTGGCCGCAGTTGCGTCGCGTGCTGCGCCCGGGTGGCCTGCTGGTGGTGGACAACGCCACCTCGCATGCAGAACAGATGGAACCGCTGCGGGCGCTGCTGGAGGCTGATCCGGACTTCAGCACCAGCCTGGTGCCGGTGGGCAATGGGGAGCTGTTGGCCGTACGCAGCGCCTGACTGCTCTACAGGCAGGTGCCAACCTTGGTTGGCAGGCTGTTGCCGGTCGCGCAGAGCCGCCGAGCGTGGGCTCGGCTCTACAGAAGGCAGGCCTTTATAATCCCGCGGTGAGCACCGAACCCGAGACCCTCGCCGCGGTCGAGACCGACACCGCGCCCCTGCAGCTGCTGCACCTGGATGAACGCCTGGCCGTGGTCAACAAGCCTGCCGGGCTGATGGTCCACGACAGCAAGCTGGCCCGTGGCGAAGACGATTTCCTGGCCGACCGCCTGCGCGAGCAGCTGGGCCGCCCGATCTTCCTGGTCCACCGGCTGGATCGCGCCACCAGTGGCTGCCTGTTGCTGGCCTTCGACCGCGATACCGCCAGTGCACTGGGCAAGGCCCTGATGGGCGGCGAGGTGCTGAAGGACTACCTGACCGTCTGCCGGGGCTGGCCGGCCGAGCTCTCCTGGCAGGTCGACCATGACCTGGATGGCGGCCCCGGCAAGCCGGTGAAGAAGCCGGCGGTCACCGACTTCCAGCGCTTGGCCACCGGCGAGCTGTCGGTGCCGGTCGGTGAGTTCACCAGTTCGCGCTACGCGCTGCTGCGCTGCCAGCCGCAGACCGGGCGCTTCCGGCAGATCCGCCGGCACCTGAAGCATCTCTCGCATCACATGATCGGCGACACCAGCCACGGTGATGGCCGCCACAACCGCATCTTCCGCATGCAGGGCGTGCACCGCATGCTGCTGCACGCCGAGCGCCTGCGCTTCCCGCATCCGGACGGTGGCACGGTGGATGTGCGTGCGCCGCTGGACCGCGAGTTCCAGAAGGTGCTGGACCTGTTCGGCTGGCAGGTGGACGACGCCTGATGCTGCTGCGGTAAGCCGAGCGTGGGCTCGGCTCTACAGCCAGCGCCCGGGCGTGGCCCGGCGCACCCCGTTATTTCTTTTCCGGCTCGTTGACGATTGCTTCCAGATCCTTCTGCAGATCCGCAAACAGCGGCTGCATGCGTGCCTGGATCGCCACCATCACGTTCTGCATCAGGGCCGGGGTCTTGTCCAGCAGGCTCTGGCCGGCCGCGCTCTCGTAGAACTCGGCCATCGCCAGCACGTCTTCCTTGCTGAAGGTCTTCTTGTACAGGTCCACGTACATCGGCCGCAGCTGCTGCCACGACAGGGCCTGGCGCAGGGTCTGGCTGGTCCGCGCCTGGATCCGCTTCAGCTGTTCCTGCTGCTGGGCGTTGAGCTGGCGCTGTGCGGCCACCTGCTGGAACTGCTGCTGCTGCATCGCCTCGATCTGCGGCAGCATGGTGTCGATCATGCTCTGCGCACGTGACGCGGACAGCAGGCGGTTGATGTCGCCATCGGTCGGCGGCGCGGCCAGGGCCGGAACGCTGGCCACGGCCAGCGCCAGCAGCAGGGCGGCGCGGCGCAGCAGGGACGGCAGGGCGGGTGCGGTGCGGGTCATGCGGGGCTTCCTGCAGTACATGGGACGGCCAGCATACCCGCAGCCAAGGCGAAGGCGGCGTGTTCGGTACCTGATCGGCGGCATACGGTGCGCGATGCCGCACTCCGGCACGTGGCTGCCGCTACAATGCGCGGATGGGCAGTGGACCGGTCACCATCAGCGCGCAGCTTGAAATCCCCGACGGCGAGATCGTCGAGCGGTTCGTGCGTGCCAGTGGTGCCGGTGGCCAGAACGTCAACAAGGTCTCCACCGCGGTGGAACTACGTTTCGACGTGGCCAACTCGCCCTCGTTGCCCGAACCGTTGCGCATGCGCCTGCTGGCGCGGCGTGACCGGCGCATGACCGGCGAAGGCGTGCTGGTCATCGACGCGCAACGTTTCCGGACCCAGGATCGCAATCGCGAGGATGCGCGCGATCGGCTGGCGGCCTTCATCCAGGCCGGGCTGAGCGTGCCCAAACCGCGCAAGGCCACCAAGCCGACCCTCGGGTCGAAACTGCGTCGTCTGGACGCCAAACGCGGGCGCGCGCAGATCAAGCGCGGGCGCTCATCACGTGACTGGGAGTGATTGCTTGAACAACCCGACTTCGTTGCTGCCGGCTGTGCCGCCGCAGATGCCGCAGGTCAAACCCAACGCCTTCCTGCGCTGGCTGGCGCGCTGCACCCTGCGCATGGGCGGCTGGAAGGTGACCGGTACCCTGCCTGACATCCCGAGGCTGGTCTTCATCATCGCCCCGCATTCGTCCAACTGGGATGGCCTGTGGGGCATGGCGGCCAAGATCGCACTGGGCATGAAGGTCAAGGTGCTGGGCAAGGCCTCGCTGTTCTGGTGGCCGCTGGGTCCGCTGCTGCACAAGCTGGGCGTGATCCCGCTGGACCGCAGCTCGCCGCAGGGCACAGTGGGCCAGGCGGTGGACCTGCTGCGCAACAACGAGAAGATGTGGTTCGCCATCACGCCCGAGGGCACCCGCAAGGCCGTGAAGGACTGGAAGGCCGGCTTCCTGAAGATCGCCCGGATGGCCGACGTGCCGATCCTGGCCGCGTACTTCCACTATCCGGAAAAGACCATCGGCATCGGCCCGCTGTTCACGCCCAGCGGCGATGACGCCGCCGACATGGCCGCCATCCGTGAGTTCTACCGGCCGTGGATGGGCAAGACCCGCGGTACGGTCTGAGCCGGCCGCAGGTCGCCGCATAGACGCCACGTCCGGCACATGCCGGGCGAGCGCGACAGGAGTAGGGTGGAGGGCTGGTATCCCGTACCGTCTGCCCAAGGAGCGTTTTACATGTCGCGTACCGTAGTCCTGGCCGCCGCCATCAGCCTGGCGCTGGCGGCCTGTTCCGGCAAGGAGTCCACCCCCGTGTCCGATGCCCAGAAAGCCCCGGCCCAGCAGCCGGCCGAAGCCTCCACCAATCCGCTGCTGAGCGCCAGCACGCTGCCGTTCCAGGCGCCGCAGTTCGACAAGATCAAGGACAGCGACTACCTGCCGGCGTTCGAGGAAGGCATGCGCCAGCACCTGGCCGACGTGCGCAAGATCGCCGACAGCAGCGAACCGGCCACCTTCGACAACACCATCGTGGCGATGGAGCGCAGCGGCGAGACCCTGAACCGCGTGTCGCGCATCTTCTTCGGCCTGGTCCAGGCCGACACCAACGATGCGCGCCAGAAGATCCAGGAAGAGGTGGCGCCGAAGCTGGCCGCGCACCAGGACGAGATCAACCTCGATCCGAAGCTGTTCGCGCGCGTGAAGTCGCTGTACGACCAGCGTGACACGCTGGAACTGGACCCGGTGCAGAAGCGCCTGGTCGAGCATTACTACGACGGCCTGGTGCGCGCCGGCGCGCAGCTGTCCGACGCCGACAAGGCGAGCCTGCGCAAGCTCAACGTGGAAGAAACCACCCTTTCCACCCAGTTCCACACCCGTCTGGTGGCCGCTACCGCCGCTGCGGCCGTTGTCGTTGACGACAAGGCCAAGCTGGCCGGCCTGGACGAGGATGCGATCAACAACGCCGCCAACGCAGCGAAGGAGCGCAAGCTGGATGGCAAGTTCCTGCTGCCGTTGCAGAACACCACCCAGCAGCCGGTGCTCGGCTCGCTGAGTGACCGCGACCAGCGTGCCGCCGTGCTGAAGGCTTCGGAAACCCGTGCCGAGCGCGGCGATGCCAATGACACCCGGCAGACCGTGCAGCGCCTGGCCCAGCTGCGTGCGCAGAAGGCCAAGCTGCTCGGCTTCGACACCTTCGCCGACTACCAGCTGGGCGACCAGATGGCCAAGACCCCGGCCGCCGCGCTGAAGCTGCTGACCGACACCGTGCCGGCCGCCACCGCCAAGGCCCGTGCCGAAGCCGGCGAGATCCAGAAGGTGATCGACGCGCAGAAGGGCGGCTTCCAGGTCGCCGCTTCGGACTGGGACTTCTATGCCGAGCAGGTGCGCAAGGCCAAGTACGATCTGGACGAGTCGCAGATCAAGCCGTACTTCGAACTGGACAACGTGCTGCAGAACGGCGTCTTCTACGCCGCCACCCAGCTGTACGGCATCACCTTCAAGCCGCGTACCGACATTCCGACCTACAACCCGGACATGAAGGTGTACGAAGTGTTCGACAAGGACGGCACCTCGCTGGCGCTGTTCTACACCGACTACTTCAAGCGTGACAGCAAGTCCGGCGGCGCCTGGATGGACGTGTTCGTCGAGCAGGACGGCCTGACCGGTGCCAAGCCGGTGGTCTACAACGTCTGCAACTTCACCAAGCCGGCCGCCGGCCAGCCTGCGCTGATCAGCTTCGACGACGTCACCACCATGTTCCATGAGTTCGGCCATGCGCTGCACGGCATGTTCTCGAACGTGAAGTACCCGTCGATTGCCGGCACCGCCACCTCGCGTGATTTCGTCGAGTTCCCGTCGCAGTTCAACGAGCACTGGGCGCTGGATCCGAAGGTGTTCGCCAACTACGCCAAGCACTACAAGACCGGCGAGGCGATGCCGCAGGAACTGGTCGACAAGATCCTCAAGGCACGCAGCTTCAACCAGGGCTATGCGACCACCGAGTACCTGTCGGCCGCATTGCTCGACCTGGCCTGGCACACGCAGAAGGCCGATGCGCCGCTGCAGGATGTCGGCGCCTTTGAAGCCAGCGCGCTGAAGAAGTTCAAGGTCGACCTGCCGCAGGTGCCGCCGCGCTACCGCACCACCTACTTCGACCACATCTGGGGTGGCGGTTACTCGGCCGGTTACTACGCCTACTTCTGGGCCGAAGTGCTCGACCATGACGCCTACCAGTGGTTCACCGAGCACGGTGGCCTGACCGCGGCCAACGGCCAGGAGTTCCGCGACAAGATCCTCTCGCGCGGCAACAGCGTGGAGCTGTCGACCCTGTACCGCGATTTCCGCGGCAAGGACCCGTCGGTGGAACCGCTGCTGAAGTTCCGCGGGCTGAAGTAAGAAAGCGAAAACGGCGGGGGAAACCCCGCCGTTTTTCTTTGTGTAGAGCCGAGCCCATGCTCGGCTGATGTTTCCTGGAAAGGCAGCCGAGCATGGGCTCGGCTCTACAAAGGCGGAAAAGCCAGTCGAGCATGGCTCGACTCTACAGACAGCGTTACGTCCCCACGTGCACCCGGTTGGCCTGCTCGGCCAGTCCCAGGTGATCCAGTGCGATGTCCAGCGCCAGCACATAGCTCTGCGCGCCATAGCCGGCGGCGATGCCCAGGCGCTGGCCGACACCGGCCGGCAGGCACGGCTCGGCCACTGCGCCGTCGTCATGCACTTCCACGTAGGCGTTGTGCAGGTAGGGCAGCAGGCGCTGCAGGCGTAGGCTGTTGGCACACGCACCCGGATCAAGCAGCGTCACCTCGCCACGGCTGTGATCAGCCACGCGCAGCGCATCCAGCAGCTCCTGTTCCGAACCGCAGGCACGGATCGCCACGCTGGTGCCGGCATCGATCGCGCGATGCACCAGCGACTTCAGTACCGGCGCCGGCAGTGGCATCGCCGTGCGGATCAACGCACCGGCCGCCTCCGGGCCGCGGATGATGAAGATCGACATGGCTCAGCCCTCCTGCGCCAGGCGGCGGCCAACGATGGCCAGCGACAACGGGTAACCGGCCTGCTGGCTGCGCTGGTCCACCACCACTGCGGCGGGGCCATGCTGCAGGCGCAGGCGTGCCTCCAGGCCGGGCTCGCTGGGCGCCTGCAGCTCGATGTACTGCGCCGGCAGCCGTTCCAGCGCCGCCTGCAGCGCGCCACCTTCGGCCTGCCATTGCGCCTCGTCGGCGGCGCCGACATCCAGCAGTACCCAGTCGGCCGAGCGCGCCTGCGGCTGGCACAGACACTGGCGCACTTCGGACAGGCTGGCGCAGTCGCTGCACAGCACGCGATGGCCGCTCAGCTGCGCCGGCAGCTGCGGGCGCGGCGCCGACGGAGACGCGTGGCGGATCACCAGGAGGGTCATACAACACCTTGCGGAATGCGCCCTGTGGCGCGGTGGGCACACGATGCGCGTGCTGCCCGTAAAGGTGCGATGCCCGCGGCCGGGCCGGGGTGTAAAACCTGCGTAACCCTTCCTGTAGAGCCGAGCCCACGCTCGGCTGTGGGCAACCGAAGCGCGAAGCGCAAGCCGAGCGTGGGCTCGGCTCTACAGGACGCCGGCGCGGGAACCTCTTCGGCCCGGATGTGGTCTGATGCAGCTACCACTTACCCGGAGCCTGTCATGGACGCTGTTGCCCGCCCTCCCTTTTCCGAACGCGCGCTGGCCTGGCTGAAGAAGGAGGCGCTGCCGTTGCTGGTGATGCTCGGCCTGCTCGCCGCCGCCCGCGATACCCTCGCCAACCACTACGTGGTGCCCAGCGGCTCGATGCAGCCGACCCTGCAGCCCGGCGACCGGGTGGTGGTGGACATGCGTGCCTATGGCCTGCGCCTGCCGTTCACCAGCAAGGAACTGGTGTCCACCGGCACACCGCAGCGCGGCGAAGTGGCGGTGTTCGATTCGCCCGCCGACGGCACCCGCCTGATCAAGCGGGTGGCCGCGGTGGCCGGTGACCATGTGCAGCTGCACGAAGGGCACCTGAGCATCAACGGCCAACCGCTGCAGACCGCGAACCTGCAAGATGTGGAAGCCTTCGGTGAACGCCGTGCCAGCCTCGATCTGGACATGGGGGGCGGCCCGGACATCGCCGACCTGGTGGTGCCGGACGGCAAGGTGCTGGTGCTGGGTGACCACCGTGGCAACAGCTTCGATGGCCGCTTCTTCGGCTTCGTCGACGCCGACAAGGTCTACGGCCGCGCCGTGGCGGTGTATTACCGCCGGGGCGCCGGCTTCGAGTGGCAGCGCCTGTAAGCTGAATTGATACTTCCTGTATATCAATCCTGACCTATCAGGTTATGGATCGACTGGATGGACGGGCCTAGTCTGAGGCCCGTTCCCTCCCACGCCCGGCCGTCCCCACCGGCCCGTTGACTCCATGACTGGCGAAACCACGGTGGCCGTCGAACGCCGCCCCCACACCGTCGACTCAGACGCCGAGACCCGCATCCAGCAGGGCACACCGGCCTTCCGCCGCACCGCGCTGGCGCTGTTCCTGGCCGGCTTCTCCACCTTCGGCCTGCTGTACACGGTGCAGCCGCTGCTGCCCGAATTCAGCCGCCACTTCGGCGTGTCCGCCGCCGGCAGCGCGATGTCGCTGTCGCTGACCACCGGCACGCTGGCGGTGGCCATGCTGCTGGCCGGCCTGCTGTCCGACGCGGTCGGCCGTCGCCCGTTGATGATCGCTGCGCTGCTGGCCTCGGCCATGCTGTCGCTGAGCACGGCGTTGGTGGATGACTGGACCACGCTGCTGGTGCTGCGCACCCTGCTCGGCCTGGCGCTGAGCGGCGTGCCGGCGGTAGCGATGACCTACCTGGTCGAGGAAATGGACAGCCGCGCGCTGGGCCTGGCGATGGGCCTGTACATCGGCGGCAATGCCATTGGTGGCATGAGCGGGCGCCTGCTGGCCGGCATCATCGCTGACCACTGGGGCTGGCGCTGGGGCATCGGCGTGGTCTCGATCATCGCGGTGGCCAGCACCGTGCTGCTGTGGCTGCAGCTGCCGCCGTCGCGCCATTTCCATCCCCGCCGTGACGGCCTGCGCCAGTTGCCGTCGCGCTGGCGCACGCTGTTCGCCGACCCGGGGCTGCCGTGGCTGTTCGCCACCTCGTTCGTGCTGATGGGCGTGTTCGTCACCCTCTACAACTACCTGGGCTACCACCTGCTGGCGCCGCCGTACCACCTCAGCCAGACCGTGGTCGGGCTGATCTTCAGCGTGTACCTGGTGGGCACCTTCAGCTCGGCGTGGATGGGCCAGCAGGCCACGCGCTACGGCCGCGGTCGCATCCTGTCGATCTCGTTCGCACTGATCGGCGCCGGCATCGCGCTGCTGGCACTGCCTTGGCTGAGCACAATGGCACTCGGCATCGCGCTGGTGACGTTCGGCTTCTTCGGCGGTCACTCGGTAGCCAGCAGCTGGGTTGGCAGCCGTGCCGGCACGATGCGCGCGGAAGCCTCGGCGCTGTACCTGTTTGCCTATTACCTGGGTTCGAGTGTGCTCGGTGCTTTAGGCGGCCTGGCCTATGCGGCGTGGGACTGGCTGGGTGTGTGCCTGTTCGCCGCCGTGCTGACCCTGATCGGCGGTGGCATTGTCTGGGCGCTGCAGCAGCGCGCCCCGCAGCCGGTGACGGCGTGATCCTACTCTGGTAGAGGCCGACCTTGGTCGGCGCTGTGGTCGTGGGCCAACCAAGGTTGGCTACTACCCGGTGGGTTGCACGCTCAGCCCTCCACGAACGCCCCGCGCAGCAGCCCAGCGAAGTTGCGGATCAGCGGCGTCACCCGTTCGCGATGCCAGGCCAGCTGCACTTCCGAATGCGCGCCAGCATCGGCCAGTGCCACGAAGCGCGATCCTTCCACCCGGATGTGATCGCACGACGACGGCAGGATGGCTGCGCCCAGGCCCGCGGCGGCCAGACTGATCAGCGTCGAGGCTTCACCCGCCTCCTGCACGATGCGTGGCGTGAATCCGGCAGCCGCACACAACGCGATCATGTGGTCATGGATGCCCGCACCCGCGCTGCGGCGAAATGCCACGAACGGCTCCTGCGCGAAGTCGCGCAGCGACAGCGTTCCTTGTTTCGACAGTTTGCGCAGGGCGGGGTGGTCGGCATGCACGATCAACGCCAGCGGGTCGACGAACAGGCTGTGCGCCACCAGTTCCGGCGGCAACGCGCGCTTGCGGATGATGCCCACGTCCAGTGAACCGTCGAGCAGCGCATCGATCTGCTGCAGCGTGTTCATCTCGCTCAGCTGCAGGCGCACCTGCGGGTACTGCTGGCGGTAGCGCAGGATCGAACGCGGAATCTGCGGCGACAGCGGCGTGGCCCGGGTCAGGCCGATGTGCAGCTCACCCTGCTCGCCGCGCTGCGCGCGCTGCACCTCATCCACCGCCGTTTCCACTTGCTGCACGATGGCGCGTGCACGCTCCTGCAGCAGCTCACCGGCAGGCGTCAGCTGCACACGACGATGGCTGCGCACGAACAACCGCGCACCGATCAGTTCCTCCAGCTGCCGGATCTGCTGGCTGAGCGGCGGCTGTGACATGCCCAGCCGCTCGGCCGCCTGGCCGAAGTGCAGCGTATCGGCAACGGCAAGGAAGTAACGCAGGTGACGGAGTTCGATGGACATGCGCCCAGTCTATGCATCGCCAGCCGGAAATGAATCAGAGATGGGGTCAGAGCCCGTTGCGTAGCAACGGGATCCGACCCCGTGCCGACCAACGGTCGGCACCCACCAACAGCAGCGACCAACTGTCAGAGGTGGGGCGGTGTGGCGGGGCAGGACCGTTGGCGCCATGGATGGCGCCATCGAGCCCCCATGGAAGGGTTTACGGCGTGTCCTGCCCACCCACACCGCCAAGCCTTCCCATGCAATGCCCGCTTTTGCCGTTGACGTTGATTCGGCAGGTGCAGGGCGCAGCCCTGCCGAACACCCCTCACCGCTCCGAATGCCCGCTCTGGTCGTAATCGCGCGGGCTGAACAACTCCGGCTGGATCAGCTCGATGAACGCCCGCGCCTGCGCCGACAGTGCCTTGCCCCGGCGCACGATCACCCCGTAACTGCGCTCCGGGAACCAGCGCTTCATCGACCGCGCCGCCAGCCGCTCGCGGTCGGCCTCGTTCAGGCACAACGCCGGCACGATGGAAATGCCCATGCCCATCGCCACGTACTGTTTGATCACTTCCCAGCCGCCCACCTCCAGCGCCACGGTGTAGGCGATGCGGTGGCGCTGGAACACCTGGTCGACCAGCCGGTAGGTGATCTGCCGCTTCGGTGGCAGCACCAGCGGATAGCGCGCGATGTCGGCCAGTTCCAGTTCGCCTCCGCTGGCCAGAGGATGGTCATGCGGGGCGATCAGCACCTGCTCGAAACGGTAGGCCGGCGCGTAGCTGAGGTCGGCCGGCACATCGGTCATCGAACCGATCGCCAGGTCGGCGGCATCCTCGCGCAGCAGGTCGGTGCCGTCGGCGCTGATCGCGTTGTGCAGGGTCAGGCGCACGTCCGGATGATGCAGGCGGAAGCGTTCGACGATCTTCGGCAGCAGGTACAGGATGGTCGAGCTGTTGGCGGCGATGTTCAGCTCGCCCGCGTCCAGGCCACGCACCTTGTCGCGGAACCGCGCCTCCAGCCCGTCCAGGTTCTCCACCAGCGGCTGTGCCATTTCGTACAGCAGCTGGCCCTCGCGGCTGGGCACCAGGCGCCGCCCGCTGCGCTCGAACAACGGCACCCCCAGCTCCCGTTCCAGCGCCTGCAACTGCAGGCTGATGGCCGGCTGGCTGACGAAAAGTGCCTCAGCCGCCCGTGAGACCGAGCCCAGGCGCACCGTCTGGCAGAACGCGCGCAGCGGCTTCAACCGGTCGGATTTGTAGGAAAAACGCGGACTTGGTGAGGGGCGCGTGGTCATGGCGTTACAAGTATTAGCACAACTTATGTAGAGCATTGCAAAAACTGTTTTGCCAAATACTCGGCCCGGGCGGCACCGTGGAGGCGTTCCCCCACCGCTGGAGTTGCCCCATGTCCGCCGTCGCTTCCGCTGTTCCCACCCCTGCCAGCAAGGCCACCCCCGGCATCGCCCTGGCGACCCGCGTGGCCGGCCAGGACACCGTGCTGCCGGCGCCGCTGCTGGCCCTGCTGGTGTCGCTGCACCGTGCGGTGGAACCGGGCCGGCAGGCACGGCTGCAGGCCCGCCGCGAGCGCCAGGCGTTCTTCGACCAGGGCGGCCTGCCGGACTTCCGTGAAGACACCCTCGCGATCCGTAGCGGCGACTGGACCGTCGCGCCGCTGCCGGCCGCGCTGCAGGACCGCCGCGTCGAGATCACCGGCCCGACCGACCCGAAGATGGTCATCAACGCGCTGAACTCGGGTGCCAAGGTGTTCATGGCCGACTTCGAGGATTCGACCTCGCCGACCTGGCGCAATCTGCTGGCCGGCCAGCAGTCGCTGGCGGCGGCGGTGCGTGGTGATCTGGAATTCACCGCCGCCAATGGCAAGCACTACACCCTGCGCCCGTACGACGAACAGGCCGTGCTGATCGTGCGCCCGCGCGGCTGGCATCTGGACGAGAAGCACGTGCGCATCGATGGCCAGTTCATCGCCGGCGGCCTGTTCGACGCGGCGGTGTTCGCCTTCCACAACGCCCGCACCCTGCAGGCCAAGGACCGCGGCCCGTACTTCTACCTGCCCAAGCTGCAGAGCATGGAAGAGGCGGCGCTGTGGGAGACCGCGCTGTCGCACATCGAAGGCATGCTCGGAATGCCGCACGGCCAGATCAAGGTGACCGTGCTGATCGAAACGCTGCCGGCGGTGTTCGAGATGGACGAGATCCTGCACGCACTGCGTGACCGCATCGTCGGCCTGAACTGCGGGCGCTGGGATTACATCTTCTCGTACCTGAAGACCTTCCGCCGCCACGCCGACCGCGTGCTGCCCGAACGCGGCCAGGTGACCATGACCCAGCCGTTCCTGAAGGCGTATTCGGAACTGCTGATCCAGACCTGCCACCGCCGCGGTGCGCATGCGATGGGCGGCATGGCCGCGCAGATCCCGATCAACAACGATGCCGCCGCCAACGAACAGGCGATGGCCCGGGTGCGCGCCGACAAGCTGCGCGAAGTCACCGCCGGCCATGACGGCACCTGGGTTGCGCATCCGGCGCTGATTCCGGTGGCGATGGCCATCTTCGACGAACACATGCCCGGTGCGAACCAGCACAGCGTGCTGCGCCAGGATGTGCGCGTCGGCCGCGACGAACTGATCGCGCGGCCGCCAGGAACCATCACCCGCGCCGGCTTCGAGGGCAACGTGGAAGTCTGCGTACGCTATCTGGCGGCGTGGCTGGATGGCAACGGCTGCGTGCCGATCCATCACCTGATGGAGGACGCGGCCACCGCCGAGATCAGCCGCAGCCAGCTGTGGCAGTGGCTGCACACACCGGGCCAGCAGCTGGACGATGGCACTGCGATCGATCTGGCGCTGCTGGATTCCACCCTCTCGCAGCTGCCGGCACGGCTGGGCGATACCGCCGCGCTGCCTGGTGGTGCGCGCATCAGCGAAGCCATCGCCCTGCTCGGCGAACTGAGCCGCAGCGACGAACTGACCGATTTCCTGACCCTGCCGGCCTACGCGCGCATCGACTGACCGACTGCCCGCAAACCGGCCGTTTCCCTCCCCGCTGCACGCACGAACCGAACTGGAGAAAGACATGAGCAAGCTGCCCACTGCCGAACAGATCCAGCACGACTGGGATACCAACCCGCGTTGGGAAGGCATCCAGCGCAACTACAGCGCCGCCGACGTGGTGCGCCTGCGCGGCACCGTCCACATCGAGCATTCACTGGCCCGCCTGGGTGCGGAGAAGCTGTGGGCGTCGCTGCATGAGCGCGAGTTCGTCAACGCGCTGGGTGCGCTGACCGGCAACCAGGCCATGCAGCAGGTCAAGGCTGGCCTGAAGGCCATCTACCTGTCCGGCTGGCAGGTGGCGGCCGACGCCAACCTGGCCGGCCAGATGTACCCGGACCAGTCGCTGTACCCGGCCGATTCGGTGCCGGCAGTGGTCAAGCGCATCAACAACACGCTGCTGCGCGCCGACCAGCTGCACCATGCCGAAGGCAAGGATGACATCGACTTCCTGCAGCCGATCGTGGCCGATGCAGAAGCCGGTTTCGGTGGCGTGCTCAATGCCTTCGAACTGATGAAGGCGATGATCGAGGCCGGTGCCGCCGGCGTGCATTTCGAGGATCAGCTGGCCTCGGTGAAGAAGTGCGGCCACATGGGCGGCAAGGTGCTGGTGCCGACCCGTGAGGCGATCGAGAAGCTCAACGCGGCGCGCCTGGCCGCCGACGTGCTGGGCGTGCCGACCCTGCTGGTCGCGCGCACCGATGCCGAAGCAGCGGATCTGCTGACCAGTGACATCGACGGCAACGACAAGCCGTTCACCACCGGTGAGCGCACCGTCGAAGGCTTCTACAAGACCCGCAATGGCCTGGACCAGGCGATCAGCCGTGGCCTGGCCTATGCACCCTACGCCGACCTGGTGTGGTGCGAGACCGGCAAGCCGGATCTGGAATTCGCACGCAAGTTCGCCGAGGCGATCCATGCGAAGTTCCCGGGCAAGCTGCTGGCCTACAACTGCTCGCCCAGCTTCAACTGGAAGAAGAACCTGGACGACGCCACCATCGCGAAGTTCCAGCGCGAGCTGGGCAGCTACGGCTACAAGTTCCAGTTCATCACCTTGGCCGGCTTCCATGCGCTGAACTACGGCATGTTCAACCTGGCCCACGGCTATGCACGCCGCCAGATGAGCGCGTTCGTGGAGCTGCAGGAAGCCGAGTTCGAAGCGGCCGAGCGTGGCTTCACTGCGGTCAAGCACCAGCGCGAGGTCGGTACCGGCTACTTCGACGCGGTGACCCAGGCGATCCAGCAGGGCCAGTCGTCGACCACCGCGCTGACCGGCTCGACCGAGGAAGAGCAGTTCCACGGCGGGCGCAGCGAACGCGCTGCGTGATGCGGTAGTGCCGGCCGCTGGCCGGCAACCCGTCGATGTTCCCGAGGTCCAGATGGTTGCCGGCCAGCGGCCGGCACTACCGGGCCTCAGAGCGATCAGGGTGGCCAGGGAAGGGCCAGACAACGCCGGCCGGTCGGGGGACCTGCCGGCGTTGTTGTATCGATGCAAAGGCGCGGCCAGCAGGCAGCGTCAATCAGGCGCACCCCGTGTGCCGGCAACTTGGCCGAAACCCTGTGAAACCCGGCATCGGATTGATCCAGCAGGGGTTTTGCCCGGACACCCGTGACCAGAACGGGCCACCATCGATCTTCACATCAATCAAGATCGGCAGAAGGGTCAAAATGAGATAGGGCGCACACTTTAAAGCGGTGCTATGCTCCGCGGCTCACCAGGGGACGCTGGCGGCGGGTGCAGGGAATGACCGGCAGGGGTGCGGCCGAGAACAGTGATGTGACGTCAGGTATCGCCCGGGTGGCGATGGCCGAGATCGTGCACGCGCTGCTGTCCGCTGCCGAGGTGGCATTGTTCGCCAGATTTGCCCGTCCATGCAAGCTTCATGCCGGACAGTGGTTGTTCCAGCGTGGCCATCGCGGCGAACGGATGTATGTGATCCTCCAGGGCCAGATCGAACTGGACTTCGGCGAGGACCTGGTGATCAAGACGCTCGGCCAGCATGAGTTCTTCGGTGAGCTTGGCCTGCTGGTCGGTGATCACCTGCGCAGCGCCAGTGCACGCGCGCTGGCCGACTGCGAAGTACTGGAGCTGGGCCCGGCCGATTTCCATCGCCTGGTGGAATCCGATCCCGGCCTGGTCGCCTACTTCCTGCGGCGCACGATCATGCGCGTGCTGACCAACGAGCAGGCCCTGATCAGCCAGCTGCGCCGGCGCAACCATGATCTGGAAACCGCGCTGGACAATCTGTACATCACCACCCATCAGCTGACCCACACCCGTGAGCTGGTGCGTACCGATGAACTGACCGGGCTGCACAACCGCCGTGGCCTGACCCTGTACCTGCAGGAGTGCCGCGCCGACGGTGACGGGTTGCCGCAGGCCCTGCTGCTGATCGACTGCGACCGCTTCAAGCAGATCAATGATCGTCACGGCCACCAGGCCGGCGACCGTGTGCTGCAGAGCATGGGCAACATCCTGCGCTCGATGGCCGGTGAGCAGGACCTGGCCTGCCGCCTCGGCGGCGATGAGTTCTGCCTGATCCTGCGCCGTGGCAATCACGAGATCGTGCAGCACGCGGCCGAGTTCATCCTCAGCGCGGTGCATGGCCTGCTCGAACGCAGTCATGGCACGCCGCATGTCAGCCTGGTCAGCATCGGTGCCAGCCTGCTGGCGCCGGAGGCCGGCTGGAGCGAGTGGTATGCCAGTGCGGACCGCGCGCTGTACCAGGCCAAGCGCGATGGCGGCAACTGCCTGCGCTGGGTGGATGCTCCGGACGGCCCATAGGGAGATGCAGGCGATGAATGGCGACAACGGAACGTCAGCCCCGCATAGCCCCCAGCTACGCGCCCTGCTGTTCACCGATCTGTGTGATTCGCTGCAGCTGGTCGAGCGGATCGGCGACGTCGCGGCCGCGAGCCTGTTCCAGGAACACGACCGCCTGGTGCTGGTGTTGCAGCACCGCTGGAATGGCCAGCTGATCGATCGCTCCGACGGTCTGTTCATGCTGTTCGAGCGCGCCATCGATGCGCTCGGTTTCGCGCTGGACTACCAGTGCGAACTGCACACGCTGGGCCAGCAGCGTTCGATTGAACTGCGCGCACGTGCCGGCCTGCATGTGGGTGACGTACTGACCTGGGACAACAGTCCCGAAGCGGTGCGCGCCGGCGCCAAGTCGATGGAAGTGGAAGGGCTGGCCAAGCCGATGGCGGCGCGCCTGATGATGCTGGCACGGCCTGGCCAGATCCTGTTGTCGGCCGTCGCCGAATCACTGACGCGCCGCGCCACCGATGCGTTGGGCGAGCGCGGCCCGCGCCTGCTGTGGAAGTCGCACGGGCGCTGGCGCTTCAAGGGCGTGCCGGTGGTGCAGGAAGTGATCGAAGTGGGCGAGATCGGTGCGGCGCCGTTGCGCATGCCGCGTGCCAATGCCAAGGCGCGCCGTGACCTGCCGCTGTGGCGGCAGCCGCTGGTGCTGGCCGCCGAAGGTCTGGTACTGACGGTGGCGGTGCTCGGCGGCTGGCTGCTGCTGCGACCGGAACCGGCGATCGCGTTCGCCGAGCGCGACTGGGTGGTGCTCGGCGATGTCGACAACCTCACTGGCGACCCGATCTTCGACGACTCGATGCGGCACGCCATCCGGATTGCGCTGGAGCAGTCGCGTTACGTGAACGTGCTGTCGGAGGGCAAGATCCGCGAGAGCCTGGAAATGGCGCGGCTCTCGGGCGATACCCGGCTCAACCGCGATACCGCGGCCGAGGTGGCGGTGCGGGAGGGTGCGCGCGCCGTGTTGTTGCCGACCGTGCGGCAGAAGATTGGTGGCTATGAGCTGGCCATCGACGTCGCCGCACCCGGCACCGGCCAGGTGATCCAGACGTTCACCGCCACCGTGGATCGATCCGATCAGATGGTGTTCGCGGTGGACGACGTGGTCGGGCGCCTGCGGCGCGGACTGGGCGAATCGGTGGCGAGCCTGGAACAGTCGTTGCCGCTGCCGCGGGCATCGACCCAGGACCTGCGCGCACTGCGTGCGTTTGCCCTGGCCGAAAGCGCACTGGGCCAGCGTCGCTTCGAAGAAGCACGCAACCTCTACCAGGCGGCGATCGATATCGATCCCGGTTTCGCCCTGGCCTACATGGGCGTGGCCAAGCTGCTGGCCCGCACCGCGCAGGTCGCGGACGCGCGTGACGCGCTGGAGCACGCGCTCGCCCAGCAGCAGCGTTTGCCCGCGCGTGAGCGCCTGTACCTGAAGGGCTGGCAGGCCGAACTGGAACCCGGTGGCTGGCCGCTGGAACAGTGGCGTGCATTGGCCAAGATCTATCCGGATTCGTTTGCGGGACTGTCCAATACCTCCTGGGGGCTGCTGCAGGACAATCGCTTCGCCGAGGCCGCGCCCTACGCGCGCGCCGCGACTGTGCCTCAGGACCCGTTGCGGCTGTATCCGATGATCCATCTGGCGCGGGCACAGTTGGGCCTCGGCCAGCCGCAGCAGGCAATGCGCACCTTGCACCAGGCACAGATGCTGCGCGGCAATGACGAGGCCGACGACCTGGATGTGGACGTGCTGGTTGCGCAGGGCCTGGACGCACAGGCACAGCAGCTGTTGATGCGGTTGCCGCGGGGGGATGACCTGCAACAGCGCATGCGCCTGCGGGCAAACCTGCTGGTGGCTGCGGAGCAGCGTGATTGCAGCAGCCTGCATGCCGCGATCGCTGCGGATGGCCCGGCACCGGATCTGATCGACTACCAGATCCATCAGCGCCTGCAACACGCCACCGTGACCACGTTGTGCACGGCCGGCGATGCGAAGGAGCTTGAATCCATCGCCGCCATGCTGCGACCGCTGCTGCGGAAGAACGACGACTCCGCCGTGGGTAGCCGCAGTCTGCAGCTGCTGGCCCTGACCTATCTGGCCCAGCGCCAGGGCCAGCATGCGCTGGCCGCAGAGTGGCTGCGTGACCACGGCGAACTGCTGGAGCGGCAGCGCAGCCCTGTGGTGGGCAAGTGGCGCCGGGTTGTGCTGGCGATGGCCGAACTGGCGCAACAGCGTCCGCAAGCGGCACGCCACCTGCTCGAGCCCACCTTTGATGGCAGCGAACCGGTGCAGGCCCATGTTGTGCTGCTGCAGGCATTGCGTGCCGAGCAGGACACTGCCGGCGTGCGCCGCGAGCAGGCCTGGCTGGCCCGGCACCACGGTCAGGCCATTGCCGAGGTGGCGTCCATGCAGGTCTGGCAGCCCCTGAATGTGCACGACATCGCCACGGAGGCGACGTCGGTGCGGGTGCCGCGCTGATGCGGACTCAGGCGTTGACGCGCTCGTCGATCCGGTCGGCTTCGAAGCAGAACACCACCGTCATCGAGGCGGTTGAGGCACTCAGGTACGCATGCAGCGAATCGCGGGTGCGGCGCAGCTCCTCGACCGAAGCCAGGGTGCCGATCTTCATGCAGTCGTTCTCGCCAACCGCACCGTCCAGGCCGATCGAGGCCAGGGCCTTGCCCGGCGATGCGGTGAAGTGGTTGCGGAAGTCGTCGTTGCCGATGAGGTGGTCCAGCAGGGTGCTGGCGTCTTCGGCGGAAAGGCGGGGATGGGTGCTCATGGGGATCGTCCGTAGGTTGAGTTTCTCGTATCGGCCGCGACAGCCTGCCATTGAGGGCGGTGGCGTGCATGTCGCTAAAGTTGGCCGCGTCGCGGTCGTTGCTGCTATGCCGGTTGTGCGGCAGAAGGAAGGAAACCCATGCGCCTGCGCCGCTGCGCCAGCCTGATGTTCGAGCCCCGCGAGTCGGTCACCCTGGACCTGCGCGCGATGCTGGCCGGCCAGGCCGAGATGGACAGCCAGATCAGCTGGGTGGCCCTGGCCGCCCATCTGGACCAGCCGCTGCCGGTGGACGCCGAGGAGCGCCAGCTGCTGGGCGAGCTCAGCGCGCACCGCTGGAGCGAACCGCCGGCCGGCACCTCTCCGGCGATGCTGGCGCGCCTGGTCGAGCAGGGGCTGGTGCTGACCGACCCGCCGGATGAGGTCGGGCACCAGATGCGTGATGAGGCATTGCGACGCAGCCAGTGGTGGCCGTTGGCCGCACTGGCCCATCGCCATGCGCGCTGGCAGGCGGTGGACAGCGTGGAGGACATGCGTCGCCAGGGGCTGGATACCGCTGCCGGCCTGCGCCAGCGGCTGGGGCCGCCACCACCGGTGGTGCAAGCCCTGCAGGGCGACTACCAGCCGCTGCCGCGCAGCGAAGAGGCCGCGTTCGACGCGCTGCTGGCGCAGCGCACGACCTGCCGCAATTTCGACCCGCAGCGTGCACTGCCATTGCCGCTGCTGGCCCAGGTGCTGCAGCGCACGCTGATGGCCCACGCGGTGCAGAAGGTCGAGCGTGATACGGAGTTCCTGAAGAAGAACGTGCCCTCCGGCGGCGGCCTGCATCCCACCGAAGGTTTCCTGCTGGTACAGAACGTGGAAGGGCTGGTACCCGGGCTGTACCACTACCACCCCGTGCAGCACGCGGTACTGCCGTTGCCCTCGCCGCCGCCCGATGCATTGCCCGCGCTGGCACGGCGGATGCTGTCCGGTCAGGAGTGGTTCGCCGATGCACCGGCGCTGCTGGTGCTGGCACCGCGGTACGACCGCTGCTTCTGGAAGTACCGCAACCACGCCAAGGCGTATCGTGCGGTGACGCTGGATGTCGGCCACATCTCGCAGCTGCTGTACCTGTGCGCGACCGAGCGTGGCCTGGCGGCATTCGTCACCGCAGCCATCAACGATGCCGATGTCGATCGTGCCTTCGGTTTCGACGGCATCGGGCAGAGCGCGATGGCCATCTGCGGCCTGGGCTGGCGCAGTGCCACGCTGGACACGGCCGAATTCGATCCTGCTGGCCGGGTGGTGGTGGGCGACGACCGCTGAGCGGTCGCCGCCGCGGCGTTCACGCCGCCTCGAAGTCCACCAGTACTGCACCGTCACCCACCTGGTCGCCGGCCTTGGCGCGGTAACCCTTCACCGTGCCGTCCGCCGGTGCCTGCAGCGTGTGCTCCATCTTCATCGCTTCCAGCACCACCAGCGGCGTGCCGCGCTTGACCTCGGTACCGGCGGCGACCAGCGTGGCAACGATCCTGCCCGGCATCGGCGCCAGCAGGCTTCCCGCATCGGCCACGGCGTGGTCCGATTCGCCCACCGGATCATGCAGGGTGAAGCGGTGCTGGCCATCGGCGCCGAACAGGTACAGCTGGTCACCGTCGCGCAGCAGCTGCAGTGACCAGCGGCGCTCGCCCAGCTGCACGGTCAGGTGCTGCGCATCGGCCGTGCCGATCACCTGCACCGGCGCGGCGTCATCGCGTTGCACGCGCCAGCCATCGGCCTGCGCCCACACCTTCAGCGTGTGCCGGCGATCGCCCTGCTGCAGCGGCAGCACGCGTGGTGCCGATGCGCCGAGGCGCCAGCCGTCCTGCGCCTGCCACGGCGAATGCGGGTCGCGCGCATCGCTGCCGGCACCGGCAGTGCTTGCAACCGCGGCCACGGCGGCCAGCTGCCACAGGGCATCATCCGTATCGCCCACTGCACTCAATGCCGCCTGTTCGCGTTCGATCAGCGCGGTATCCAGCTTGGCGTGCGCGAACGAATCGGTGTTCACCAGCCGGCGCAGGAAGCCGGCATTGGTGGTCACGCCCACTACCTGGCAGTCGGCCAGCGCCTGGCTCATGCGGCGCAGCGCGGCATCGCGGTCCACGTCCCAGACGATCAGCTTGGCAATCATCGGATCGTAGTACGGGGTGATGCTGTCGCCTTCGTCCACGCCGGTATCCACGCGCACATGGGCAGACGGCGCCGGCAGGCGCAGGCGGCGCAGGGTACCGGTGGAGGGCAGGAAGCCGCGGTCGGCATCTTCTGCGTACAGGCGTGCTTCGATGGCATGGCCGTGGATCGCCAGCTGCTCCTGGCGCAGCGGCAGCGGCAAGCCCGAGGCCACGCGCAGCTGCCATTCCACCAGGTCGGTGCCGGTGATGTATTCGGTCACCGGGTGCTCGACCTGAAGGCGGGTGTTCATTTCCATGAAGTAGAAATCGCCGTCCGGGCCGGCGATGAACTCCACCGTGCCGGCACCGACGTAGCCCACCGCGCGCGCGGCATCGACCGCCGCCTTGCCCATCGCCGCGCGGCGTTCGGCACTCATGCCTGGCGCCGGGGCTTCTTCCAGCACCTTCTGGTGGCGGCGCTGCACCGAGCAGTCGCGCTCGAACAGGTACACCGCATCACCGTGGGAATCGCCGAACACCTGGATCTCGATATGGCGCGGGCGCTCGACATACTTCTCGACCAGCACGTGGTCATTGCCGAACGCCGAGGCCGCCTCGCGCTGGCAGCTGGCCAGCGCATCGACGAAGTCCTCGCTGCGCTCGACCTTGCGCATGCCCTTGCCACCGCCACCGGCGCTGGCCTTGATCAGCACCGGGTAACCGATGGCGTCGGCCTGTTCGCGCAGGAAGGACGGTTCCTGCTGGTCGCCGTGGTAGCCCGGAGTCAGCGGCACGCCGGCTTTCGCCATCAATGCCTTGGCCGCGCTCTTGTCGCCCATCGCGCGGATGGCGCTGGCCGGCGGCCCGATGAAGGTGATGCCGGCGGCGGCGCAGGCATCGGCGAAGTCGGCATTCTCGGAGAGGAAGCCGTAGCCGGGGTGGATGGCCTGCGCGCCGGTCAGGCGTGCGGCGTCGAGCAGGGCATCGCCGCGCAGGTAACTTTCACGTGCAGCGGCCGGACCGATGTGGATGGCTTCGTCGGCCAGGCGCACGTGGCGCGCGTTGCGGTCGGCATCGGAATATACCGCCACGGTGGCGATGCCGAGGCGGCGGCAGGTGGCGATGACGCGGCAGGCGATTTCGCCGCGATTGGCGATCAGGACTTTGGTGAACATGGCAACAGGCTCGGTCATGGCACGGGTTACATGCGGAACACGCCGAAGCGCGTCTGCTGCGGGGCGGCGTTGAGGCTGGCCGACAGCGCCAGGGCCAGTACGCGGCGCGTGTCGGCCGGATCGATCACGCCGTCGTCCCACAGGCGCGCGCTGGCGTAGTACGGGTGGCCCTGCTGCTCGAACTGCTCGCGGATCGGTGCCTTGAACGCATCTTCCTCCGCTGCCGGCCACTGGCCGCCCTTGGCTTCGATGCCATCGCGCTTGACCGTGGCCAGTACGCTGGCGGCCTGTTCGCCGCCCATCACGCCGATGCGTGCGTTGGGCCACATCCACAGGAAGTTGGGCGAATAGGCGCGGCCGCACATGCCGTAGTTGCCGGCACCGAACGAGCCGCCGATGACCACGGTGAACTTGGGAACCTTGGCGCAGGCCACCGCCATCACCAGCTTGGCGCCGTCCTTGGCGATGCCGCCCTGTTCGTACTTGCGGCCGACCATGAAGCCGGTGATGTTCTGCAGGAACACCAGCGGGATGTTGCGCTGGGTGCACAGCTCGATGAAGTGCGCGCCTTTCAGTGCCGACTCGGAGAACAGGATGCCGTTGTTGGCGATGATGCCGATCGGGTAGCCGTTCAGATGGGCAAAGCCAGTGACCAGCGTTGCGCCGTAGCGCGGCTTGAACTCATCGAAACGCGAGCCATCGACCAGGCGTGCGATCACTTCGCGCACGTCGTAGGGCTTGCGCGTATCGGCGGGAATCACCCCATACAGTTCATGCGCCGGCAGCAGCGGTTCCTCGGAAGGCTGCACCGCCATCGCCGGCTCCGGCTTGCGCCAGTTCAGCTGGGCGATGATCGCGCGCACCCGTGCCAGCGCCTGCAGATCGTTGTCGGCCATGTGGTCGGCCACGCCGGAGATGCGGGTGTGTACGTCGGCACCGCCCAGTTCCTCGGCCGTCACCACTTCACCGGTGGCGGCCTTCACCAGCGGCGGGCCGCCGAGGAAGATCGTGCCCTGTTCGCGCACGATCACCGTTTCATCGCTCATCGCCGGCACGTAGGCGCCACCGGCGGTGCAGCTGCCCATCACGCAGGCGATCTGCGGAATGCCCTGCGCCGACAGGTTGGCCTGGTTGTAGAAGATGCGGCCGAAATGATCGCGGTCGGGGAAGACTTCGTCCTGCAGCGGCAGGAAGGCGCCGCCGGAATCGACCAGGTAGATGCACGGCAGGTGGTTCTGCTCGGCGATCTCCTGCGCGCGCAGGTGCTTCTTCACCGTCATCGGGTAGTAGGTGCCGCCCTTGACCGTGGCATCGTTGGCCACGATCACGCATTCCACGCCGCTCACGCGGCCGATGCCGGCCACCACGCCGGCGGCAGGCACGGCGTCTTCGTACATGCCATGCGCGGCCAGCGGTGCGATTTCCAGGAAGGCGCTGCCGGGGTCGAGCAGGGCGTCGATGCGGTCGCGCACCAGCAGCTTGCCGCGTGCGGTGTGCTTGGCGCGTGCGGCCTCGCTGCCGCCCAGCGCGGTGCGCGCCAACGTGGCATGCAGGTCGTCAACCACGGCCTGCATGGCCGCGCGGTTGCTTTCAAACGTTTCGCTGCCCGGTTGCAGCTGGCTGTTCAGGACGGTCATCGCGGTGGCCTTACAGGGTGCGCTGGAACAGTTCGCGGCCGATCAGCATGCGGCGGATCTCCGAAGTGCCGGCGCCGATTTCATACAGCTTGGCGTCACGCCACAAACGGCCGGTCGGATACTCGTTGATGTAGCCGTTACCGCCCAGGATCTGGATGGCCTGGCCGGTCAGCCAGGTCGCCTTCTCGGCGGCGTACAGGATCGCGCCGGCCGCGTCCTGGCGGGTGGTGCGGCCCTGGTCGCAGGCGCGCGCCACGGCATAGACATACGCACGGCAGGCGCCCAGGCCCACGTACATGTCGGCGATCTTGCCCTGGATCAGCTGGAAGCTGCCGATCGCCTCGCCGAACTGGTGGCGCTCGTGCACGTACGGCATCACCACGTCCATCGCCGCGGCCATCAGGCCCAGCGGGCCGCCGGACAGCACCACGCGCTCGTAGTCCAGGCCGGACATCAGCACGCGCACGCCACCGCCGACCTGGCCCAGCACGTTCTCTTCCGGCACTTCGCAGTCCTGGAACACCAGCTCGCAGGTGGGCGAGGAGCGCATGCCCAGCTTGTCCAGCTTCTGCGCGGTGGAGAAGCCCTTCATGCCCTTCTCGACCAGGAACGCGGTAATGCCCTTGGCGCCGGCGTCCATGTCGGTCTTGGCATAGACCACCAGCACGTCGGCATCCGGGCCGTTGGTGATCCACATCTTGTTGCCGTTGAGCACGTAGCGGTCGCCGCGCTTGTCGGCGCGCAGCTTCATCGACACCACGTCCGAACCGGCACCCGGCTCGCTCATCGCCAGCGCGCCGACCAGGCTGCCGTTGCACAGGCCCGGCAGGAAGCGCTGTTTCTGTTCTTCGTTGCCGTTCTTGCGCAGCTGGTTCACGCACAGGTTGGAGTGCGCGCCGTAGGACAGGCCGATGCCGCCGGAAGCACGCGAGATCTCTTCCATCGCCACCACGTGGGCCAGGTAGCCCATGCCGGTGCCGCCGTATGCTTCTTCCACGGTGAGGCCGAGCAGGCCCTGTTCGCCCAGCTTCGGCCACAGGGCCAGCGGGAACTGATTGGTGGCATCGGCCTCGGCGGCCAGCGGTGCGACCTCGACGGCGGCAAAATGGGCCACGCTCTGGCGCAGCAGGTCGATGTCTTCGCCAAGGTCGAAGTTCAGGGATGGCACGTGCATTGTGGTGGCTCCACGGCGGGATGGCAGGAAATGGACGCACCCGGCGGGGGAGCGGGCGGCGGTCTGCAGGACCGCTGCCCGCACGGGCGATTGGACCCCAGCGTAGCGGGGTTCGGGTAAGAAGTGAATACAAATTCAAAAATTGAAAATAGAATCAAAACATGGCCTACAAACGCTCTGCACTGATGGAAGAACGCCTGGCCGGGGCCCGTGAACGGATCCTGCTGGCCACCCGCGAGCTGGTCGCCACCGGTGGCTGGCGCAATGCTCCGGTAACCGCCGTGGCGACCCAGGCGGGGGTGTCCACCGGCCTGATCTACCGGCACTTCCCGTCCAAGGCCGAGTTGTTCGTGGAGGTGCTCAACGCCGCCGTGGCCCACGAGGTTGCGATCATGGAGCGCATCGCCAGCGGCCCGGAGGTGGCCAGCGAGCGCCTGCGGCTGGCGATCACCGCCTTCGTCCGCCGCGCCCTGGCCGGGCCGGGGCTGGCGCACGCCTTCATCGTTGAACCGGTCGACCCGGAGGTGGAAGCCGAGCGCATGCGCGGTCGCCGCGCCTTCGGTGACGTGTTCCTGCGGCTGGTGGAGGAGGGCGTGGCGGCCGGTGAGCTGCCGGCGCAGGACGCGCATGTGGCCGCCGCCTGCCTGGTCGGCGCCTTCACCGAAGCCATGGTCGGTCCGACCGCGCCCAGCCGCGAAGCACACCGCGACGAAGACGCACTGGTGGATGCGATCTGCAGCTTCTGCCTGCGCGCGATCGGCGCCCCGGTTTTGTAGAGTCGAGCCATGCTCGACTGCTTTTGCTTCTGTTGCCGGGGCCAGATCCCTTTTGCACGGCAAAAGGGATCTGGCCCCGGCCCCCGGCATGTTGCGCCGCACCAGCAGTGACGCCTGTTGTCGCACGCAAAGCGCGTTCTATACTCGGTCCATCACGCAGTCGCTCAGCCGTGGTCCAACGACTATCAGCCAGGGGTAACGAAGAGTGCGGAATTACGATCTGGAGTTCCTGAAACGCTTCTCCATGGTGATCGCGCTGCTGGCGACCATCACCCTCGGCCTCATCCTCCTTGCCGCCTACATCCACACCCGGATTCCGCCCGAGGTGTCGCCGACCGCGGCCAAGCGCACCGAACAGCGCATCTCGCCCACCGGCGCGGTCTATGCCGGCAGCACCGGCGCCGCCGCGCAGGCCGCCGCCAAGGCCGCCGCGCTGGCCAAGGCCGCGTCGCAGGTAGCCTACGGCGGCACCAAGGACGGCAAGGTCATCTTCGACAACCTGTGCACCGCCTGCCACACCACCGGTGTGGGCATGGCGCCGACACTGGACCATTCGCACTGGGACAAGCGCATCGCACAGGGCAAGGACACCCTCTACAAGCACGCCATCGAGGGCTACACCGGCCCGGACGGCGGCATCATGCCGCCCAAGGGCGGCAACCCGGCGCTGACCGAGGAACAGATCCACGCCACCGTGGACTGGATGCTGGGCAACCTGAAGTAGACGCCCCAACGCGCCGCTTCCTGTAGAGCCGAGCCCACGCTCGGCTGCTCTCCGCGCGGCGTGGCCATGTGCAGCCGAGCATGGGCTCGGCCCTACGATCCCGAGGCTTTGCCCACCGAGGCCTGATCGCTCAGATGACCTCGCTGCGCAGGCGGGGTTTCGCATTTCAGGGTTAGTCTGTGCGCCTCTTCCATGGAGTCGCCCGTCGATGCGCCGCCGTTCCCTCGCCCTTGCCCTGTCCCTGCTGCTGCCGGCCGGCGCCTTTGCCCAGGCCCAGCCGCAGGCCGCACCGGTCGCGTCGCCCTCCACCGCGCGCAGCAGCGCCACCGTGGTGCTGACCGCCGCGCCGGCCGACTGGCGTGTGCTGGATGGCCAGCGCGTGCGCATCGCCGCACCGCTGACCCTGGCCGGTACCGACGGCCTGGAGCGCTTCGGCCAGCTCACCGTGGCCTTCGATGGCCGCCTCTGGCAGCCGACCGAAGTGGCCGCGCCGGGTACTGCCGGCTACGAACAGGTGATGGCCGACAACCAGCGCCGCCGCCTGGTGCTGGACGACGGCAGCGATGCCCGCGACCCGGCCAGCGTGGCCTACCTGCCGGCCAACCCGGTGCTGCGCACCGGCATGCAGCTGCGCAACGTGCAGGGCATCGTGCGCGTGGACGCACAGGGCCGTCCACGCCTGCAGGTCGAAGGCGCGCTGAAGCTGCCGGAGCTGAAGCGTCCGGCGGTGCCGACCGTGCCGGGCAGCCTGCACGTGGCGGCCTTCAACCTGGAGAACTTCTTCAATGGTGATGGCCAGGGTGGTGGCTTCCCGACCCTGCGCGGCGCGCGCACGCTGGACGAGCACAAGGCGCAGGTGGTCAAGCTGGTCACCACGGTCAACGCGCTGGGCGCCGATGTCGCCGCGCTGATGGAGCTGGAGAACGACGGCTACGGTCCGCAGTCGGCCATCGCCGAACTGGTCGATGCGCTCAACCGGGACCGCGGTGCGCAGGGCGACTGGCGCTTCGTCGACGCGGGCAACGGCCCCGGCGACAACCCGATCCGGGTCGGCATCATCTACCGCAGCGCGCGCCTGCAGCCGGTCGGCAAGCCGGCCACGCTGACCGGTGGCCCGTTCGTCGAGCACAGCCGCGTGCCGCTGGCGCAGGCCTTCCAGGGCAAGCACGGCGCGCCGTTCGTGGTGGTGGCCAACCACTTCAAGTCGAAGGGCTGCCGCGACGCCGCCGGTGCCGACGCCGACCGCAACGACAACCAGGGCTGCTGGAACGCCACCCGCGTGACCTCGGCGCAGCAGCTGCATGCCTGGCTGCAGACCGACCCGACCGGTACCGGTGCCAAGGACGCGGTGCTGCTCGGCGATTTCAATGCCTACGCGATGGAAGACCCGATCCGCACCCTGCATGACCTGGGCTGGCAGGACGCGTTCAAGGTCGCCAAGGTCGAGCATCCCTACAGCTACGTCTACAACGGCTATACCGGCCGCCTCGACCACGCGCTGCTGAGCCCGGGCATGGCCAAGCGCCTGCGCGGCGCCGCCGAATGGCACAGCAACGCCGACGAGCAGGACGCCAGCGGCTACCAGGGCCGCAACGTGCAGGGCCCGTGGCGCAGCTCCGACCACGACCCGCTGCTGCTGGGCTTCGACAAATAACGCCCAACGCCGGGGTCGGAGCCCATTCCGTTGGAAATGGCGACCACCCCCCAGGCCCCCGACAGGCCCCCGCC
>NZ_JBSPUQ010000014.1:109831-117833 GCF_056861055.1 Stenotrophomonas sp. 115C5
GTGCTACAACACCCCCCCCCCCGCGGGGGGGCGTGCCCCGTGCGGGGTCCTGGGGCCCCCCACCCCGATGCACACGCTCATCCCCAGGCGATCAATCCGATCGCCAGCACCGCCAGCGCAAGACCCGCGCGGTTCCACTTCGTGGTCGCCTCGCCGAACGCGAACACGCCCACCAGTGCACCCAGCACCACCACGCCGATGTTCATGCCGGCGAACACGGTGGCCGGGCTCTCCGGCATCGACTGATGCGCGTGCACATAGAAAAGAATGTTGCCGCCATTGAGCAGGCCCAGCAGTGCACCCGCGCCGAGGTTGCGCCAGGCCAGCCGGCTGCGGCCACTGAAGTGCCGCCACAGCTGCAGTGCCAGCATCAGCACGAAGGCCACGCTGAAGCTGGCCAGCACCGCCGCCATCGACGGCGTGCCCGACAGTGCCACCTGCTTGAGCAGCACGTCGACCACCGCGAACCCGGCCCAGACGCCCAGCAGCCAGCCCCAGCCACTGGGTGAGGACGCCACCGCCGGTCCGCGCGGGCGCAGGCTGATCGCCACCATGGCGACAAGGCCCAGCGCCAGGCCGACCAACTTCCACGGCGTGGCGGTCTGGCCGAAGAACAGGAACGCGGCGGCCAATGACAGCAGCAGCGACAGCCGCTGCGCCACGTCGCTGCGGACGATGCCGGCCACCGCCACCGCGCGGCCCAGCACCAGGAAGATCGACGGCAGCACCACCGCCAGCGCCAGCAAGGACAGCCATGGCGCATGCGGCGCGCGCAGCGCGTCCAGCGGCGGCTGCAGCACCACCGCCGTCATTGTCGCGGCCACCAGATAGTTCCAGGTGACCATCTGCGCGACATCCAGCTGGCGGCGTCCGGCCACCTTCAACACCACCGAAACCAGCACGCTGCAGATCACGGCCAAGGACAGGTAGAGCATGGGGCGGGCACAGGGCAGGGGCAGGGGACGGTATCATGGTGCCATGCACAAGCCTTCGTTCCCCGTCGCCCCCGGCGAAACCGCCTGCCTCGAACTGGACGGCCCGGCCGGCCCGCTGGAAGTGGTCGTCGACCTGCCCAAGGCCGATGTGCCGGTGCAGCCGATCGTGGCCATCGTCTGCCATCCGCTGTCCACCGAGGGCGGCACCCTGCACAACAAGGTGGTCACCATGACCGCCACCACCCTGCGCGAGCTGGGCATCGCCACGGTGCGCTTCAACTTCCGCAGCGTCGGGGGTTCGGCCGGCAGCTTCGACCATGGCAACGGTGAGCAGGACGACCTGAAGGCCGTTGCCGCCTGGGTGCGCAGCCAACGCCCGGACGACCGCCTGTGGCTGGCCGGTTTCAGTTTCGGTTCGTTCGTTTCGTTGAAGGCCGCTGCCGCGCTGCAGCCGGAAGCGCTGATCTCGATCGCGCCGCCGGCCGGTCGCTGGGATTTCGATGGCATCGCACCGCCGGCGCGCTGGCTGGTGATCCAGGGCGAGCAGGACGAGATCGTCGACCCGCAGGCCGTCTACCAGTGGCTGGACACGCTGGACGTCCCGCATGAGCTGGTGCGCATGCCCGAGACCAGCCACTTCTTCCACCGCAAGCTGATCGACCTGCGCGGCGCGCTGACCCACGGCGTGAAGCACTGGCTGGGCGCAGCGGCATGAGTGCAACCGAGTTGACCCCGTCGCAGCGGTACGCGGAAGGGGTCGCCCGTGGCGACTGGCAGAACGACCCGGCCCAGCACGCGGCGCTGGCCGAGCTGGACCGCATCCACCTGGGCCTGCTGGACAGTGCCGAGGACGGCTGGCTGGACCGCCTGTCCTCGTTCTGGAAGAAGCCCGAGCCGGTCAAGGGCCTGTACTTCTGGGGCGGCGTCGGCCGCGGCAAGACCTTCCTGGTCGACCTGTTCTACGACGGCCTGCCGATCAAGCAGAAGTACCGCACGCATTTCCACCGCTTCATGCGCAGCGTCCACGAGCGCCTGCGCGAGCACCAGGGCCAGAGCGACCCGCTGGCGAAGATCGCCCAGGAATGGCGCAGCAACCTGCGCGTGCTGGTGCTGGACGAGTTCTTCGTCACCGACATCGGCGATGCCATGCTGCTGGCGCGGTTGCTGGAACGCCTGTTCGCCGAGGGCGTGACCCTGGTCACCACTTCCAACACGGCGGTGGAGAACCTGTACCTCAATGGCCTGCAGCGCGAGAGCTTCCTGCCGGCGATCGGCCTGCTGCAGCGCTTCTGCGTGGAGCTGTACGCCGAAGGTACCGAGGATTACCGCATGCGCGCGCTGACCCGCTCGCCGGTGTACCGAGCACCGCTGGCCGCCGACAGCGATGAATGGCTGGCCACGCGCTGGAACGAACTGAGTGGCGGCCAACCGGCCAAGGCTGGCAACATCGAGATCGAGGGCCGCAAGATTCCGGTCCGCGGCCGTGGCAAGAGCATTGCCTGGTTCGACTTCGCCGCCCTGTGCGAGGGCCCGCGCGGGCCCTCGGACTACATCGAGATCGCGCACGAGTTCAACACCGTGCTGCTGGGCGGCATTCCGGCATTCGATCGCCTGAACGAAGACGCCGCGCGCCGCTTCGTCAACCTGATCGACGAGCTGTACGACCGCCACGTCAACCTGGTATGCACCGCCAGCACCTCGCCGATCGAGCTGTATACCGGCCAGCGCCTGCAGGGTGCATTCGAGCGCACCGCCTCGCGCCTGATCGAAATGCAGAGCGCTGAATACCTGGGTACCCCGCACCGGGCGTGAGGGTAGTGCTGTTTGTAGAGCCGAGCCCACGCTCGGCTGCTTTTGCATGATGTGCCGAAAAGCAGCCGAGCGTGGGCTCGGCGCTACAAGCGCGCCTCGGCTCTACAACAGCGCCGCGTGGTTATCGGGAGGGCGCCAAGGCGTCGTCACGCGGCCGCTCATCCGGCCCGGCCGACACATGCAGGCCCGAGCCGGTGCCGTGCTCCACCCGCACGCTCTCACCGCGCTCCAGCAGCCGCAGCGGCTGGCCCTGGTAGCGCACTTCCAGCGCATCGTGGGCCTCTGCCAGTGAGCGCACCAGCGGGCACAGCGCCATCGCCTTGGCCTCCAGCTGTTGGCTGCGCGCTTCCATGCGGCGGTCGACCTCGGCATCGAGCCGGTCGGCGCGGCGTTCCATGGCCCCAGCGCGGCCGGTGAACACCTGCCACAGCACGCTGCGGGTCATCGACGTGGCCATCGTCTCGGCCATCTGCTCGATATGCGCGTCGAAGCCGTCGCCGAAGCTGTCCTGTTCCCAGTAGCCACGGCCGAGGCTGGCGTCGATCCAGTCCTGCATCTCGCCGCGCATCGCGCGCATCTGGCGGTTGCGGGACTTGCCGGTGATGGCCTCGAAGGCAGCGTCCAGCGCATCGAAGGTGACCCCGGAGACTTCGTGGGCCAGTGCGGTGGCCGCCGGCATCAACTGGCGGGCACCGGCCTCCATCTGCCGCAGGCGGGCGGCGTCGGCGGCGCTGACCGGCACCATGGTGCCGTCCAGGCTCAGCTCGCCATCGTGGAACACCACTTCATGCGGCGCCTGCGGGCCATGCCGCAGCCAGATGCCGCCGCTGTCCACCAGCACGTCATAGTCGGTATGGATGCCGCACTGGTCCGAACGCAGGTCCGGCCCCTCGGCGGCCAGCGCCGGGGCAATGAACAGGGCAGGCAGCAGGGCCAGCGCGGGCAACCACAAGTGCATCGGAGCATCCTTTTCCGGGAGCGAGTGGCCAGCATCCGCCGTCAGCGCGCGGGCGTCACCGGCCGGAAGTCACCCGTCCACCGGATTCCCACCGGCTGCCCACCATCTATCCACAGGGTTGTCCCTAGCCAGTTTCATCACTGTCATGTGAAGCTGTCATTGTTCCGTTTCCGCGGTGCGTTGTACCACCGTAATGACGCCTTTCGGGCTTGACTGCGCAGCCCGTTCCGGCAGGTCTGAAGCGTCTGATCCGGGCGTCGATGGCACGATCCTTGCGGCGCAAGGGATTGCCGAATTTCACTACATTTGGCGTTGACGGACCCCATTACCCCCACTATCTTGTGGCTGCCGGTCGCAGCAACCCCAATTCCAGGGGATGCCCGGGGTACCCATCCGCGATCGTCAACGGCAGTGGCAGGCGCAGGGTCTCATCCCCTGCGACGCCGTCCTGCCATCCTGGGCTGTCATGTCCCGGGCTGCGTCACCCGATGCATCGAGCACCCACCAATCACGCCAAGAGGACACACGCCGTGACCACCGAATCCAGCGCCACCATCGAGAAGGAAAGCGAATTCCTGTTGACGTCGCCGCCGACGGCCAACGCGATGAGTGTGACCAAGCGCAATGGCACGACCGAACTGGTGGACCTGAACAAGATCGTGCGCGCGGTGCAGCGTTCCTCCGAAGGCCTGCACGCCGTCGATCCGATGCGCGTGGCCACCCGCACCATTTCCGGCCTGTACAACGGCGCCACCACCCGCGAGCTGGACGAACTGTCCATCCGCACCGCCGCCCTGCTGATCGGTGAAGAGCCCGAGTACGGTCGCCTCGCTGCGCGCCTGCTGGCCAACTACATCGCCAAGGAAGTCTCGGGCCAGGAAATCTACGCCTTCTCGCAGTCGGTCAGCCGTGGCCACGAAGTGGGCCTGATCAACGACCGCCTGCTGAACTTCGTGCAGACCAACGCACGCAAGCTCAACGATGCCATCGACATCTCGCTGGACCTGAACTTCGATTACTTCGGCCTGCGTACCCTGTACGACCGTTACCTGCTGCGCCACCCGCACACCCGCAAGGTGATCGAGACCCCGCAGCAGTTCTTCCTGCGTATCGCCAGCGCGCTGAGCGAGGACGTGTCCGAGACCCTGGCGCTGTACAAGCGCATGGGCAACCTGGACTACCTGCCGTCCAGCCCGACCCTGTTCAACTCCGGCACCACCCACGAGCAGCTGTCCTCGTGCTTCCTGCTGGATTCGCCGCAGGACTCGCTGGAGTCGATCTATTCCAAGTACGGCGACATCGCCCAGCTGTCGAAGTTCTCCGGCGGCATCGGCGTCAGCTACACCCGCGTGCGTTCGCGGGGTTCGCTGATCAAGTCGACCAACGGCCACTCCAACGGCATCGTGCCGTGGCTGAAGACCATGGATTCGTCCGTGGCCGCGGTGAACCAGGGCGGCAAGCGCAAGGGCGCGGCCTGCGTGTACCTGGAAACCTGGCACGCCGACATCGAGGACTTCCTCGAGCTGCGTGACAACACCGGTGACGAAGCCCGCCGTGCGCACAACCTGAACCTGGCCAACTGGGTGCCGGACCTGTTCATGAAGCGCGTCGAAGCCGACCAGGAATGGTCGCTGTTCGATCCGCGCGTCGTGCCGGAGTTCACCGACCTGTTCGGCGAAGCCTTCGAGCAGGCCTACCTGCAGGCCGAAGCCCAGGGCAAGGCCAACCGCACCATCTCCGCGCGCAAGCTGTACGCCCGCATGATGCGTACGCTGGCCGAGACCGGTAACGGCTGGATGACCTTCAAGGACAAGTGCAACCGCGCCAGCAACCAGACCCTGCGTCCGGGCAACGTGATCCACCTGTCCAACCTGTGCACGGAAATCCTGGAAGTCACTTCCAACGATGAAACCGCGGTGTGCAACCTGGGTTCGATCAACCTGGGCAACCACTTCGACGAGCACAACGAGTTCGACTTCGAGAAGCTGGCCGAGACCGTGCGCCTGGCCGTGCGCCAGCTCGACCGCGTCATCGACCTGAACTTCTACCCGATCGAAACCGCCCGCCGCGCCAACCTGCGCTGGCGTCCGGTCGGCCTGGGCTGCATGGGCCTGCAGGACGTGTTCTTCCGCAAGCGCCTGCCGTTCGACAGCGCCGAAGCCCGCGCCCTGTCGAAGAAGATTGCCGAAGCGATCTACTTCCACGCGCTGGAAACCTCCTGCGAGCTGGCCCAGGAACGCGGCAAGCATCCGTCGTTCAACGACACCCGTGCCGCCAGCGGCGAACTGCAGTTCGACGCCTGGAACGTGGTGCCGGAAGACACCGCACGCTGGGATGCCCTGCGTGAGCGCATCAAGGAACACGGCCTGCGCAACTCGCTGATGATCGCGATCGCCCCGACCGCAACTATTGCCTCGATCGCCGGTTGCTACGAGTGCGTCGAACCGCAGGTGTCCAACCTGTTCAAGCGCGAGACCCTGTCCGGTGACTTCCTGCAGGTCAACCGCTACCTGGTGAACGAACTGAAGAAGCTGGGCCTGTGGACCGCCGACATGCGCGATGCCATCAAGCTGGCCGAAGGTTCCATCGCCGGCGTGGCGCAGATTCCGGAAACGCTGCGCGAGGTCTACCGCACCGCGTGGGAACTGCCGATGCGTTCGCTGATCGACATGGCCGCCGAGCGTGGCGCCTTCATCGACCAGTCGGCCTCGCTCAACCTGTTCATGGAAAGCCCGAACATCGGCGCGATGTCCTCCATGTACATGTACGCCTGGAAGCAGGGCATCAAGACCACCTACTACCTGCGTTCGCGCCCGGCCACCAAGATCGCCAAGACCACGGTGAGCAGCGCGGCCCCGGCCAAGGTGTTCAGCCCGGACGAAGCCATCGCCTGCTCGCTGGAAAACCCGGAAGCCTGCGAGGCCTGCCAGTAGCACCGCGCGGTGGGTGCCGACCGTTGGTCGGCACTCGAACACCTCGCACCTGTAGAGCCGAGCCATGCTCGGCTGCAGCACGGAAACACCCAGGTAGCGCCGGGCCACGCCCGGCGTTTTGACCCGAGAATTCAAGGAAACACCCATGGCCGACAAGCCCAAGCAGATGCTGCTCGATCCCGGTTTTGAACTGACCCTGCGCCCGATGCGCTACCCGCAGTTCTATGACATGTACCGGAACGCGATCAAGAACACCTGGACGGTGGAAGAGATCAACTTCCAGATCGACATCACCGACCTGCACAGCAAGATGTCGCCGGGTGAGCGCCACCTGATCCACCGCCTGGTCGCGTTCTTCGCCACCGGCGACTCGATCGTGTCCAACAACCTGGTGCTGAACCTGTACCAGCACCTCAATGCGCCGGAAGCGCGCATGTACCTGTCGCGCCAGCTGTATGAAGAAGCGCTGCACGTGCAGTTCTATCTGACCCTGCTCGACAACTACCTGCCGGACCCGGAGGAGCGCGTCAAAGCCTTCGCCGCGGTGGAGAACATCGACTCGATCAAGAAGAAGGCCGATTTCTGCTTCAAGTGGATCGACTCGATCCAGGACCTGAAGCGCATCGAGACCCGTGCCGAGCGCCGCCAGTTCCTGCTCAACCAGATCTGCTTCGCTGCCTGCATCGAAGGCCTGTTCTTCTTCGCAGCGTTCGCCTACGTGTACTACTTCCGTTCGCGCGGCCTGCTGCCGGGCCTGGCCTCGGGCACCAACTGGGTGTTCCGCGACGAGAGCGCGCACATGGAGTTCGCGTTCGAGTCGGTGCGTGTTGTTCGCGAAGAAGAACCGGACCTGTTCGACGATGAAATGAAGCAGCAGGTCTACGACATGCTGGCCGAAGCGATCGAGTGCGAAGTGCAGTTCGCCGAGGACGTGCTGTCCGGTGGCGTGGCTGGCATTTCCACCCGCGACATGCGCCAGTACCTGCAGCACTGCGCCGACCAGCATTTCGCCAAGCTGGGTATGGAAAAGAAGTACAACGTGCGCAACCCGCTGCCGTTCATGGAACTGCAGGACGTGCAGGAACTGACCAACTTCTTCGAACGCCGCGTCTCGGCCTACCAGGTCGGCGTGCAGGGCGAAGTGGCCTTCGACATGAACTTCTGATCGAACCGGTCAAGCCTGTCGCAACGAAAAACCCCGGCGATCGCCGGGGTTTTTTGTTGCGCGCCTGGCTTTTGTAGAGTCGAGATCCTATGTTCGTGGTCAAGCCTGCTGGAAGCAGGCTTGACCGACCTTCAGCATGGCCGGATCGAAGTCTCGGCCGCTTTTGAACACGCCCCAGGCGATCCTGGCCAGCTTCCTT
>NZ_JBSPUQ010000015.1:0-67032 GCF_056861055.1 Stenotrophomonas sp. 115C5
GGGGCGCAGTCAGAATCAGGGTCGTCAGGATCAATCCCATGCCGCCCTGCTGCATCGCCTGACTGGTCATGCCGTCGCTGGACGCGCCCATCAGCGGGAACTTGTTCACAAGCGCTGTCACCCAGAACGAGGCGGACACGCGAATTACCATGTCCAGTGCGATCGACACCATGGCCGCCAGCACCGCCATCGAGAACATGGTTCCAATGCCGTAGAACAACCATCGCTGGAACAACTGCTTGGTCTGGTCGAAGAGGAGACAAAGAATGAACAAGGGCCCGAACCCAATGAACAACGCCATCGCAACTTCGTAAAGCAACAGCATTGAACCCGCAGTCACGGCTGGGCCACCCGTACCGAGACCAATGAACCACATGGCTCGTGTCTTCTCTTCCTGCAGCCCCGGATCCCCGAGGACCTTGATGCCATCGATGCTGGACAGCGCCACCTGCATCCAAGCCAGGCTCTTGTCGATCTGCTGCTCCGGCTTCTGATCCTTGCCAGTGACAACGTGGGTGATGAGTCCCTTTACATCCTCGGTCAGGAACTCATGAAGATCACGTCCAAACATGCCCATGCTCGTTGCCACAGCAACAATCAGAGCAGCGCGAGCCATGTTCGTCACAAGGATCATCATCGAGTCACGACTGCGCCCAGTGACGATGCGATAGCCTTGGATCAACACCCACAAGGTCATGAGGGTCAGGGCAATACCGCCAACCCACGCCATCATGTTGTCCATCAGGTCGAAACCAAACTTGCCGATCTTGTCCCGCAGGTAGTCCAGGATCAGTTTGAAGAACACGAAATCGCCGACCGACTGGACACGCACCGCGTGCTCCATCAAATCCTGGAAACCGCCCGAAAAATCAAAGTTGGCAATCGACCTGATCGTCATACCCACATTCCCTTGGTAATACCGCTATCGCATGAAGCACCACGCGGATTCGTGGTCCCCAGGTGCCCCATTCCACGCATCAGTCGATGGACAACGCCGTCTTCAGCGCTACCGTCTTGACCAGATCGCTAGCCAGGTTCTTCATCGGATCCCCCTTCAACGCTGCCTGCGCCACGACCTTCTGGTTTGCTTCCATCACCGAGATGTACGCGTCATATGCCTTGATACGCGCCTCAAAATTCTGAACCGACGCATTCATTTCATTGGCGGTCCGCAACGAGTCGTTTGCTACCGCCTCCATATCACCAAGGCGACTGCTACCAAACCGGATCTGGGCGATCGAATCCAGGCTCTTCATGATCGATGGGCCGGTCTTCTGCATGAAATCAACCGCATCGTTGTACTTGCGATTCTGCATCATGCGAATATTCACGCAGATCTGTGTCTGCTGATCCTTCCAGTCACCGTCAGGCTTGAACACGATCGACGTCATCAGGTCCTTGAGCTGGGCACCGGTTCCGCAGGTCTCGGCGATCAGGTATTTCGGAGGTACGGGCGTCAACGGCGTAGCTGCGGGCAGGCCGAAATCATTGACGATGCCCTGGACCCTCACGAGCATCTCGTTGTATTCCTTGATCGTCTGATTCCAGTCACGCAGCCACTGGGTATTCTCCTTCACGAACTGTGCCTTTTCCTGCACTTTGGACTGAAGAGTGTTGAACTGGTTCCAGATGTGCTGCCAAAGCGCAGGACCCGTTTCCTGCACCGGGCCGATGGCACCCGCATTGGTCGCTGAAAGGGCCAAGGCAACGCCGAGCACCTTGGCCATCGGCTTGAGTACCTTGCGGGCGCTGGCCCGACGCTTGACGTTGTTCATGGGGAAACTCCTGTTGTTCTGATTGACGTCCACTTGCCTGTCTCCTGCTCGCACGGCCATCACGCCGCGTCGGAACGGGGTTCCTTCCCCGATCCCTTCCGGTTCCTGTAGAAATCTTCCAGCCACTGCTCCGGGCTGAGCTCGTCGACAGTGACGCGATTGCGTACCGCTGCCGTCTGCAACACCCGATGCATGACATCAATGTTGTCGGTCGAGGCCGAGATCACCGACAGGATGTCGTCCATGCCACGAAGGTTGAGCTGGCAGACGCTGGACGCATGGCCCTGCTTGACCAGGAAGCAGCGCGAGCGCTCGTCCAGGGCGGTCACCACCCTGAACTCGGCCTCGGTCAATTTCAGGCCATCCATGTAGTCGCTCTTGCTGGCATTCGGGTTCGGCAGCAGGATGAGCGTTGCGGTCTGCTCGATCAGGGCGGCGGAGATATCGCTCTTCAGCGCATCTTCCGGGCTCTGCGTCGCGAAGATGCCGAGACCATTCTGCTTACGGATGGTCTTCTGCTTGTTCTTCGCGAATTCCTTCAGGCCACCCTCGCCGTCGAGGATCTTCCAGAACTCGTCCATGACGTAGATCAGCGGACGACCGTCGATCAGCGATTCCAGGCGGTGCAGCAAGTAATTGATCACCGGCACGCGCACTTCAGGATTGTCGATGATGTCGGTGTAGTCGAAGCCGATGATGTTGGCCTTGCTCAGGTCAACGGTATCCACGGGATTGTCGAACACCCAGCCCAACGAATTGCCCGATGTCCAACGGCGCATGCGCGCGTAGAGGCCATCGTCGCCCATGTTGGGCAGGCTCTTCTGGAAGTTGGTCATGCTGCGCAGGTGCATCGGCGTATCGAGCATGCTTTCCACGGCGCGGTAGATATCCTCTTCTTCGCGGGCGCTGTATTCACGCTTGCCGGCCAGCACCTTGATCAGGTCGGCAAGGAACTGCACATTGGCTTCGTTGTTCTCGCACTGGAACGGGTTGAAGCCGTTCGGCGCACCGTTCTCCAGGGCCAGGTAGTTGCCACCGCAGGCACGCACGAAGATCTCCGCGCCGCGGTCCTTGTCGAAGAAGAAGATGGTTGGCGCCGGCTCGTACTTCTGCACCTGACTGAGCAGGAAGTTGATCAGCGCGGTCTTACCGGTACCGGACTTGCCGATCACCATGGTGTTGGCGATCGCCTTCTCACCCAGCGAGTTCTCCGACGGGTGGGTCGCGTGGAAATTGAAGTAGTACGGCTGGCCGTTGGTGGTCTGCAGCGTGGTGACGCAGTCGCCCCACGGATTGTTGTGCTGCTTGCCGGTGGCGAAGTTGTGCAGTGGCGACAGGCCCAGGAAATTCAACGAGCTGACATTGGCCAGTCGGGTGCGGTAGCGCCAGTTGCCCGGCAGCTGCGAATAGAAGGACGAGGTGACCGCCAGGTCTTCCTTGGTCGACACGAAACCCGCGTTGGACAGCTCGGCGCGGGTCGAGGCGACGTTCTGCGAAAGCTTGGCCTGCGTGTCGCCGTAGACCGCCATGATGAAGTGGTATTCACCCAGCACGAAGTTGCCCGACGACAGCTGATCCATGGCCTGGTCCAGCTCGACGATCTGGCTGACCGCCTTGTCGCCGGAGGAGATCATCATGCCCTTGGTGCGGTCGAGCACCTTCAGCGCATCCTGACGCCCCATCGGGCTGAACGAATGGGTGATGACGTACTCGTAGTCCAGATATTTCAGACCGTTGAGGATGCCCGGGTAGGTCCCCTCGGCATACTCCTTGATGTTCAGGATGGCGCCGTAGTGATTGGCACCATTGGGGGTATTGATCGCGAAATCGCCCGTCTTGGCCGAGAACATATGGCGGCTGACCGGCAGGTAATCCTTGATCGGTGCCGACAGCACCGGCACCGGTTCGTCGATGCGATTAATCAGGTAGCCGAACAGCTCCAGCGTTTCCGAGAACACAACGCCGTTCTTGGCTTCATACATGCCCAGGCGGTAGGGCGCGTAGTCGCGGATCACCGCTTCGACGTTGCCGGCGAGTTCCATGAGCTTCTCGACCGCCTGCTCCTGCTCGGCGCGCAGCTTGTCCACGTTCGCCGACTTTTCGACGAAGCGTTTACCCGCCACCACCGGGCGGTAGATCATGGTCAGGTACAGCTCGTTCTGCATGATGCGCTGCGAGGACAGCATGCCCATGTACTGATCTGACACATCCTGGTTGAAACGCTGCTTGTAGCTGCTCTTGCCCTTCAGCGTGCGGCGGCGACGGATATCGTGCACCCAGAAGGCGACGTTGACAAAGTCCGGTGCACGCAGCGTCTGCAGCAGGCGGTTGAACGTATTGTGGCGGTGCTCGAGCTCCCACTCCTCACGGCCGACGAACGGCAGCCCTTCCAGATGCCAGGTCAGCAGGTAGTCACCGCCCGTGGTCTTGACCACGTTCGGGGCAACATGCGACGACAACGGAATGAACTCACTGATGGAGGTGTCAGGGCTGAACATACGACTGCTTCCAAAGAGGTACTGCCAAGGAGTTTCAAGAGACCCGGCGGGCGCGGACGCCCGCCAGGCCGGATCCGGACCTCAATCCATTCGGGCCGGCTTGTCGCGGTAATGGTTGGGGTTGAACACCCACATGCCATCGTGTTCCTGCACGTTGCGCACCTTCAGCTTGAACATCAGGCGCAGGCCCAGTAGCCGGAAGATCATTTCGTCACGCTTGGCCATGTGCCGCATGATGAAGACCGCCACCGGAATGGTGAGCAGGAACCAGAAGTTCGTGTACATGCTGAGCAGCAACAACCCACCTGCCACCATGAAAAATGGCAGGTAGGGGACGCCCAGGAACATCGCTGGACGCGTGCAGCCGCGGAACACGACGTTCTTATGCACTGTAGTACTGGATCACGTGGTTGATCAGGTAGGAGGTGCTGGTGCCACCACCGCACTTGCCGTCGCTGCCATCACCCAGCAGCATGCGCGCGATCTGGCCGGCGGCGCCGATCAGCACGCCACCGATCAGGATCGGGGCGACGTCAGCGATGCGCTTGTGCGCGAAGGCGATCTGATAACCGGCGAAGATCACCGCGATGGTGACCACGGCAATCGAGGCGATGTTCAGCAGGCCGTTGATGTTGTTGAAGAAGCCGCAGACCTTCTTGTCGGTGCCGCCGAAGTCGGTAGCACCGTTGGCGAAGACCTGCGGGGCGAACAGTGCGCCAACGAAGAGCGTGGCCATCAGCAGGGTTTTCAGCGTGCGCTGGGCCTGGACGAGGTCGAGATTGGATCGCTTCATGGATTGATTTCCTTGTTGATGGACTAACACAACTGAATCGGCCAGCCGGGGGACTGGCCGTACCACGACTTCGTCAGAACACGAAGGCCGCATCCCCTGCGGGAATCTGCTGCACCGGAGCGGCCTGCGCCGGTGCGTTGTATGAATTGCCATTGCCGGCCACCGGCAGATTCCGCTCGCTCCAAGGTCGCAACATCACCGGCCCCTCATTGCTTGCGCCGGCAGCACCCGGCAACTGCTGCGGCATGGCCATCGCCTGTGCGCCGCCCTGCTGAGGCAGCTGCTGCGGCATGCCAGGGGCCTGTTGCTGCGGATAGGCGGCGCCTTGGATCTGCTGTGCCTGCGGTTGCATCATCCGGTCCACCGAACCCAGCACCACCTTCGACAGCGCCTGGTCGGCGATGTTCAGCAGGCTGCCCCGCGCCATCGCACCGGTAGATGGGTACACGACATAGGCACGCGCCGGGTCTTCGGAGGGCACGTACACCGGACCACTCGACTGCGCAACGATGCGCGCCTGCGCCGGAGAGGCCAGCTGCGGATGATGCTCGACCTTTACGCTGCGGCGTTCGCCACGGCTGACCACGTCGATCGGCGCAGCCCCATTGCTGGCAAGCTGCTGCCCGCGGCGCATCGAGTCATAGACCTTCTGCACGTAGCCGTGACGGAAACCGGTCTCGAAATTGCCCGAGTAGTAGCAGCTGAACGACTTGCCCCAGTCACCACCGGAGCGCTTGTAGCACTCGGCCAGGATGCGCGAGCCCGCCTGCAGGTTCGGGCACTGCTGGAAGGCCTTCTCGTAGGAATCCAGGCCGTACTTGCCGAGGTTGTAGCGGTTGACCTGGGCCAGCCCGATGGAAAAGTTGTAGCCCTTCTCTTCCAGCATGCGCACCGTCGCCAGCGCTTCGTCCAATGCCTTGGGCTGGCGCACAAGCGCTCCGCCGACCACGCCGATGGCGTAGGGATTGCGCGACGATTCCACGTTGATGACATGTTGCATCACGTCCATCGATACGGCCATCTCCGGGCACGCCATCATCTCCAGTCCTGGCAGCATCCTTCAGCCCTCCTGCCCCTGGGCACGCCCAGGATTGAAGTCGATGCCGGTGATGTAGCGCGAACCGGCATGCGCCTTGATATGCACAACGATGTCGATGGTCATCATCAACAGTCGCTTGATCACGTTGAATTCCAGGCCCGAACCTTCGGTGGAGGCCTTCACCATGAGGGCCAACTGGTCCCAGGTCTGCTCCGGACTGCCCGCATGGCAGCTGGTGATCGAACCCGGGTGGCCCGATGCGCAGTTGCGGATGAAGTAGAACGCCTCGTCACCGCGCAGCTCGGCAAGGATGATGCGTTCGGGCTTCATGCGCAGGCAGGCTTCCATGCAGCTCTTTGCGCTGACGTTGCTGGTGCTCTGCCCACCCTTGGAGTACAGCAGGTGCACCACATTGGGTTGGGTCAGAAACAGCTCGCGTGCGTCCTCGATCGTGACCAGGCGTTCGTTGTCGGGGATATGATTGACCAGCGCTTTCATGAATGTGGTCTTGCCGCTACCGGTCGCACCGGATACCACGATGTTCTTGCGGTACATCACCGCGCGCCGGAAGAACTCGGCGTACTCGCGCTGCTGGCGCAGTTCCAGCAACTCTCGATCCTGCTCGCTGATGCTGCCATCGCTTTCCAGGATCTGATTGAAGAAGCCGTCTTCGTGATACTGGCTGAGCGACTTGGTGTGCTTGGACGGCAAACGGATGGTGATCGACACCTTCCCAGCGTCACACGCCGGCGGAATCACGAACTGCGCACGCTGGCCGGTGGGGAACGTGAGCGACACGACCGGATCGGCATCGGTGATGCGCTGGCCGGTGTTGCTCTCGTTCACCACAGCCGTGCAGAACTGCCGGGCCCGCTCGAAGGTCAGGCCCGGCACATCCACCCGCTGCCACCCCGCCCGGGTTTCCAGGTACAGCTCACCGGGACGGTTGATGCAGATTTCCGTCACTTCCGGGGAAGTCATGTACTCGGCGATGCCCAGCACTTCGTACTGATAGCGCAGGAAATCGCTGGAGACGAGGGCGAGGGGTGACACTTCAGCGTCCATGATCGTTCGTTGGGTTACCGGCGGGGGTGCAGCACGCTCGTGAAGTCGACGTCCTTGGCGACGTACACATTCACGATGGTGCCTTGGTTGATGGTCACGGTCGGCGGGCGACGCTGGCTGAGCGACTCGTTGGCCAAGCGCTCCATGGTGCGCGCCGTGGCGCTCTCATAAGGCGACTGGATGGTCGTGCCGTTGTTGGCCACCGTGGTGGTTTCCGGGCCATGTTCGGCGGCGGCGTACTTGAACGCGTCGGCCAACAGGCTGATCATCAGCGCCGAGGCGATACGGCTACCCCAGTGAGCGCTGTACTGGCCCGGATGGCCTGCGCCACCCAACTGATCAACGCCCGGGCTGGACATCGCCACGTCGATGCCATTCGGAGTGGTGATGCGGTCCCAGATCACTTCCACCCGCTTGCCGGTGGGACCACCGCCGTAGGCACCATAGATCTTGGAGCCCTTCGGCAGCAGCAGATTACGGCCGTTGATCGAGTACACCGGCTCTGTCACCAGGCACGAGGTGTAGCCCGCGATGTCGGTGATGATGCGGGTTTCCAGCACGCAGCGCAGATAGGTGCCACGCACCAGCAGCGCATCGGGGCTGCGGATGTAGCTGGCATTGGACACGTCATCCACGTCGGGGCCACGGCGCACGCGCGCGGGCGCTGCATTCTGCTGGCCGCCCATCATCTGGGCCTGCAGGCGCAGTGTGCGGGTCAACTCGTCTTCCTGCCCTCCCTGCCCTTCGCTGCCAGTGCCGTCGCCGGCGCCAACGAAACCATTCCCCGATGCCCCCATCCGGCGCTCAGCGAGCGTCGGACCGCGCGGTGCTTCACGCTCGCTCATGTTGAACGCAGGTTCCGCACGGGTCGGCTCCGAAGGCGGCGGCAACATCGGAATCGGGTCAACCGGCTGCATCGCCTGGGCCGGACCCGGATCGGTCTGGACAGCATCCGGCAGCGTTGGCGTGCTCGCGCGCGCGACATCCGGCACCTTCGGCGCATCGTCCTTGTCCTGGCCCTTGCGGAACAACAGGAAGCCCATCGCCACCAGCAGCACCACGATACCGCCCAGGAACAGCAGCGCCTTGCGGTTCAGCCGCTGCTCTTCGGCCGAGCGCAGCTGCGGCGCGGCCGCATCCAGATCCGGCGCAGGCTCGGCCTGGGTGGTGCCGAAGTACGGGTTCGACTGCGCGTCCGGGGCACCTTGTGCACCATAGGGGCTCTGGCTCTCGTCGCGTCCGTTGTTCGGGTCGTTTCCGGGAGTGTTCTGCTGGCTCATTTCTTCACGTTCCTTCGCAGGCCGACGACGAAGTCGCCGTGGCGGATGACCAGGTACGGGTAGGTCCCGTGCACGATCAGCGTATTGCCTTCAACCGTGGTGTTGACCACGAAGTCTTCACCGTATTCCGTTTCACGACCGAACACGGCCGGGAAGATGCCGGTCTTGTACTCCGGCGAGTTCGGTAGCTTCAGGTAGGTGAAGCGGCTGTCGTCGTAGGCGTTGACCGGGATCAGCCAGCCCATCTTCTTCGCCCTGCTGGTCGAATAGGAGTAGTTGAAGTTGTACTGGCGATCCTTGGCCAGCTCAGAGCTCAACAGCGGCTTGGCCTCTTCCTCGACCGCTTCCTGGGCGACGCCGAACACGGTGTCGTTCGGATAGACGAAGGCGATCTTGTACTGCACGCCTGCCCGGCGGGCCTGTTCCAGCTGGCGCCAGTCGGTGGCCACCACTTTCAGTTCGAAGATGTAGGAATGGGTCTCGGTGCGCACCATCATGTTGGTGTCGACGTCGACGTTCTTCGGCTTGAGATAGAACACGTTCTCGCGGCGCGTCAGCTCCCAGCCACTGCTGAAGCCGGTGCTGTAGTCGAGGATCTTCTCGTTCGGGCTCAACTCGATCTGGGTGGTCAGGCCCAGGCCGGTGCGAACCGGATAGATGCGGTCCTTCTCGTACTCGTAGTGGTCCACCGCCTGCGCCATCGCTGCTGCTGAAAACAACAGCGACAACATCGACAGCAGCGCCAGCGCGCTTCCCCTGATATTTCGACTACTCATCGGTTGCTTGCTCCATCAGCAGTTCCGGTGGAATTGTTCTGCGCCGGCCTCATGGCCGGCTGTCCGGGCATGGCGTGCCCCGGCGTTACTTGCCCCTGCACCGGCTGACCCGGCATGGGTTGACCCTGTACGGGCTGGCCCGGCATCGCCTGACCCGGCACCTGGCCGTTGACCGGAGCCGCGACCGGTTGGCCGGTGGCAGGATCGATCATCGTGGCCGCAGCCGGATTGTTCGGATCGTAGACGCCCTGTGCCTGCTGCGCGGCCTGTGCAGCCTGCTGCGCCTGCGCCTGCATGGCGCCGTCATCCGGCACCGGGACGCCACGGGAATAGTCGTTGTCGACGCGATACTCGGTGACCTGGAAGGCCAGCGGATTGAGGATACGATCCTGCTCGGACAGCGCGAGGTTCTGGTTGTAGCCGAAGCGCATCGTCACCAGCTGATTGTCCAGGTAGGTGGCAACGCCAGTGCGCTTGTCCAACAGGCTGCGCTGGATGCGCACCGACGCACCGCGGAAGCTGCCGTTCGGTTCGGCGCCCAGCGGCGTGATGCTGAGGATCTTGACCCGGATGGCGCGCTCGCGGCCATACATCACGAACGGGTTCTGCGGGTTGTTGCCGGCATAGCGCACGCGCATGGACTGCGCCACCGGATCGGTGGACATCACGAACACCAGCTCCCAGTCGCGCAGGCCCATTACCGCCGAGTCGTACGATTCACGTGCCAGCACGTACTGGGCGACATTGCTGCGATTGATCGCTTCGTTGCTGGTGATGGTCTCGCCCTGGAACGTGCCACTCAGGCGCGCGACCGTCGCGGTACCCGTATACGCGTCGGCCATCACCAGGAACGGCACCTTCTCTTTCAGCGGCAGCATGTAGTAGTAGCCGCCCGCCAGTGCGAGCGACATCAGCAACGAGCCCGTGGCGACCCACCACGCGCGCCGCTCGCTGCGACGCGCCATGTCGGCCACGGTGATCTCGTAGCTGACCGCCTTGGCGACCGACTGCTCGACCTTGGGACTGTTGCCGGGATCCTTCTTGCGGAACATGGATTCTTCCGTACTGCTGAAACATCAATGGGCATGGAGCCCCTGCGACAGGCGCGGGGAGCAGCACGTTCGATGGTTTCGAGGTGGACTCAGGTGCCGCTGTTGGAATCAGCGCCCTGCGCCGACGCGGTGGGCGTCGAGCCAGCGCTCTGCACAACGATCTGGTTGCCAACAATGGAGACGGAGATGCCTTGCGCCGAATACGCCGAAGTCAGATCGATCACAGCCTGCTGTGCATTGGTGGTGTCGATCTTCGAGACCGCGCCATACAGCGTGAAGTCCGAGTTGAGGCGGTAGTCCAGTGTTCGTCCGGAATCCTTGGCCCAGCGCTCGAGCATGGCTTTGAGCGTGCCATCCATCGGCGAGGCCTGGTAGACGTAGCTGGAGTACAGCGGGATCTCGGTCGTCGCCACGGCAAAGCGATTGACCGGCTTCCAGCGCCCACCGAAATCGGGGGCGGACTTGGTGGCACACCCTGCCACCATCAGCGCCGCGACTGCGGCGATGGAGATTTTCGCGATAAACGCCTGATTCATACGGGCTTCACTTTGACGTACGAAAAAGCAGTCCCGAGCGTTGGTTCCCTGGTCGTCCGGCGCTGCATGGCGCACGCCGGAATCGGGGAGACGCGCTGGCATGCAGCACACCTGCCCCGGCTCCCCTGCAGCCCGAAAGCTGCCAACCAGGTCGCGGGGCCGCCAGACGTTGCCGACGACACACCCGCACACCCTCACCAACGTCGAAACCATCCTTGTTTCCATGGCACAAACTCCTGGCCACCCTGCGTTACAACTTTTGCCATCCAGCACACACTTCTGGATGACGAACACAGAGTTACACAACCACGCGTCAATTCCATGTCAGACAAGTCTGAAAATCTATGAACAGATGCCGAATTTTTGACTCAGGTCACGATTTCATGTCAGTGAATATGAATCCACGTCACAAATTTAGCGACGTGAATTAGACGTTAAGCATCGGAACGTCGACCTTCGGCAGCAGCCTCGACGTGAAATAGCGATCCTTGTAATAGCGGATCTTGTCGCACTTCACCGGATGCGGTATGCCCTCGTAGAGGAATACTTCCTTGTCCGGCCCCATCGCCTTCAGCTCCTGAGGCAGCATCAGTGCGCGCCGCTCCTCGGTGAAGTTGTGGGTCTTCTCGCGGGCATGGGTGACGTTCTTCTTGCGGATGGTGGTGTAGCCCAGCATGTCCGAGTAGTCGTTGGCGTCCTGCTGCTCGCGCGGCGCGTACAGGATCTGCAGCGCGTGGTTGGTGATGATCGTGCGTGACACTTCCCGTCCGTAGGTGGCATCAAGCTGGGACATGCTCTGGATGATCGGCAGCAGGCGGATGTTGTAACCGGCCATGTAGGACACCGCCGAGGCGATGATCTCGACCTTGCCGATCGAGGTGAATTCGTCCATCAGCAACAGGCACTGGTACTTCAGGTCCGGGTTGGACTTGGGCAGTTCCTTGGTGTTGAGGTTGATCAGCTGGCTGAAGAACAGGTTGATGATCAGCCGGCTCTCGGCCAGCTTGTTCGGCTGGATGCCGATGTAGATGGTCATCTTCTTCCTGCGCACGTCGGTAAGCAGGAAGTCGTTGCTGCTGGTGGCCTTGTCCAGCACCGGGTTGATCCAGGGATTGAGCGGCTCCTTGAAGGTGCCGAGGATCGAAGCGAAGGTCTCGTCGGCCTGGGACAGCATGTTGGCGAACGCCGAACGCGCGTTGGCGCTGAGGAACGACCGCTCCGACAAAGCCTTGAGGTACTTCTTCAGGTCGGTGCCGTCGCCCGATGACAACCGGTAGACAGCGCCCAGCGTGGGCGTGCCCGAACCGCCCGGGAATCCGCTGCTGCGCTCGTCGTCCCAGTTCTCGAACAGATACAGGGTGAAGGCCATGAACGCGTTGCGCGCCTGGCTGACCCAGAATTTCTGGTCCTCGGCCCCATCCGGATACAGCATCGCGGCAATGCTCATCAGGTCCGAAACCCGGAACGCCGGATCATCGGACACATAGCTGAGCGGGTTCCAGCGGTGCGTGCGCCGATCTTCGGCGAAGGGATTGAACAGGTAGATCTCCTGGCCCTGGCTGGCGCGCCAGCCACTGGTCAGGTCGAAGTTCTCCTGCTTGATGTCCAGCACCACCAGCGATTCGCCGTACTCCAGCAGGTTCGGGATGACCACGCCCACGCCCTTTCCTGAACGGGTGGGTGCCGCAAGGATCACGAACTGCTGGCCGTCCAGCCGCACCAGCTTGCCGCCATGGCTGCCGACCACGATGCTCTGGCCGGTCTTCTTGAACATGCCGTGCTTGGACAGGTCGGCGCCGGTGGCGAAACGCGCGTCGCCATGCAGCGAGCGCTTGTCCTTCTTCAGCAGCAGCACCAGGCCGGTCACCAGCAGGGCCAGCAGCGGCAGACCGAAGCCCACGTAGCCAGCCCATTTGATCTTGCCCACGAAGGGCGCGACCTGTGGCTGGTCCAGCGCATTGAAGTACTGGTAATAGGTGTTCCAGGTGAACAGCTTGGTATCCAGACCCAGGAACAACAACGTCAGGTAGCCGGAAAACACGAAACCAAGCAGCAGGGTCGCCAGCGTGATGATGGCGATGAGCAGATACTTCTTACTGGGCAACACCCGAATCCTCCATGATGCGCACAAGGGCGCGACGGCCTAGCGGCGGCGCCAGCGCGACGCCTTCTTCCGCAGGTGGTTTTCGTTCTCCAGCCCGGGCTCTTCGCCCTCTTCACGCACCCGTTGCAACAGCAGTTGGCGCGCTTCGGCCAGTGATACCAGGTCGGTCAGACGATCCCCATCGTCGGCGACGACCGCATGGCCGACCACATCGCCCGGAGCGTACACCGGCGCGTAGGACACCGCTACCAGCTGATAGCGGCCACGCGTCTCCAGCACATGCCTGAACTCCTGCATCGACATCCTCCTTGTTCCAGCACTCCACAGCCCCTGCACGCCCATCATGCCGACCGCCGTGTCGTCATCACATGCAGGAGGCCGGCAACAGGGGGCCGCACGCGCTGCAGCACCGAGCCCATGCCCGGCGTGCCGCAATCCCATCGATCAAACACTGATTTACCCCCGGCGTGGCTGCTGCTGTTGCGGTGCAGCAGTACAATGCCCGGCTCCCCGCCCCCATCGCGCCCCCGCATGAGCCCCAACTCTTCCCTGGCTGCGCGGCTGACGCCCCGTCAGCGCACCTTGATCATTCTTGCCCTGTCCCTGGGCGGCTTCGCCATCGGCACCAGTGAATTTGCCAGCATGGGCCTGATGCTGGAGATCAGCCGCGGCCTGTCGATCTCCGAAACCCAGGTCGGTCACCTGATCAGCGCCTACGCCATCGGCGTGGTGGTCGGTGCGCCGATCCTCGCCTTCGTCGGCGCCAGCTTCCCGCGCCGCAAGCTGCTGCTGGCGCTGATGGGCTTCTATGCTGTCGGCAACCTGGCCAGCGCACTGGCACCGAACTACGGCACGATGCTGATCGCGCGTTTCGTCGCGGGCCTGCCGCATGGCGCCTACTTCGGCGTGGCGATGCTGGTGGCGGCGGCGATCAGCCCGGCCGGCCAGCGCGGCCAGGCGATGTCGCGGGTGCTGCTGGGCCTGTCGATTGCGATCCTGGTCGGCAATCCGCTGACCACCTGGCTGGGCCAGCAGCTGAGCTGGCGCACCGCCTTTGCCCTGGTCAGCCTGCTGGCCATCGCCACCGTGACGATGATCGCGCGCTTCCTGCTGCCGGACCCGGACGAAGTACGCACTTCGCCGATGCGCGAACTGCGTGCCTTCAACACCACCCAGGTGTGGCTGGCGCTGGCAATCGGCGCCGTTGGCTTCGCCGGCATGTTCTGCGTGTTCACCTACCTGGCGCCGACCCTGGTGCAGGTCACCGGCGTGGCCGAATCGTGGATGCCGCTGGCGGTGGGCGTATTCGGCATCGGCGCGATCATCGGCAACATCGCCGGTGGCTGGCTGGTGGACAAGTTCCACTTCAAGGCCGCCGCGGTGGTGCTGCTGTGGTCGATCGTGATGCTGCTGCTCTATCCGCTGGCCGCGCAATCGGTGTGGACCATCGGCCCGATGATCATCACCGTCGGCACCATGGGCGCGCTGGCGGCGGTGCTGCAGACACGCCTGATGGACGTGGCCGGCGAAGCACAGACACTGGCCGCCGCCTCCAACCACGCCGCCTTCAATACCGCCAATGCGCTCGGCCCGTGGCTGGGCGGCATGGCGATCAGCGCCGGCTTCAGCCCGGCCAGCACCGGCTATGTCGGTGCGGCCACCGCGATCGGCGGCCTGCTGCTGTGGTGGGTGGCGGTGATGCTGGACAGGAAGCGCAAAGCAGCCGGCGCGGGCAGCCGCTGACCTTCGCGCCGGATCGTCAGCTGCTGCCCGCGCGGCGGCGGCGATCCGGCCGCAGCAACGCTGTATCGCCGGCCGCCAACGTCGGTCGCGCCAACTCACCGCGCTGTACGCGGTCCAGCACCCGCCGCGAGTTGGCCGCGCAGTCGATGCCCTCCGGCCGTGCCTGGATGTCCTCGATCAGGGCCAGCAGATGGGCCCTGCTCTGTGCCAGCCGCAACTGCAGCGCCTCGATGTCGGCCACCTTCTGCTGCAGCATCGTGATCAATGCGTCGTGCTGCCACTGGCCCATGTCTGGCGGCAGCAGGGTGCGTATCTCCTCCAGGCTGAAGCCGGCGCGCTGTGCACCGGTAATCAGCTCCAGCAACAGCACCGCCTGCTCCGGGTAGTCGCGGTAGCCGTTAGCCTGCCGCTGGACCACCAGCAACCCGGCCTCTTCGTAGAAGCGGATGCGCGACGCCGCCAGGCCCGTGCGCCGGGCCAGCTCACCGATCTTCATCTGCCTGAATCCTCGACATCGGAACCTGTTGACCTTCAATCAAACTTGAAGGTTAGCGTAGCGCCATTCCCCTGTCCTGGAGCTGTCCGATGCCGCTGTTCTCGCCCTTGGCACTACCCTCCGGTGCCGTCATCCGCAACCGCATCGCCAAGGCGGCGATGGAGGAAAACATGGCCGACGCCGACCACGCCCCCTCTGAGGCGCTGCTGCAGTTGTACCAGCGCTGGGCCGACGGTGGCGCCGGACTGATCATCACCGGCAACGTGATGGTTGATGGGCGCGCCATGACCGGGCCGGGCGGCGTGGTACTGGAAGACGACCGTCACCTCGACCGCTTCACCGCCTGGGCGGACACTGCCCGCTCGCGGGGCGCGCAGATGTGGATGCAGATCAATCACCCGGGGCGGCAGATGCCTGCCGCACTCGGCCAACCCGCGCTCGCGCCGTCAGCCGTTGCTTTGCAGATGGGCGCGCTGTCCAAGCAGTTCGCACCGCCGAAGGCGATGACCGAGGACGACATCGACGCGGTGATCGCGCGCTTCATCCGCAGTGCCGAGCTGGCCGAGCGCGCCGGTTTCAGCGGGGTGGAGATCCATGCCGCGCACGGCTACCTGCTCAGCCAGTTCCTGTCGCCGCTGTCGAACCAACGCAATGACCGCTGGGGCGGCAGCCTGCACAACCGCGCGCGCCTGCTGCTGGAGATCGTGCAGGGTGTGCGCACGGCCGTGGCGCCCACCTTCGTGGTGGCGGTGAAGCTCAACTCCGCCGACTTCCAGCGGGGCGGCTTCTCGCCGGAGGACGCGCGCGCCGTGGTGGAGATGCTGGCGCCCCTCGGCGTGGATCTGGTCGAACTGTCCGGCGGCAGCTATGAAGCACCGGCCATGACCGGCGCCGCACGCGACGAACGCAGCGTGGCCCGCGAAGCGTACTTCCTCGAATTCGCACGCGAGATCGCCACGGTGGCAACGATGCCGCTGATGGTCACCGGCGGCATCCGCCGCCGCGAAGTGGCAGAACAGGTGCTGGCCAGCGGCGTGGCCATGGCCGGCATCGCCACCGCGCTGGCGATCGAGCCGGATCTGCCGCAGCACTGGCAGCAGGGCCGCGACCCGGTGCCGACACTGCGCAACATCAACTGGCGCAGCAAGCCGCTGGCGGCCAGCGCGCACATGGCCGCAGTGAAGTATCAGCTGGGCCGGTTGAGCCGGCACCGCCCCACCGCGCCCGGTATCTCACCGGCATGGGCACTGCTGCTGGCACAGGCGGCCGCAAAGTGCCGGACCCGCCGCTACCGGCGCTGGATCGGCGCCCGCGCCATCGCACATTGAGCCGCGCGGACTTCTCATCACCGCAGCGATGCTCCACCATCTGCAGGATCGGCGGCACTCCGCCGCCGGTCGCAACTTGGAGATGGAAGCCACGTGGCAGCAGGATCGACCAAGAACCGCGAGAAGCTGCTCGACGACCTGCTCTCGCTGGGCCGCAACTGGGCACTTGCCATCGCCATCGCCGGTGCCGGCGCGGCCGTCCACTACAACGAATCGGTCTACGAGGCCGGGCTCTGGCGTGGCCTGCTGCCCACGCTCTGCTTCCTGGTCGCGATCATCTGGATCGTGCTCAGCATCATCCGCTTCGACCTGACCCTCCAGCAGCACTTCGAGCGCAAGCGCACGCGCTGGCTCAGCCGCCTGCTCTACGTCGTGCTGCTCGGTACCGGCATCACCGCCGTGTTCTTTGTGACCGAACTGGCGTCCAACAACCACATCGCAAGAATGTGCGACGCCGTGGCCAACGAACCGGCCAGCCGGATCCACAGGTCCGCCGAGTGCCAGCGCCTGTATCAGCATCGGGCGGCCTACCGGCAACGGCTGGAGTCGGCCGAGGGCGAGTTCGACTGAAGCCTGCGCCGGCTGCGCATCGCGTGCGCGAAAAACACATGGCGTGGATATGCGGTCGGGCACAGTGGCTGCGCCTCCCTTGCAGCGAACGAACGCCGCCGACATGCACCACCCACCCGCCCCTGCCCGTCACGATGCCATCGCCCTTCAGGCCGGTGTACTCGGCAGTGTGTTGGGCGTGACGCTGTTCAAGGCGATCGCACTGTCCGCACTGGCGGGTGGATCCTTGATGGTGATCGGGCTGTGGCTGCTGGCCTGCGCGCTGCTGGCTGCCTGGGCACTGGCCGCCTGCCTGGCCTGCCTTGCGCTGAGCCGGCGCGTATTCGTGCTGATGCTGGCGCTGAGCATGATGCTGATGATCTGCGTCGCCTGACAGCAGCAGGCGCCGGACTATCGCGCATCTGTTACAGAATAACAAGTGCGATTGGGCGGATTGCGCGCGCCCGTGGTCACAGATTTGAATGCCATGGCCAGCCCGGCACCACCCGAGACCTCCCCATGAACCTGCAGCCCCTGCTTCGCGCCTCCCTCACCGCCGTTGCCCTGGCCTCGCTCAGCGCCTGTGCCACCTATGACGACAGCAACATGCATCAGGCCTGCCAGGAGTCGCCGCATCTGAAGGACCTGCCGCGCGAAGTGGCTGCCCGCGAGAGCCGCTGCAACAAGAGCATGGAAGTGTGGTCGAGCGAGCGCAAGGGCAGTGACAGGCCGATCGACCTGAGCGGCAAGAAGAAGGATCTGTAACCGCACCCGGCGCAGCCCACATCGGCTGCGCCTCCGCGCTGCGGTCAGCCAGCCTCCGGCAGTCCGAACCCACGCTGCAACGCTTGATGCAACCCTGCCTCATCGCCTCCCGCATCGCAGGCCCACGCAACAATTCCATCGGGCCTCACCAGTACCGCCCCCAGGCCCAGCGCATCGTCCACCGCCGAGGCAATGCGGGTGAACGGCTGCCGCCAACGGTCGACGGGGTTGTACGAAGCGCCGTTCTCATCGAGCACAAGCAACACGCCCTGCCCCGTCCTCAGCACCTCTCCCATGCGGCGACCATCGGCCAGCAGGAAGTCCGGCACGCTGCGACCGACCAGTGGATGGCCATCGCCCAGATCAAGCTGCTGCGACACGCCCCAGACTCGCTCGGCCAGATAGGTAGCGCCATCACGGGTGCCAGCCAGATCGGCCATCACCGCCGCCAACGCGCGCGAACCGGCTCCAGGACGCATCAATGCAACCTGCGCGCGCGACCAGTCCAGTACTTTGGCGCCCGTCGGATGCCGTTCCGCGTGATAGCTGTCCAGCAGCGCCACATCGGCATCACCGCGTACCACCCTGGCCAGTTTCCAACCCAGGTTCATCGCATCGCCAATGCCCAGATTCAGGCCCTGTCCGCCCAGTGGCGAATGCACATGCGCAGCGTCGCCTGCCAGCAGCACGCGGCCGTTGCGATAGGCGCTGGCCTGGCGCGCGCCATCGGTCCAGGTGCTGTGCAGATGCAGCGCGGTGATGGTCACGTTGCGGGCAGACACACGCCGCAGCAGGGCCTGCGCAGCGTCCAGATCGAGCTGCGTGCGATGACCGGCACCTCCGTCGAAATCGGCCAGCGCCAGCACGCCCGGCGGATTGAAATTGCACATGCCCTGCGCGGTGTACTGCCGGCCAGGTGTCAGCACCGACGGATCTTCCAGTTCAACCAGCAGCGAATGGCCGGTGAATTCCGGATCGGTGCCGACGAAGCTGAAACCACACTGCTTTCGCACGGTGCTGCGGCCACCGTCGCAGCCGACCAGCCAACGACCGCGCACGGCTCCGCCAGCAGTCTCAATGACCACCTCCGTCTCGCCGGCCTGTACCGCCTCTACCGCTCGCCCGCGTTCGATACAGACACCCAGCGCAATCGCACGTTCAGCCAATACCTTTTCCAGGGCCTGCAGCTCCACCGCCATCTGCGTGCCCACTGGCGTCGGCAGGCGCCAGCTCCAGCGCGTACGGTCGACGTCGTCCAACGCAAACGGAATGCCAGCGAAGTGGCCGCCCAACGCCCGCGGCTGTGCCAGCCAATGGGCGGTGCCGGGCGGCGGCGCGCCCTTGTCGGGCTTGAGCACCTGTGTCGCGGCGACCGCGTCCAACAGGCCGCGCCGATCCAGTGCCTCCAGCGTGGGGGCGTTCAGGCCGCGCAGCCCGAATGGCAGGCGCTTCAACGGCGAACCAGCGGACCCGGCCTGTTCCAGCACCAGCACCGAACACCCGGCCTGGGCCAGTTCGCAGGACAGGAACAAGCCAACCGGGCCAGCACCGGCAATGACGACGTCGTACAGCATGGAGATTCCTTGTGAGCGCCGGGTCGGCGCTCTGGCGGACCGAATGTTACACTCGGTGTACGTTTTCACAAGTGAACCGCCCATGACCCCGCCTCCTGGCCGTCGCGAGCAGCGCAAAGCCGAGACCCGACAAGCGATTTCGGACGTCGCCACCGAGCTGATCATCCGGCGGGGCTTCGAGGCCGTCTCCATGTCCGAGATCGCCGAAGCCGCGGGCGTCTCACGCAAGACAGTCTTCAACTACTTCGCCAGCAAGGAAGACCTGGTGTTCGATCGCGATGAGGAGGCGCGCACGCTGCTGCGCGAGGGCATGATGGCGCGCAGCGGAATGACTCCGCTGGCGGCCTTCCAGTCACTCGTGCGCGAGTTGCTGGAGGCTGGCCATCCACTGCTGCGCATCAATGCCGGCGCTGCCGCCTTCTGGGGCACCGTGGCGGAGAGCCCGGTACTGGTCGCGCACGCGCGACGGCTGCAGGCGCAGTTGACTGACGATCTGGCGCGATTGATGGCCGCCGCTGCCGGCCGGCCCGAACATGATGCCGAAGCGCGATTGGGCGCGGCCATGCTGCTGGCGTCAATGGTGGCGGCCTATGAGAAAGGATTGGCAAGCCAACTGCAGGGCAAGGACCCGCGCGAGGCCATGCTGCAGCTGATCGTGCGCGGCGCCACCGGGGTACTGGTGGCCTTGGCGGGCACCCCATATACGGACCCGGGCGCGCGTCCATAGCGCATTCGGGGGATAGGTTTCGAAGTGTTGCAAATGCTAATCTTTCTCATTTGCAGAAACATAAGCTCTCCCCAATGCCCCTTCCTACGCCCCTGCACCGCGCCCTGTACCTGGCACTGGCTCTGCCCTTGGCGCCCCTTGCCCATGCTGCCGAGCCCCCTACTGCCGCGCCCAAGGACCTGGACAAGGTCGAGGTTCGCGGGCGTGCACAGACGCTGTACCGGGTGGACGATGCCGCGGTCGGCACCCGCACGGATACACCGCTGGAGCTGGTCCCACAGTCGATCCAGGTCATCCCGCGTGAACTGATCGACGACCAGGCGGCGCGTCAGGTAACCGATCTCTATCGCAGCATCAGCGGCATCAGCTATTTCAGCTATGCCGGGGTGACCCTGCGCGGCTTCCGCCAGGAGAACGTGCTGTATGACGGTCTGCGCGGCGATCCCTATGCAGGCTTCTCGGTGCCGCAGCTGTTCAACATCGAGCGCGTGGAGGTGCTGAAGGGCCCGGCAGGTGCGCTGTATGGCGGGGGTGATGCGGGCGGTGTCATCAACTACGTGACCCGCAAGCCCAAAGCCGCTGCCGAGCGCCGCATCGAGGTCCAGCTGGGCGACAAGGACTTCCGTGCCGGATCGATCGAGGGTACCGGGCCGTTGAATGCCGCCGGCAGCGTGCGCTATCGCGCCGGGCTCTATGCCGACAATGAAAAGGGCGTGCGCTGGAACACCGACAGCGAGAGCGTGATCGGCGATGCCTCGCTGGCCTTCGACGTCGGCCAGACCGGCGAACTGGTGCTGCAGTTCACCGACATCACCCAGAACCTTGGTGGCAACCGTCTGCGCGGCGTGCCGGTCAACGATGCAGGCACGTTCCTGACCGACCGCCGCTGGAACCACAACGAGGCCAGCGACTTTCTCGACATGCGCGCCAAGGTGGCACTGGCGCAGTATCGCTTCGCGCCGCTCGACACGCTGGACCTGGACTTCGCCGCCCGCTGGTTCAGCAACAACGAACACCAGATGTACCACGAGCCGATGGGCCTGATCGATCGTGACCGCGATGGCGTGGCCGAGTGGATGACCCGCCAGCTGCGCAACCAGATCCGCGACAACGAAGCATTCACTGCCAACGGCAATGCAGTCTGGCGGGTGACCACCGGCGCGGTGGAGCACAAGGTGCTGTTCGGCGCCGATGTGTACCAGCTGGATGCGGATTTCACCGCACAGACCGCGAACAGCGCTGACCTTGCGCGTGGTGCCGGGCCGGTGCGCAGCATCGACCTGTTCAATCCCGTGTACGGCGCCAGTACCTGGCACGACTACAACCTGGCGGCCCTGCCCTGGCGCAGCACGTCCACCCGCAGCAAGCGCTATGGCGGCTACCTGCAGGACGAACTGGCACTGGGTACACGCTGGCATGTGCTGGCCGGACTGCGCTGGGATGGCTTCAAGGATGAGGACCGCATGGGTGGCAGCAGCGTGGATGGCAACGATCTCAGCTGGCGGCTGGGCAGCACGTTCACCGTGCGCGAGGGCCTGAATGTCTACGCCAACGTCGCCAGTGGTTTCGTGCCGCAGAGTGCCGCCAACCAGAACCCGGCCGCTGGCGGACCGTTCGATGCCGAACGCAGCAAACAGTGGGAAGTGGGCATGAAGTCCCTGCTGGCCGACCGTGTGACCTTGAACATGGCGGCCTACCGGATCGACCGCAGCAACATCGTGCAGGCCACCGGCGAGGTGATTGGTGGCGTGAACCAGTTGGCCGCGCTGGGCCTGGTACGCAGTACCGGCATGGAGCTGGACCTTCTGGCCGACCTCAGCGAGCGCTGGGTGCTGAACCTGACCTACGCCTACAACGATGCGCGGGTGAAGGACGCCGGCCCGAATGGCATCACCAACGCCGCCGGCGACCGATTCGCCAATGCGCCGCGCAACAAGCTGGGATTGTGGACGCGTTATGACCTGCCGGCGATCAACTCCGCCATCGGCTTGGGCGCGGATCATGTTGGCGAGCGCGTCAGCCTGGATGGGCAGACGGTCAAGGCCTACACCGTGTTCGACATGAGCTGGAAGACCACGTGGAGGCAGTGGCAGTTCCAGGCCAACGTCAAGAACCTGTTCGACAAGGTGTACGCGGCCAGTGGCTTCATCGAACGCAACGGGCATTTCCCGGGCGAGCCACGGCGGGTGTATGTGCAGGCGGCCTACAGCTTCTGACGTAGGGTTGCGAACCATGATGGCAGGGGGAGGTGGCAACCCACCTCCCCTCCCGGCATCAGTGCGAGCAGGCCACCAGCATCGAGCGGGTGGCCATCTGGGTGGAGGTGAAGCCGTTCTTGTTGCCCACCGCGATGGCGTTGCCGTCGTCGCCATCCTTGCTGAAGACCACATAGCCACCTGGGCACATCTGCCCGGCCTTTTCGTAGCAACCACTCCAGGAGCTGGAGCCGCTGCAGTCGATGGAGACACCGCGCCGGCCATCGGGGCTAACGGTCATCCTGGCGGTGGTACAGCCACTCAGCGCGGCCACGAACAACAACGGAACGAACAACTTCATGGGTACTCCAGGGGGTTGGGGATCAGCGGAAGGGCGCCAAGGCTGGAGTGCCCGGATTGCGCGAACCTTGCGCCCATGCGGTCTTTCCCGCGTCATTACAGCCTTGCGGGACATCGGGAAGGCACGCCATGTTCACGCAATGTTCCTGTAATACGGTGCCGGCGCGTGCCGAACCGCCCCGCCACGCCCCCTTCCTGCGCAAGCCCTGCCGATGCACATCCTGCTGATTGAAGACGAAGCCGAACTGGCCGCTACCCTGAAGTCCGCCCTGCAGCGCGAGCGCTACGTGGTGGATCTGGCCAACACGCTGGCGCTCGCCCGCGAAGCGGCCCTTTGCGGATCGCACGACCTGGTATTGCTGGACCGCACCCTGCCCGACGGCGACGGCCTGGGATTGATTCCGCTATTGCGTGAGCGCAACCCCGGGGTGCCGATCATCGTGCTGAGCGCGCTGGGGCAGCTGCCGGACCGCATCGCCGGCCTGGATGAGGGCGCGGACGACTATCTGGCCAAGCCCTTCGCACTCGAAGAGCTGTTCGCCCGCATCCGCGCTGCCGGGCGCCGGCCGAGCGGCATGCAGGTGGAACTGGTGAGCATCGGCCGGTTGGTGTTCGATCCGGCATCGGGCGAGGCCAGCGTGGGCGGGCAACGGCTGGAGCTGCCGCGCCGTGAGATACGTGTATTGGCCACGTTGGCCCGGCGGCTGGGCCGCACCGTACTGCGCGAGTCGATTGAGATGGCAGTGTATGGATTCGATGACGGCATCCATTCCAACACGCTCGATTCGCATGTCTCGCGCCTTCGCCGCAAGCTGGCCGATGCCGATGCAGGAGTAGAGATACACGCCATCCGCGGCGTCGGCTATCTGATGCGGGAAGCCAAGTAATGGCGCGTCGTCCATCGCTGAAGCGCCCGTTGATCGTCAAAACGCTGATCTATCAGCTGCTGGCGTTGCTGGTGGCGTTCTTCGCGCTGCTGATGGTGCTGATACGTGCCGACAGCGGTGGCTACTACACCATCCAGACCTTCGCGCCGGTGGCTGCCGACGCGGTGCACCGCGACCGCAATGGCGAACTGTACGTGCAGAACACGCCGGAACTGGCCGAACTGCTGAAGATCGTTCCCGGTGCATGGTTCATCGCCGAGGATGAGCACGGCCACCACGTAACGTTCGGGCCTGTGCCGCCGGCCTATGCCTCGCTGGTAGGCGCACTGGATGGCATCCCCTTTGGCGACCTGCGCGGGCGGGATCGCAGCGATGGCCTGGCAGTCGTGGTCCGCCAGCACAGCGGGCCGGCCGGCAAGCTGACCATCATGGCCCATGGCGAAACCGATACGCTGACCTGGCAGATGGCGCTGGCGGCACACATCATCACCCTGCCGATCTTCCTGCTGCTGGGCCTGGCCACCATCGTCCTGACACCGATCATCGTGAGACGGGCCCTGGCCGGGGTGGAGCGCATCGCCCAGGAAGCCCGCAACATCTCCGCCAGCCGCCGCGGTGTCCGCCTGACAGAAACCGCTGTGCCGGTGGAGATCGCTCCGTTGGTGACGGCGGTGAATGAAGCACTGGAGCGGCTGGACGAGGGGCACGAACGGCAACGCCGCTTCATCGCCGCCGCCGCGCATGAGCTGCGCACGCCCATTGCGATTCTGAGGGTGAAGGTCGATGCGGCCGACGACGCCACCTCGCGCAGCCTGGCCGTGGAAGTGGCGCGGTTGGCGACGCTGGCAGAGCAGCTGCTGGATCTGCACCGCATGGACGAAGACGGGCCGAAGGAAACCATCAACCTGGCGCGGGTGGCCAAACGGGTGGCCGCCGATCTGGCGCCGCTGTTGATCCAGTCGGACAAGACCGTAGCCGTCGCGGTGGAATCGCATTTCCCGGTGCTCGGCGAGACCGGCGCAGTGGAGCGGGTAATTTCCAACCTGGTACTGAATGCTGCCGAACATGGCGGACGCCAGATCATCGTGCGCGTTCAGGGCAGCTGCCTGGAGGTCGAGGACGACGGCGCCGGCATACCGGTCGAACAGCGCGAACGCGTTTTCGAACCCTTCCATCGGTTGCGGCCGCGGCAGACGGGCGCGGGCCTGGGGCTGAACCTGGTGCGCCAGGTGATCGACCGCCACGGCGGCCACGTCACGATTCTGGATGCGCCGGGCGGTGGTGCATTGATCCGTGTCGAGTTTCCATTGCATCCGGGTGTGACCAGCACGCCACCGCTGGAGCACTGAACACATCGCATGCACCTGTGTAACTGGCACCTGTCCATGCGTGGCCGGCAGCGAGGACAGGCAAGGTTGCGGCAATGTTCGCTGGACAGCATCGGGGTGTGGCACCTGCCGTGCCACCGCGTTCCGATCTGACAGGAAGCCTGCATGTGATCCAGGGAGCTCCTCCACCGTCCTCTTCCACGCGCACTGTGCCACCACGGAATTCGCCGGCGCTTACCGCTGCCGCATGGAATCGCCGCCCGCGCACTGGCCGCGCGCCCGGCCTGCAACACTGGCCGCGCTGGCTGCGGACAGTTCCCGATATCGAGCGCGCTGGCGTGTTGATGCGGCTGTTCGGCGCGTTGTTTCTGCTGCTGCCCGGCCTTGCGCTGGTGGCTTCAACGTATCGGCACGCGAGCACCGCGGCAGCGGCGGCCGTGTTCCTGTTCGTTGCCGTGCATGCCGCGCTGCATGGGCTGGCGGCATGGCGGGCGGCAACCCCGCACCCAACGCCACCGCTGCTGCGCGCCCTGGACGGCCGTGCCGCTGGGATAATGATTGCCAGTGCGCTGCTGAACACCATCGGTGCAGGAATGGCGCAGCTGCATGCTTCGACCTTCCTTTGGTTGTTGGCCGGTGCTGGAATTCAACTCTGCGCTGCGCGCATCGCAGGTCACCGGCTGCGAAATGCACTGCTGGTTCTCGGTAGCGCCCTGCAGTTCATCGCCGTGGCACTGCTCGCTCTTCACGCAGCGCGCTGAAACAACGATCGCCCCGCAAGGTTCACGCAACCCAGCGCATCGAGACTCGACGGTCAACCACGTCTGCCACGACAAACGTGCGTTTCTACTACCGCGAGGACCCCCGATGACCTGTCTGATCTGGATGTTGCGCCGATGAGCGCCGTGCCGCGCAAGCGCCGCCGTGCGCTCATCATTGCTGCCGGCCTGCTGTGCAGCGCGCTGATTCTGTTCGTGTGGTTGCGGCCCGCAGCACCTCCGCACCTGCAGGTTGCACCGGTCGCTCGCGGCAACATCGAACAGGTGGTGGAGGCCACTGGCACGCTGAAGCCCTCGCGACTGGTAAGCGTGGGTGCACAGGTCTCCGGCCGCATCGATACTCTGCATGTAAAGCTGGGCGACAAGGTGAAAGCCGGCGATCTCATTGCCGATATCGATTCGCGCACTCAGCGCAATGCATTGCTGAGCGCGCAGGCCGCGCAGCGCACCGCGCGCGCCAACCGCGATGCACTGGCCACCGACTTGCGCCAGTTCGAGCTGACACTGCATCGGCAGCAGCAACTGGCGGCCTCGCAACTGGTGGCCCGCGCCGACTTCGATGCAGCCAAGGCCAAGGTCGATGCCACTCGGGAACAAATCGCTGCGCTGGACGGTGAAGTGACGCGCCGACAGACCGACGTCGATGTCGCACAGACCAATCTGGAATTCACCCGCATCACCGCCCCCACCGACGGCACCGTGCTGGCCGTGGTCGCGCGCCAGGGGCAGACCGTGAATGCGGTGCAGAGCGCACCGACCATCGTGATGCTGGGCAACCAGGACGTGATGACGGTGTACGCTGAGATCTCCGAGGCCGACGTCGTACACACGTCTGTCGGGCAGGAGGCATTCTTCACCATTCTTGGTGATGCTGGCCGCCGCTACAGCAGCACGTTGCGGGATATCGCGCCAGCGCCGGAATCGATCACCAACGAAGACAGTTCCAGCCTCGCCGCACCGGCGGTGTCGGGTGGCAGTCGCACGGCCATGTACTACAACGGCCAGTTCGACGTGGACAACGCCGATGGCCGCCTGCGCAGCTACATGACCGCGCAGGTTCGCATCGTGCTGGGCCGCGCCAACGACGTACTGATCATTCCCTCGGCCGCATTGGGTGCACGCGCCGCCGATGGCAGCTACAGCGTGCAGGTACGCGGTGCCGACGGCCGCGCCAGCACGCGGCGCATCACCACCGGGCTGGATGACCAGATCCAGGTGGAAGTACGCGACGGGCTGAAGGAAGGCGAACAGGTCGTGCTGGCGCAGGCCAACGTCGAAGCCACCAACGCGCCTGCACAACCCCAATGAGTACGACCATGAACGAGCCACTGCTGCGCGTTCGCGGCGTACGCCGTGAATTTGCCGCGGGCGAGCAGACACTGGTGGTACTCGACGGCATCGACCTGGATATCCACGCAGGTGAACTGGTGGCCATCGTAGGCCAGTCCGGCTCAGGCAAATCCACGCTGATGAACATCCTGGGTTGCCTGGATCGCCCCTCCGCCGGCGTCTATCAGATCGCCGGGCGCGAGACCGCGCAGATGTCGCCTGATGAACTGGCCGAACTACGCCGCGAGCACTTCGGCTTCATCTTCCAGCGCTACCACCTGCTGACCGATCTGACTGCACTGAGCAATGTGGAAGTGCCCGCGATCTACGCCGGCATGCCTGCCGAGGCACGCCATGCGCGTGCGGCCACGCTGTTGTCGCGGCTTGGCCTGGGCGAGCGCATGCAGCATCTTCCTGGTGAGCTGTCGGGTGGCCAGCAGCAACGCGTTTCGATTGCACGGGCCCTGATGAATGGTGGCGCGGTGATCTTCGCTGACGAACCTACAGGTGCGTTGGACACGCATTCCGGCAAAGAAGTGATGAAGATCCTCGGCGAGCTGCATGCCGAGGGCCATACCGTGGTGCTGGTTACGCATGACATGGCCGTGGCCGAGCATGCGCAGCGCATCATCGAAATCCGCGATGGGCGGATTGTGGGTGATCGTGCCACCGGTACTGGTCTGTCAGCGGGCGTGGCGACGCCAGCCGTGCCCCAGCCTGCGGGCAACAGCGGCTGGCAGGTCTGGCGGGACCGTTTCACTGAAGCCTTCCGCATGGCACTGCGCGCGATGAACGCCCACCGCATGCGCACCTTCCTGACCATGCTCGGAATCATCATCGGCATTGCTTCGGTCGTGGCGGTGGTAGCACTGGGCACCGGTGCACGGCAGGCCATCCTGTCCAACATCTCCTCGTTGGGTACCAACACGATCGAGATCTATCCCGGTTCCGGCTTTGGCGACCTGCACTCGGCGCGGGTGGAAACACTCACCCCCGGCGACAGCGTGACCCTGGCCCGGCAACCCTTCGTGGACAGCGCCACCCCGGGTGTTGCCACCAGCGGCACCGCCCTGCGCGGCAACCGCTCTGCCAGTGTGCAGGTGCAGGGCGTCAGCGAGCAGTACTTCCGCGTGCATGGCCTGAAGCTCGGCGAGGGCGCCTTCTTCGGTCCACCCGGCGTGGCCGGTTATCAGCAGGTTGTGGTAATCGACGCCAATACCCGCGCACGCTTCTTCGCCGCGACCGACAATCCGATCGGGCAGACCCTGCTGCTGGGCAACGTGCCGGTACGCGTGGTGGGTGTGGTGAAGAAGGACGCCGGCGCGGCCGGCGATGCCTCGTTGCTGCGGGTGTGGCTACCCTACACCACCACCATGGCGCGCATGCTGGGGCAGAGTCACGTGTCCAGCATCACCGTACGCGTCTCGGATGCGATCAGCATGGAAGCGGCTGAGCAGGCCATCGCGCGACTGCTGACTCGCCGCCACGGCAGCACCGATTTCTACATGAGCAACAACGCGCAGATCCGTAGATCCATTGAACAGACCACCGGCATCCTGACCATGATGATCAGCTCCATCGCTGCCATCGCACTGGTGGTGGGCGGAATCGGGGTCATGAACATCATGCTGGTCTCGGTGACCGAGCGAACCCGCGAGATCGGCGTGCGCATGGCGGTGGGCGCGCGCCGCAGTGACATCCTGCAGCAGTTCCTGATCGAATCGGTGCTGGTCTGCCTGCTCGGCGGTGTACTCGGCATCGGCGTGGCCCTTGCGTTGGGCGCGGTTCTGGAGCTGGCCGATGCTGGCTTCAGCCTGGTGTTCTCCGTCAATTCGATTCTGGCAGCCTTCGCCTGTTCCAGCCTGATCGGCGTTGGCTTCGGATTCCTGCCGGCACGACGTGCCGCACGGCTCGATCCGGTGGAGGCGCTGGTCCAATAGCCAGTGCATCCCCCTCCAGTGACAGCAGGTTCGCGCAATGTCCGCGGTGTGTACTGCAGCTACCAAGAAATTCCGCACAGGAGCTGGACGATGTTTCCTAGAACAGAAAGAACCGCGCTACTGCTGGCAGCTGCTGCGCAGCTACTGGTGCTGATGCCCTACTCCAGCGACGCCCATGCACAGCGTGGCGACCGCTACAGCCCGCACTGGAGCCAGGACTACCGCGATCGGGAGCGCGATGCGTGGGAGCGGCGCGAACGTGAGCGGGATCGTGAGCGGGAACGCGAGCGCCGGCACGACGCCAAGACCGCCGGCGTGGTGGTGGGCGTGGTAGGTGCAGCGGTGGTGGCCGGCGTAATTGCCGCTGCTGCCAAGCGCGAACGTGAAGTCCGCGAGCGCACCGACTACTGCATGAACCGCTACGGCAACTACGACCGCCGCAACGATACCTATCGCGGCGCCGACGGCTACACCTACCCCTGCCGCTGATTGACCCTCAACAAGGACAAACACCCCATGACCAGAACTGCTCTGTTGATTGCCCTGTGCGCTGCCCCATTACTGGCCGAGGCCGCACCGGCCGATCCGAAACAGGCCTACATCGATTCCACGTTCACCGCGATGGATACCAACAAGGATGGACGCGTCGACAAGCCCGAGTACGCAGAATTTCAGCAGGGCCGTTTCAACAAGCAGGCCGATTCAATCGACGCCGCATTTACCGCGATGGACAAGAACAAAGACGGAAGGATCAGCAAGGAGGAAGCCATCGTGGTGCCGGAGATCGCGAAGTACTTTGCGGGCCTTGACACCGATGGTGATGGCTATCTGTCACTGAAGGAAATGCAACAAGCCATGGTGGCCGCTCAGACTGCAGACGCACCAACAAAGTAAATCCAGGGCGGGGCGCTGAAGATGGATGCCCATCCGGACGCGGTGCGGGTTGAACACACCCTCTTCCCACGTTAGCCTCCGAGATGCCCAAGGAGGGCTATCAACGGAGTGAAGCATGAAGATTGGATTCAAGCTGTCTGTTGCTATTGCGGCTGCTGCACTGACCCTGGGAATCGGCAGTGCCTCCGCGCAGTCCCGCTGTACCCCGTGCTACACCGCCTACGAGGCTTGTCTGGCGGCGGGCAATGGCGAGAAGGTGTGCTATCCGGCGTTTGCACGTTGCCTGAGAAACAGCGGCTGCACCATCCCGTAAGTCACGCGTTGCCGTGATGTGTGCCGGCCCCCATTTTTGGGGGCTGGCACTGGTGCTTCTCGAAAGGTGCCCCTCGCTCCTCACGGTATCAGTCTGCATTCCAGCTGGCCGGCCAAGCCGAGCATGCACGCAGAATACCCATCCGCCATATCGGTAGCACAATGCGACCGGCACATTTGCGCAACAGCGTGCGGACCCGGTACTGAGCTCCCTGACACTCTTTGCCGTTCTTTGCAGCGCCACCCCTGCGAGGCAACAGCACCAGGCGGAAGGCCGTTCCAATTCAGGTATCCTTGCGCGCAGTCAGCCACGCCTTCATGCGGCCACTGCAGTGCAGCATCGACGTTGCCGACGAACACACGATTCACCATGGATGTTTCAACGTAGTCACAGGGGAAAATGGATGAAGAAGTTCCTGTTCGCGGCGATCCTCGCCGTGTCGCTGGTAGGTTGCACCACCAATCCGCCGCTCAATTTCTCGGTCCCGAACGTCGGGGTCAGCAGCAAGAAGATTGACGGCGAGTTGAAGTCGTTGACGGTCACGCTGGCACGTCCGGATGAAGCCAAGGGCAAGATCCCCGCGCAGGCCCAGCACGAAGTGCCGCAGATGTGGCAGAACGCGTTGACCGAAGCGCTGAACAAGATGGCGGTGTTCCGCGACGACGCGCCGGTGAAGTTGAGCCTGTCGGTGAAGATCCTGGCGATCGACATTCCCAGCTTCGGTGCATCGATGACCACCAAGACGATCGCCCGCTACGAGCTGATCGATCGTGCAACCGGCAGCATCGTCTATACACAGGATGTCAGCGCGTCCGGCGAAGTTCCGTTCAACTACGCCTTCGCAGGCGTGATCCGTGCCCGCGAGTCGATCAGCCGCTCGGCCCAGAACAACATCGCCCAGTTCCTGCAGGCTCTGGAGACAGTGGATATTTCCAAGCCGATGTTCCCCAACAAGCAGGAAGCGCCGTGAAGCGCCTGCTGCTGGCCGCATCCGCTGCTGCGATGCTGACCGCGTGCGCACCGAATGTGCGCACGGACAGCTACTCCATCGGTTCGGTGGGACAGGTCAATCGAACCGTCAGCGGCACGGTCATCAGCGTCCGTGCGGTCAGTATCGACGGCTCACAGGGCGGCGGTGCCGTTGCCGGCGCTGCGGCTGGCGGGGTGGCCGGCTCCACCATCGGTGGCAGTGACCAGGCAGCGGCCATCGGTGCCATTGGCGGCCTGGTGGTAGGCGCGATTGCCGGTGCGGCCTCCGAACGCGCACTCTCGCAGGCCAAGGGCCTGGAATACGTAGTGCAGACAGAGAACGGCAATCTGATGACGGTTGTACAGGGACCCGATCCGGTATTCAGCACCGGTATGCGGGTGCTGGTGCTGTATGGGTCACCCTCGCGGATCATTGCCGATCCGCGCCAGGCAAAGGCGGCCCCGTAAACCCAGCGATGCCCCTTTCAGGGGGCATCGTTCTGCTGCGCTGGGATTTCAACCCATCCGTACCGCGTGACTCTCGCGAGCCAGCACTTCGATATCCTGCTGGCGCTGCATGACCGCCTACCGCCGCTCCAGGCTGGCGGCTTCCGTCTGCTGCAGCGACTGCACAACCGGCGCCTGCGCTTCCACACCCGTGGGCAATCGGGTGTCAACGGAACAGGAACCGCATCGCAGCCCTTCACTGAGCGAGGCAGCGCTCCACATACGCGGCCTGCAGTACCGCTGCTATTGCTGTGGCCTCCGGAACGCCCCCCGGATGCACGGGCCATGACGACGACGCCCGGCGCTCCGCTTCAGGTTTCAGCCGTTGCTATCCGTGCGTCCATGGCCGCGATAGGTTTCACCCCACTCGCGCATGGCCAGCAGCACCGGAACCAGCGTGCGCCCGAACTCGGAAAGCTCGTATTCCACCTTCGGCGGCACTTCCGGGTACACGTGGCGGATCACCACCCCGTCGGCTTCCAGTTCCCGCAGCTGGCTGGTCAGCATGGACTGGGTAGCGTTGGGCACACGCCGCGTGAGCTCCATGAAGCGTCGCTTGCCTGTCATCAGGTGGAACAGAATGACCGGCTTCCACACGCCGCCCATCACCGACAGCGTGACTTCCACCGCGCAACCGCTCTTGCCGTCCCAACGCCTGCTACGCATGCATACTCCGGAAAACCATAGTACCTACGGAAAATCATCGTTCTTGTTGCGATAGTGGTGCGAGCCTAGCATGGGCTCATCCATTGAACGTGAGACCGCACCATGAGTTTCAAGGCACTGCTGACCCGCAAGACCAACGACGGCGTTTCCACGGAGCTGGTCGATTTCGATGAAGCCAACCTGATGGATGGTGACGTACTGGTGCAGGTCGAGTATTCCACGCTGAACTACAAGGACGCGCTGGCCCTCACCGGCGCGCGCCCGGTGATCCGGACGTTCCCGTTGATCCCTGGCATCGACCTGGCTGGCGTGGTGCTGGACTCCGGCAGCGTCGACTTCAAAGCCGGCGACCGCGTTGTGCTCAATGGCTGGGATCTCAGCATGGGCCACCACGGCGGCCTCGCCCAGCGCGCCCGTGTTCGCGGCGAATGGCTCAACAGGATTCCCGCCAACCTGAGCACCCGCGACGCCATGGCCATCGGCACCGCCGGCTACACCGCGATGCTGTGCGTGCTGGCGCTGGAAGATGCCGGCGTGATGCCGGACAAGGGCGATGTGCTGGTGACCGGCGCCAACGGTGGCGTCGGCTCGATTGCGGTGGCGATCCTTTCAAAGCTGGGTTATCGCGTAGTGGCTGCCACCGGGCGCCCGGAACACGCCGAGTATCTGCACAGCCTGGGCGCCGCCGAGATCATCGACCGCGCGCAGCTTTCAGAACCGCGCGAACGGCCGGTGAGTGCCGAGCGCTGGGCCGGCGTGGTGGATGTGGCAGGCGGCCCTACCCTCGTCAACGCCATTGCCGAGACGAAGTACCGCGGCGCAGTGGCCGCGTGCGGGCTGGCGCAGAGTGATGAGCTGCATGGCTCGGTGCTGCCCTTCATTCTCCGCAACGTGACGCTTGCCGGCGTGGATTCGGTGAATGCGCCGCAGGCCGTCCGCCAGCGCGCGTGGGATCGTCTTGCCACCGACCTGGACCCGCAGAAGCTGGAAAGCACCGTGCAGCTGATCGGGCTTGCCGAGGTGCTGGACGTCTACGACCAGATCATTCCGGGCAAGGTGCGTGGGCGGATTGTTGTGGATGTGAATGCGTGAGCAGATCGTCTGGATCCACTGCATCTGATGCAGTTTCCATGCTGCGGCGAATGGTGAACACGCAGTGAAACGACGCGGGCGGCGGTGACCTCAAGCCAACGCCGCTCGCATACGCTCGGGTTCCCATCGCTACTTGGACACCTGACATGCCAATGACCGCGTTCGCACTTGCCGCTGCGCTTTCGGGCCTGCCCGACATCACCTGGGAGCGCGAGCGCGCCGAGGATGCGCACCAGCTCATGCTGTGCCAGATCCATCGCGATGCGCTGAAGCAGAACGAGGGCAAGGACGATGCCTATCCGCGTGCCAAGGCGGTCTGCGATCTGCTGGCGCGCGAGTACAAGGACAAGTGGGATTTCGATGCGCAGGACGCGCTGGCCGCTTCGGCGGTGGATCTGGATGAGCTGATCCGGCGCGGTGATGTGGTGGAGGTCCCGCCAACGAAGCAGGATCGCGCCTACGAGTGACGCCGTGCCTGCAGGCAAGGCAGCACGCATCGTCAAGGGCCCTTATCATGTGGGCTCAAGGGCCCAACAAGCCCTATTGACGCTTGCAAGGCAGTATCTGGATGTCTATGGAATGGTGCCCCTCGGGCTGGGGCCGACGCGTGACTCGTTCGCCCCATTGGTCGCTGCGGCTTGATGGCGAGTATGTTGAACTCAGTGTGTCCGGCCAGCAGTTCCGGCAGCGCGTGGATGAGGACCAGCAGGTGCAGATCCATCCAGGGGTCTTCTGGTCACGGGTCGAGCTGCAGACCGGCGATGCCGCTGGGCTGTGCGTAGACGGGCTCCCCAACGGACAAGCATCCCGGCTTGCTGCGGCCCTGAAACACATGCTCTTTGCGCGCACCACGCGTGGGCGCAATGCCTTGTTTGACAGCGTTCTGCAACAGATTCAGTCGTGGTTGAACGACGCGGACGCCCTCATCGATCGAGGCAATGCCGGCCGCCGCTGGATCACCCACGAGCAGCAGCAGGCGCTGCTGGCGAAGCGCTCCGCCCTGCCCCTGCAGCCGCTGGAGCTGGAGCAGCTGTTCCGCGATGAGGACGTGCATGAAGATCTGCATGCGGACAGCCATCGCGCAGCGCTGGACGTCCTGCGCGACTGGAACCTGGATTGGCCCGCTGCCTGGGCCGAAGCCAACGAGGCCATGACCCGGCGCGAGCTGGTGTTGGCCAAGGATTTCCTGGACCGGGTCGAGAGTAGACCGCTGACCGAGGAACAGGCCCGCGCCGTCATCTGCTTCGACAACCGGGTCCAGGTCGTGGCCGCGGCCGGCTCAGGCAAGACCTCCACGATGGTCGCCAAGGCCGCTTATGGCATTGACCGCGGCTTTGTCGAACCCGAACGCATCGTGATGCTCGCCTTCAACAAGGATGCCGCCAGAGAGCTTGAAGAACGCGCACAGCGTTCCTTCGACCGATTAGGCATGGGCGACATCACGATTGAGGTACGGACCTTCCATGCACTCGGCCTGGCCATCATCGCCAAAGCCACGGGGCGCAAGCCCGATATCCCGGAATGGGCCATTGACGCCACGCTGGGCTTCAACAAGCTGGCCGAACTGGTGGACGACCTGAAGGATCGCTCGACCCACTTCCGCACCCAATGGGACATGTTCCGCCTGGTATTCGGGCGCGACCTGCCGCCATTCGGCGCGGAAATGGAGGCCGACGGCTACGAACGCGATGGCACGCCCTACATCCGCACCCTGCAGGGTGAGCGGGTGAAGAGCCTGGAAGAATGCGTGATCGCCGACTGGCTGTTCTACAACGGCGTGACGTACGACTACGAGCGACGCTACGAATTTGATACGGCGACCGACACCCACCGCCAGTATCGCCCCGACTTCTATTATCCGGGCGCCGGACTGTATCACGAGCACTTTGCGCTGGATGCCGATGGACAGCCGCCGAAGCACTTTGCCAACTACAGCGAAGGCATGCACTGGAAGCGCCAGCAGCATGCAGCGCGCGGCACCGCGCTGGTCGAGACGACGTCGTTTGGACTGCGCACTGGACATGCCCTGCAGGATCTTGCGGAGCGACTTGGCGCGTCTGATGTCGAACTCGACCCGAACCCGGACCGCGAATTGCCCGATCAGGGCGCCAAGCCGATGCCGGATGCAGACCTGATCGGCTTGATGCGCACCTTCATTGCCCACGCCAAGAGCAACTGTCTGACGCTGGACGATATGGCCGCGCGCCTGCGGCAGATGCCCGAAGATCAGTTCAAGGAACGGCATCGACGCTTCCTGGAGATCGCCAGCCCTGTTTTCCAGGCCTGGGACAACGCACTGGCTGACGAGCACGGCATCGATTTCGAAGACATGCTCAACATGGCGGCCGGGCTGCTGGAACAGGGCCGCTATGAATCGCCCTACGAGCTGGTGATGGCCGATGAATTCCAGGATGCCTCGCGCGCCCGTGCACGCCTCTGCCGTGCATTGGTAAGTCAACCAGGGCGCTACCTGTTTGCGGTAGGCGATGACTGGCAGTCGATCAATCGCTTCGCCGGTGCAGACGTTTCAGTGATGACCGGATTCCGCCAATGGATGGGGCATGGCCAGGTACTGAAACTGGAGCAGACATTCCGCTGCCCGCAGGCGCTATGTGATGTTTCCAGCCGCTTCATCAACCGCAACCCCGCGCAGATCGTCAAGGAGGTTCGTTCCACTGCACCGGCAATGGGCCCGGTGCTGCAGGCGTTCCAGATGAATCGGCGTGAGGAGCTGCAGGATGGCGTTCGCCAGTACCTCACCAAGCTGCATCAGCAATTGTTGTCCGGGGCGGTGCCACAAGGGCGCAATGGACGCGTGACGGTGTTCATCCTGGGGCGCTACCGCGCCGATCGCAGCGCGGTGCCACCGGATTGGAAGACAGCCTTCGGCAGCACGATGGATGTAGAGTTCCTTACGGCACATCGATCGAAGGGACGCGAAGCGGACTACGTGATCCTGCCGGGGATGATCCACCGAGGCTTCCCCAGCCTACGGCCGGATGACCCGGTGCTTTCGCTGGCGATGCCGGATGGCGACACCTATCCACTGAGCGAAGAACGGCGGTTGTTCTATGTGGCGCTGACGCGAGCGCGACGGTCGGTTGCGATGTTCACCCTGCAGGGCAAGCACTCGCCGTTCCTGGATGAGCTGGTGAAGGACGGGGCAGTAGAAGTGACCGCGATTTCAGGCGCGGCCATTTCGGAAGAGCGCTGCCCGGTGTGCAAGGTGGGCGTGTTCGTGGACCGCAATGGACCGCATGGGGCTTTCCGGTCGTGCTCCAGCTATCCGTTGTGCCATAACAAGCCGAAGGATGGGCGTCGCGGGTAGCCGTCCAGGATCTGCCATCCGTTCGAACGCGCAGACACCGCATCTCAGCGGTGGGCGGCCGGCTGTAGCGGGCGGCAGGGCTGCCAACTCCCACTTTCCCACAAAGAGAAAGCCGGCACTGGGCCGGCTTATGGATCTTTTCCAACGCCCGCATCAACGCTTTGAGCACAGTTTTCTCAAGCTCAGCACGATGTCCGCAAAGCCATACAGGAAAGGCGCAGCGAGAAGCGCGGAGACGCCTGATCCCAAAAGCCAGGGAACAATGCCAGCAAGCGCCAACGCGATGCTGATGACGCCAACCGCGGCCGACAAACCTCCGACCGTCTGGATGACAAGCGGCAGCGTCTCACTCTCTACTCGTGACCGTTCTGCCGACGCCGGGTCCACCGCATCCATTTCACTCATGATCAGTCCTGTCCGTGAAACCTGAATACTAGCTCAGTGAACGGCGTTTTGTGCTGGCGCCCCAAGGATACGGCGCAAGTAGAGTCCGCGTGAAACAGCGGGATCGCAACGGTCCGAAACGATTTCTCGATGCTGTGCCAGGAGTTTCTTGCTTCCATCCCTGTCCTCAGCTGAAGACAGCTGCACAGGTAGAGACGCCTGAGAAAGCAAGAAGGCCCCTATCTCTAGGGGCCTTCTGGAATCCTGGCGGAGAGAGTGGCCGATTTGACACTCTCACAATCTCTCAGGGAGTCCAGAAACCTAGGCGTATCAACGCCTGAGACTCCACACCCATACCATCGAGTCTCGCGGAATCGGGACCCCAAACATGGGGCGAACTGTGGGGCACTATTGATGGCAAGACCGACCAATCGACTTAGCGCGCGCGCCGTGCAGACCACGACCAAGGTAGGCTATCACGCAGATGGCGGCGGCCTGTACTTGCTGGTCGGACCAACCGGCTCAAAGTCCTGGGTGCTGCGCTACCAGCGCGCCGGCAGACGCCGGGAGATGGGGCTGGGGCCCACGCAGCTGGTCAGCCTGCAGGAGGCTCGTGCATCAGCTCTCCAGCACCGCCGCCAGCTGCTCGCGGGAGATGACCCAATTGAGGCCCGCCGAATGAGCCGGTCAGCCGGCACCACCTTTGGCGATGCGGCAGATGCCTATATCGCCTCCCACCGCGCCGGCTGGAAGAACGAGGCCCAGGCCGAGCAGTGGGAGCAATCCTTACAAACCTACGGACCGGCGCGAGATACGCCAGTCGTGAACGTCGATACTCCCCTGGTCATGGCATGCCTGCGCCCCATCTGGACCGAAAAGACGGTGACAGCCACGCGCGTGCGCGGACGTATCGAGCGCGTGCTTGACTGGGCGAAGGTCCACGGGCACCGCGACGGAGACAACCCGGCGCGTTGGCGCGGCCACCTGGAGAACCTGCTTCCCAAGCCCACCAAGGTGACCAAGCCCAAGCACCATGACGCGATGCCTTACGCGGATGTGCCTGCCTTCATGGCCACCCTTGCCGGGCGAGAGGCGCGCAGTCGACGGGCGCTGCAGTTCGTCATCCTGACCGCAGCCAGGACGGCCGAAGTAACTGGCGCGGATTGGCCAGAATTCGACCTGGAACACCAACTGTGGACCATCCCCGCCAGCAGGATGAAGGGCGGCCGGGAACACATCGTGCCACTGACCAACGCAGCGTTGGCGATCCTGGAACCACTGTCCCGCAAGGAGCCACCGTTCGCGTTGTCCGAGAACGCGATGCTCTACCTGGTGCAGAAGCCCGCACCGAAAGGTCTGGGGTTGCCCTTCACCGTTCACGGCTTCCGATCCAGCTTCCGCGATTGGGCAGCAGAGACGACTGACTACCCAAACGAAGTGGTGGAGATGGCCATGGCCCATGCCATCAAGAATAAAGCGGAAGCGGCCTACCGTCGGGGGCAGCTTCTCGACAAACGTCGCCCCCTAATGGATGCTTGGGCGAAATTTCTTCAGGGATGAACAGCATGATTGCCAAGACGATCTATCTGGCCAGTCCAGCCGCCACCTCCACCGAACTGTCAATCTTGGACGTCGTGTCCATAATTTCGGCCTGCATTGCAATCTTGGCCGTTGTTCTCACGTATTTCACCCTTCAACAACAGCGTCAACACAACATCCGAATGGCAAAACCTCATGTGGAGATCGACGTTGGGGTAAATTCCCACATTGTTAGACTGACCAATCACGGCTACGGCGTTGCAAAAATCATCGAATTCACTGCAGACAATCGAGAGAGAAAATTCAGCTTCCTTTCTGTGCCCGATCTAGAAATGTTCTGCAACTGGCTGGCGTCTGATCTAGAGGGGGGACCAGTCAAGCTAGATCGAAATTGTCTCCGCCAAGGAAGTTATCTTGCACCGAACTCCTCGATCGACATCATCTTTGCCAATCCCGAAATCAAAGACGAACAAGCGACAGCTCTAATGGACAAAGTCACTTCAGTGGTATTCGAGCTACATATTTCTAGCATCTACGATGAGATCTACACTGAAACGTACGCTCCCAGCATGTAGTGCGTGCGAAATCGGCTTGGTTGTCGAGCGACTGCCTCCACAAAAGAGTTATTAATTCCTGCGAACTGAAGATTCCGTTCCCCTCACCCTCATTGAGTCCTTTGAATCGGACTTCTCATATTCGGCGGCTTACGCGGTTCGAGTGCTGCCTTGATCCGCTCGATCTCCTTCGCGCCAGCCTCAGCCAGGCGCCGTGCCTGTTGCTGCTGCTCACGGATCGGCGGCAGGCCTGGCAGCGGTTCTAGCGGCTCGCTCGCCGTGCTGTCCAGCAACCGGGCCACGGCCACACGCAGGCGCAACTCGGGGTAAAGCCTGGCCGCACACCATCGTTCGGCGTAGCGTTTGCCCCGGGCGATGCTGGCCGCTGGTCTGTGGGAGGACACCAGCCCCCTGCTGCCCGACGGCAACCTGGGCACCTTCACCATCATCACCGGCGACGGCAGCGGCGTTTCGGCCGACATCCACGACCGCATGCCGGTGTGGCTGCAGGCCGGCCAGATCGATGAATGGATGGCGGCGCGGATGAACAACGCCATCGCGCGCGCGTCGAGCTCAGTGTGGCCATCCACTTCCATGGTGGGGGTGTCGATCACCGGCCCGGCCTCGCCGTCTACCAGCGTGGCGATGGCGCCGCTCAGGCCCGGGTCGATGCCGAAGGTCAGGCTGCGCGCCATGGCCGCACCCTCCCCCAGTACTGATCGAGCGCGGTGTTCTGCAGGTCCAGCAAGTAGTCGTCGTTGCCGATCTCCTGGCGGAACCGGCGCGGCTGCTTGGCGTAGGACGGGCCGAACAGGCACTCGCAGGTTTCCGCATCCATACCGCCGAAGGGCTGGCCGCGGTGCGACCACGGGTTCAGGCCGATGGTGAAGTCATGGCCGCGCCGCTTCTGGCCGTGCCTGCCGCCCACGGTCAGGTGGTGCACCTCGCATGGGACAGGATCATCACCAAACGAAATGCCCAGCGCGTGCGCGACGATGCAGCCGATGTCCTTGATCGCGTCCATACGCTGCTGCTGCTCGACGGTGGGCTTGCCGGTACTGCGTCCACGCTTCATGCTTCCCCCCAATTCATGGAGGAAACGGCATGTCTTGTGAGTGGGTGGGTTGGTGTGGTCTCTCGGCTTCCGAACAAGCCGCTTGGATTCAGGCTGGAGGCTCCATTGCGGCTCTGATCGTGGCGGTTGGCCTCGGGTACTGGCAATGGAACGAGGCTATGAAGTTGCGCAAGGAAGACACGGCGCTGCGGGAAAAGAAGGAGACGGACATCGCTGTCAGCCTCACAGCCAAGCTCTTCAAGGCCATCAAACAGTTCAAGGACAAGGTGGACGCCGCCCATAAAACGTACTACACGCGTGATCCACTTAAAACAGAGTGGCAAATGCCAATCCTTGCTGTCCCAGAGGATCTCCGCGAATCCAACTCGCATCTTCATGAGATGGGCGAACCCGGGACGGCTCTGAACAAAGCCATCTACCACTGCACCGAAATGAGGCAGTACCTCTCCAACAATGGAGACTACCTGCTTCACAACAGCAATACGCCGCACTACGAGACACACATCAATGCGGCCAAGAAATACGTTGATCTCGCTTATGAGGCTGCAAAACAGCTGCTTGCCTGAAATGCTCATGCTGCATACCTCTGCAGTCGCTTCGGCGCGCCTCTGCGGACGTGAGGCTGGACCTGTGCGACGACTGCCTCAGCAGAGTCTCCAAGGCCATCAACGCGGCCTGCGTGGAAGTTCGCGCCGAAATCGCCAAGGCCGCAGGGGAAGGCGCATGACCCACCACCGCCACGACCGCCGGCTGCCGAAGCGCACCGAGGGCTTCGCCTGGGGCCGGTCCATCGACAAGGTGCTGGGCGGCCACGTCCTCACCTACCGCCTGTTCCGCCGCGACCTGGCCAGAAAGCTGCACATCGAGACGCGGATGTTCCAACTCACCGACTAACGCCGGCACATTGCGCTTCAGCTGCTGATCGCGCGCCGCGAGCTGCGTAAGAAGGTCGACGACATCGACTTGGTGGCGCTGGAGATGGCGTCGTGAAAGCCAAAACGCTATTCCCCGAGCAGTGCAATTTCGCCCGAATAATCGATCACCTCACCTTTGACAAATTCGTTAAAGGCTTCAGCCAACTCGAGAGAGACCCTCAGCATGGAAACAATCTGATTCCGAAGCGACTCGAGGTTCTTGGTGTCTCCCTTGTAACCAACGATATCGTAACCACCGGCCATGTCTTCTACCCGAAGCATACGACTGTCTACTTTCCTGGCCGACACTCCGATGTTTCGAATCATGCCCATCATCGATGCAAGGCGAGCACCGACTTTATCCGGAAGATTGTGAATTTGGTCGAACGCTCCTTCCGCAGCAGGAAGGAATGCCGCCTCCATATCGCCAATCACCGCGTTGAATTTGGTGTCCCCGGCAATCTTGTGAAGCTTCATTGGCTCCACAGCAGCGTCATAATCTCGAAGCAACGCCCCCAGCCTCATCGGCAGCACGGCAATCTCCACCTCAAGAAGGCTGCCGAGAATACGCGCGATGTTCGCTTTCAGCGCTACGGCTTGGTCGTGCTGCTGCTCGGCGATGTCTTTCGCATCTTTCGCAATCTTCGCGGCATCCTTAGACGTTCTGTTGGCGGCGGTGGCCACCAAGATTGTGCCCACCGCAGCCCCAATGCCTACTATCACTGCAGCCCAATCAGCAATGTTTCCCCAATCCGCTTCGAGTGGACAGAACTCAATAGCCATAGACCCTCCCTGTTGAGACAGATTTTGCCACGGGGACGCCGCGTAGAGGGGGCTCCATGGCTGACCAGCTGCTCACCGCTGCACCATGGAAAGGCAGAGGCGTCATCGACCAAGATCTGGCAATCAAGATCGCCGGCGCCATCATTTCGCAGAGACTGGTTAAGGGATGGGTGTGTTCCCCAGCCGGGCCGAACCCACTGGGATGATGTGCCGGCCCTTCCCCGCGCACACGAACATGTGAGTTCGATAGGACTTCTCCCCCACGAAGCGAGACACCGGCTGCACCAGGTAGTCGGCCCAAACTCGGCACCGCCCCAGAACCTCGCGGACGGGGCTCCCGAGCCGGGCCGTGTTCGCCCGCGCCGTGTCGAGGCTGAGACTGTCGCCCTGCCCGTTTCGACTGCCAGGCAGATTGTTGGCCATATAGATGGCATACGCAGCCACCACCGCAACCACAACCCAATAGATCACCGCGGCAATGCCCTCGTAATGAGGGACCGGGTAGATGCGCACGTCGCTGCCGTGGTCGATCCAGGTGCTTGCCCAAGCCCCTGGCTCAACCGGCGCGCCGTCCACCTCCAGCTCGATCGGCTGTTCACCCTCTCCGGTGTACCCACGCACGTTCGCCCGCAGCCAGCCATCCACCGTAATCCGGCCATGCTGGTGGGTTTCCAGAGCTTCACCCGGCATGCAGGAAGGAAACACGCGGATCACGCGTAATACTCCACACGATTGAAGCGGCGCTCGAAGCGCGCCACAGGCAGGACGGTCACGTTGCGGCCGTCGTTACATTCGAGCGTGCACATGCGGCCATCTACCTCTACCAGCACGGCAACGTGGGTCACCATGCTGCCCTCGTAGCAGAACGCCAGCCGCTGGTTCTCCAGCAGGCGGACGCCGCATGAGCGCCGCCCTCGCCCACCACTCCAACGCCCAGCGCGCCGCAGCGGCGGCTGGCATCGTCGCCCGCGCCGGGCGCCGATGGGGCCTCCTCCCCAACCAAGTCATCGCCGCCGCCAGCTTCGCCGCCACTGCCGTCCTGCGGCAGGGCAAGAGCGCTGCAGGCGCTGTCGCCGCCGCTCGCCGCGCGGCGCGCGGCGCGCGCGCAGGCAGGTGCTGCATGAGCGCGCCCACCATTCCGAGCTTCGCCATCATCGAAGTGCCCGGCTGCGGCAACCGCGCCGCCGCCGAGCGTGTACTGCACGACGTGCAGTTCACCGCCACCGTGCGCCAAGAGCGCCACGACTACTACGTGGTAGAAGCCGAACGCTGGGAACATCTCACCGCGCACAGCGCGTACTCCACCAGTAGCACGAGCGTCCGCGGATGAACGCCAAACTTAGCTTTTCTCTGCTCTATACACCTGGCCTAGCGCCAGATGTTCTCGACGGACATTCGAGCAAGCGCCTTACCACAGCGCTTGTTCGCATTTGCTACAGCTTTCTCCGCCGCTTCCAAGACAACGATGAGCCGCTCCCAAAAAGCGGTCCAGGTATCTTGGTCGACCGATCCTGGCCGCCCAAGTGCGGCAATGAAATGTCGCGCATCCTCAACAGAAAGTATGGATCTCGATATATCCGCCGCAAGCAGACTATCGACCTCTGGATACTTACTCAGGTCCACTTCTGCCCTGCTCAGATCTTCCATTTCCTCTGCGAATTTCTGCACATCCTTCCGCAAGGAGAGATCCGCTTGCAGAAGTTCGCGAGCCCAGAAAATCCCATTGCGCTTCTCTTGCAATGGATACTCCTTCTTAAACCTCATGAGCGCGACGCCCGCTCGTGCAACTGCCCGCGTATACGCCACAGCGAAAACGGCACTCACGCGTTTTCGTACGAAGTGACGCCTAACAGCTGGTCCGAAGAGTGCCAGGAGCACACCGGCCATAGTTCCGACGCTTGCCAAGGCATCCCAGTTAAGACTGCAGGTACTGCTCAGCATCCAACATTGGCTTACTCCATCCAGCATGCTCATTCTCTCTCCCCCCAAACGGCTGACCAGCATCTGCCATGGCTCCAGCGCGCGCGGAGATCATCAATGGCTGACCAAATGAAAACTTCTGCAAATATGGTGACGTGGCGTTCCCACTTCAATGGAGACGCGCTTCTGCTAAAAGCCCAAATACTCTTTCACACCGGCAATTTCACCGTAGGGTTCATCGCCCCCACTCAGACCATCTGCGATCAGCAAGCCATGGGCTTCAGCAGCCTCTTTGCTTGCAAAAAGCACACGGGGCCCCATGCAGGACACCTCTTGCTCACCGTTACTTACAACAACGCTCTCGATTGTTGCGCCGTCGGGCCACTCATTCATCTCGATCCTGTAGTTCCATCCGTTGACTATCCCGATGATGGGAGCCATTGGCCGATCGGGGATGCTCTGATCCATAGATGTCCTCCTGAATATCGAGAAATAGTCTACAGCTTGCTAGCAATGAAGACGCGTGCCATCGGTAGTGCTCAATGATCTACGTCGGAGACTGCCTGGAAGTGATGCGCGGCATGGCCGACAACTCGGTCGACGCCATCGTTACCGATCCTCCCTATGGCCTGTCCTTCATGGGCAAGTGCTGGGATTACGAGGTGCCCAGCACCGAGATATGGGCCGAGTGCTTGCGTACTTTGAAGCCTGGCGGGCACCTACTGGCCTTCGCTGGCACCCGCACGCAGCACCGCATGGCCGTCCGCATCGAGGATGCAGGCTTCGAGATTCGAGACATGATCGCGTGGGTTTACGGCAGCGGTTTCCCGAAGTCATACAACGGGCCCTGGGGCGGAACCCCGCGCGTGATCCAGCCGGAGAAGCTGCACGAGTTCAGTGGACGCGTGTGCGTCCGCTGCGGCGACAGCGAGGATTGGGCCGGCCCGGATTGTGAGCCGCTCGTCCAGAAAGTCGACCCGCGCAAGCGCCTACCCGTCGAACCGAGCTGGTTCCTCGAACCCCTGAAGTGGATCCGGGACGCCGGCCCGGCTCCGGTCAGCGCGCACGAACGCCGCCGCAGGGCCACCGAAGCCACCTTCCTGATCGAACAGCTCGAAGCCCACATCGAGGAGTGCAACAAGCCATGACCCAGGAACATATCAGTCACCCGGAAGGGTTGCCGAACTGCGCCGCCGGCCACCGCGCGCGCCACATCCACGACAAGCGCTGCGCCTCCGCCGGCGGTGGCCACCTGGTCGAGTGCGCCTGTAGGTCGACCAGCAAGCATGCCGACGCAGAGAGGGCCATCGCCTCATGGCGGCGGCTCAATCGCCCCGCGCGCAGCGCGCGCCAGGCGCCGGCACCGACAGTCGGCGACAACGTTCTGCAGTTCCAGCTTGGGCTGGCCGACCGTCCTACGAAGGCTCGCCGCATCGGAGGGCATCATGGGCGCGGCTGAAAGACTGGAAGAAGCTGCTATCGCTCGATCGAGTGCGCCAGATGACCGGCATGGGCACCACCTTCATCTACGGAGAGATCAAGGCTGGCCGCTTCCCGCGTTCTATCCGCATCGGTCGCCGCGCACTCTGGATACAATCCGAGGTGCAAGGCTGGGTTCGGCAGCAGATCGCGCAGAATCGACCTTTGCAGGTGGATGGGTAGGCGGGCGGGTAGCAAAGGCTATAGAAACGAAAAAGCCCCTATTTCTAGGAGCTTTTTGCAAAGACTGGCGGAGAGAGTGGGATTCGAACCCACGGAAGGTTTGACCCTTCGCCGGTTTTCAAGACCGGTGCCTTAAACCGCTCGGCCATCTCTCCAATCGGGTCCCGGTCGCCCGGGCAGCGGCGTATTCTCGCACGTGAAGGGCATTTGCCCAAGACCACCCTTGCCCCCGCCCTTCGCATCCGGCACGGTGGGGCCTTCACTGCAATCGGAGCCCCCATGGCCCACCTCGACCTGGCCAACCTGCGCACTACCCTGCTGGACGACACCCAGCTGGCCGCAGTGGCCCTGCATCGCACTTTCGCTGGGCACCTGCCGGTCAGTAGTGGGCATCTGGTGGTCTGCGATCCGCTGGTCCAGGCCGAGGCGCCTGCGCTGGCCGACTACACCGCGCCGCTGGGCCGGCATCCGGTGGAGATCATCGTGCACAGCGGCCGCCCGGCGCTGGCCGTGGTCTGGTTCAAGCCCCGCGAGGCCCTCATTGCGTCTGCCCTGCACTGGCAGATGGCGCGCTGGACCACGCAGGACCTGACCGGACTGGATGAGGACAGCTTCATCGGCTACCCGGTCGACGCCGGCATCGGCTGCTTCATGGACACCGACACCCAGCAGGCACTGCTGGCCCTGATCGAACGGGCCGATGGCGACGAAGGCAGCGAGTGGTCGGATGCGCTCATTGACCATGATGGCCTGGACGAAGGCGCCGAATACCGCCCCTGGGGCGACGACTCACCACACGGCCTGGTCGTATTCACCAGCGGCTGGGGCGACGGCGTTTACCCCAGCTACTGGGCGCTGGATACGTCCGGCATTCCGGTCGCTCTGGTCACCGATTTCCTGTGCATCCAGGGCGGAGACGGGCGCGACGAGCGCGAAATCGCCGATCAGGCCTATCGCGACAACCTTCCACCTGAAGAAGCGGAAGCGCTGGCGCGGCTGGTGGAGGCCGTGGAGCGGGACGACGCGGATGCGCTGCGCGACCTGTTGAAGGATGCGCCGCAGCGCGCCAATCAGATCGAACCGGACTGCGGCGGCACCGCGGTGTTCGAGGCGATCCGGCTGGACCGTCCGCAGGCATTGCGGGTACTGCTGCAGGGCGGCGCATTGCCGGCGATGCCGGAGCGCCTGCACATGAGCAAGGTGACCAGCTACCTGGACTACGCGCGCTTCCTGAAGAAGCCACGCAGCGCGGAGCTGATAGCGGTGCTGGAGGCACCGGTCATTGCAGCCCAGCCAGCACCGCAGGCAGCCCCGCGACGCAGCTTCTGGGACCGATTGTTCGGGCGGAAGTGATCGACGCCCGGAAACAGCAACGCCGGGCATGGCCCGGCGCTACCGTTGATGTCCCTCAGCCGGCATCCACCGCCAGCGCACCCAGTGCACTGGCCTTGATCCGCTCCTTGGCCTTCTCGCAGGCACCATCGCAATGCAGGCGCGAGGCCTCCAGCTGCGGCGGCAGATGTTCGGCCAGGAAGTCGATGAACACGCGCACCGCCGGCAGCAGGCCACGGCGCGAGGCGAACACGGCATGGCACACGCCCTGCGGCAGCGACCAGTCCGGCAGCACCACTTCCAGCTCGCCATTGCGCACGGCATCGGCGCACACGGTTTCCGGCAGCATGGTGATGCCGAAGCCGTCCTTCACCATGCTCTGCAGCAGCGGGAAATCGAAGCCGGCCACGCGCGGCTGCAGGTCGACCCGGCGCACTTCGCCTTCCGGACCATGCAGTTCCCAGCGCTGGCGTGCTTCGTCTTCGCTGATGCTGAGGGTAACGTGCTGGGTCAGCTCTTCCGGGTCCTTCGGCCGGCCAGCGCGGTCCAGGTACTTCGGGCTGGCCACCAGCAGTTCCTGCACCTGGCCGAAGCTGCGCATCACCAGGCTGCCGTCGTCGTCCAGGCGCGAACGCACGCGCAGGGCCACGTCGTAGCCTTCATTGATGATGTCCACGCGGCGGTTGCTGATGTTCAGCTGCAGGCGGACCTTCGGGTACTGCTCAAGGAACTTGGGCAGCAGCTTGGGCAGCTGCATCTGCGCCAGCGACACCGGCACGCTGGCGCGCACCACGCCGCGCGGTTCCGCACTGAGGCGGTCGACCACTTCGCGCGCGGCCTGCGCCTCGGCCAGCATCGTCTGGGCGTGGCGGTGCACGCTGGTGCCAACGTCGGTGACCGCGAAACGGCGCGTGGAGCGCTGCAGCAGGCGCACGCCCAGGTCGGTCTCCAGCTGGCTGATGCGGCGGCTCAGGCGCGACTTGGGGATGCCCAGCGCACGCTCGGCGGCGGCAAATCCGCCGTGGTCGACCACCATCGCGAAGTAGTACAGATCATTCAGGTCATGCATGCCCGAGTTCCATATCTAGAACAATACGTGGCATTCAATCACCTTTATTCCGCCTTTGCAACAACCTATCGTTCTCTCCGTCGGCGGGGCCTACCCGCTTCTTCCTTCCAGAACATAGGTGACTGCCATGAAGCTTCTGCATCTCGACGCCAGCGTGCTTGGCGAGAATTCCGTCTCCCGCCACCTGACCGCCGCCGTGGTGGCCCGCTTCAAGCAGCAGGTCGAAGGCCTGCAGGTCGATTATCGCGATCTTGACGCCAATCCGGTACCGCATCTGCGCAGCAGCTCGCTGGCCAAGGCGGACGCGGCCGAAGCCGCCGATGCTGAACAGGTGCTCGAGCAGTTCCTTGCCGCGGACATCGTGGTGATCGGCGCGCCGATGTACAACTTCAGCATCCCGTCCACCCTGAAGGCCTGGATCGACCGCGTGGCCGTGGCCGGGCGCACCTTCAAGTACACCGAGAACGGCCCGATCGGCCTGGCCGGCGGCAAGCGCGTGATCGTGGTCAGCAGCCGCGGCGGCATCTACACCGATTCGCCGGCCGACTTCCAGGAACCGTTCCTGCGCCAGACGTTCGCCTTCTGGGGCATCAACGACATCGAGTTCGTGCGTGCCGAAGGCATCGCCTACTCGCCCCAGCACCGTGAAGACGCCATCGCCGGCGCGCTGGCGGCCCTGCCGTCGCACGAAGCGGCCGAAGCCGCCGCTGCATAAGCGTTCCAGCGTTCGGCGCTCCTCTCTCCTCGTCTGGGCGCTGAACGCGGGCCGGGATCCCCTCCCCCATCCCGGCCCACCCTGGCGGCCCCGCTGTGCGGGGCCGTTTTTTTTGGTGCCTGGTCTGAGGGCCTGCGCTATCCACGCATGGCGTGGATCTACTGATGCACGCGCGGTAGATCCACGCCATGCGTGGATGCGGCGCCATGCGCGGGGTTCTACAGGGGGTTAGGCTGGGGTCATGAACTACATCGTGACCACTGCGCACCGCAGCGAATTTCCGCACCCGATCACCCTGCGCCGCGGCCAGGCACTGGTGGTGGGCGAACGCTATGCAGGCCCGGAGGGCTGGGAGGACTGGTTCCTGTGCGAGGCCGAGGGGCAGCAGCCCGGATTCGTGCCGGCACCGGTGATCGGTCGCGATGCGCAGGGTGACGCGTTTGCCACGGAGGATTACTGCGCGCGGGAACTGGATGTGGATCCCGGCCAGCTGCTGCGTGGGCAGCGCACGCTCAATGGCTGGACGTGGTGCATGCCGGAGACCGGCGAACCGGGATGGGTGCCGTTGGAGAAGCTGCGGGCCATGCGGTAATCGCGGGGTTCATCCACGCATGGCGTGGATCTACTGAGGCATCGGTGAATTCATGCCGGGCGCGTGCAACATCCTCCAGTAGATCCACGCCATGCGTGGATTCGGTGCCGTGCAAGCATGGCACCCACCAGAGCCACAGCAGTGCCATGCAAGCATGGCACCCACCCGATCAAGGAATCAGGCGATGGTTTCCAGGCCGCCCATGTACGGGCGCAGCGCTTCCGGGACGGTGATGCTGCCGTCGGCATTCTGGTAGTTCTCCATCACCGCGATCATCGCGCGGCCGACGGCCACGCCCGAGCCGTTCAGGGTGTGCGCCAGTTCCGGCTTGCCGGTGGCCGGGTTGCGCCAGCGCGCCTGCATGCGGCGGGCCTGGAAGTCACCACAGTTCGAGCACGAGGAGATCTCGCGGTAGGTCTCCTGCGACGGCAGCCAGACTTCCAGATCGTAGGTCTTGATGGCCGAGAAGCCCATGTCGCCGGTGCACAGCAGCACCTTGCGGTACGGCAGGCCCAGCTTTTCCAGCACCACTTCGGCGCAGCGGGTCATGCGCTGGTGTTCGGCGTCGCTGTCTTCCGGGCGGCTGATAGAGACCAGCTCGACCTTCTCGAACTGGTGCTGGCGGATCATGCCGCGCACGTCGCGGCCGCCGCTGCCGGCCTCGGCGCGGAAGCACATCGAGTGGGCAGTCATGCGCAGCGGCAGGCGCTCGGCGTCGACGATCTCATCGCGCACGATGTTGGTCAGCGGCACTTCCGAGGTCGGGATCAGGTAACGCGTGGAGTCGCCCACGGCGGTCTTGAACAGGTCGTCCTCGAACTTCGGCAGCTGGCTGGTGCCGCGCAGCGAATCGGCGTTGACCAGCAGCGGCACGTTGGTTTCCTCATAACCGTGCTCGCCGGTGTGCAGGTCGACCATGAACTGGGCCAGCGCACGGTGCAGGCGCGCGATCGGGCCGCGCAGTACGGTGAAGCGCGAGCCAGACAACTTGGCCGCGGTCTCGCCGTCCAGCCAGCCGTTGCGGGCGCCCAGTTCGACGTGGTCGAGCACCTTGAAATCGAACTGGCGCGGGGTACCCCAACGTGCCTGCTCGACGTTGTCGTTCTCGTCGGCACCGGCCGGCACGTCATCGGCCGGCAGGTTCGGAATGCCCATCGAGATCGCTTCGATCTTCTCGCGCAGCTCGTCCAGCGCCACTTCCGAGGCCTTCAGCTCGTCGGCGAAGGCAGCGACCTCGGCCATGATGGCCGAAACGTCCTCGCCCTTGGCCTTGGCCTGGCCGATGGCCTTGGAACGGCTGTTGCGCAGGCTCTGCAGCTCCTGGGTCCGCACCTGGATGCGCTTGCGATCGGCCTCCAGGGACTCCAGGGCAGACACGTCGAGCTCGAAGCCGCGGCTGGTGCGCAGGCGTTCGGCGAGGTCGGCGGGCTGGTGGCGGAGCAGGGCTGGATCAAGCATGGCAGGTGTCGTGGTGGGTATCAGGGATGGGATTATCGCTTGTTATACGGATTTCTGCCGCCCGGTTCATTCCCGCCGTGGCAGAATCGAGCCATTCCGTACTGGTCCGGTCCATGTCTGCACCCCGCTCGTCGTCCGCCAAGTCGTTCATTGTGCATATCCCGCGCAACGCCCTGAAGATCGCCGGCATCGCCTTCGGCATGGGCGTGCTGCTGTTCGTGCTGGTCTGGCTGACCGGCCGTGACAAGGAGTTCTTCCGCGCCGACCCGGCTGCGCAGACCCCGCAGGAAACCGCCCAGGTCGAGCCCCTGCCGGAACCGTTGGCCGCTGCCGCCGGTTCCAGCGACATGCCCGATGCCAAGCCTGCCCCGGTCGAGGAAGAAGCGCCGAAGCTGGTCGAAACCGCCCCGCCACCGCCCGCCCCGATCGCCGAGCCGGCCCCGGCCACCCCGGGCGCTGCGCCGGCCACGACCGGCAACAGCCAACCGATGCCGATTGCCGGTCAGTCGCCGCCGCCGTCGTACCCCGCTGCCGCCCTGCGCGCCGGCGAAACCGGCACCGTGGTGGTACGCGTGGATGTAGACGCCACCGGCTATCCCAACAACGCCACGGTGATCCAGCGCAGCGGTTCACGCGACCTCGACCGTGCCGCCACCGACGCCGTACGCCGTTGGCGTTTCACCCCCGCGCAGAGCAACGGCCAGGCCGTCCCCGGCAGCATCGAAGTGCCGTTCGACTTCAAGACGCAGTAACTGAACGCTTCCCGGCAGGCAAACTGAACCCTGCCGGTGGCGTTGACGCAGCGCTGACACTTCTCGTCCATGGCTCGCGCAACACTTCCCACGTCGTCCATTGACGGAAGGAGTTAGCGATGACTGCCACCACCCACGAAGACCTTCATTCGCCGCAGCTGCAGGAAGATTCCAGCCTGCAGCACAAACCCACGTCACCCTGGATGTGGATCGCGCTGATCGTGGCGATGTTTGCGGCCGCCCTGCTCTGGCTGCGTCATTCCAACCAGGAAGATGTGGCCCCGGCGCCGGTCGGTGAGCGCATGTTGCCAGCCCCCGAGCAGGCCGCGGTGACGGATGCAGCGGCCCCTGCCACGCGCCAGGCAGCCCCGGCTACTGCTTCGCGGAAGGCCGCGCCGGTAGTGCGCAATCGTGAGGCCCGCCCGCTGGCCAGCAACCGCATGCCCACCTACCCCGCCGCTGCGCTGCGTAGTGGCGTGCAGGGCAGCGTGATCGCCAGCCTGAGTGTCGATACCCGCGGCAATGTCGCCAACGCTGGGATCGTTTCGCGCAGCGGCGAGCGCAGTCGCGACCTGGATCGTGCGGTGCTGAACACCGTGCAGAACTGGAAGTTCCAGCCGGCGATGCACGAAGGCCGTGCCATCGCCAGCGTGGTGCGGGTCCCGGTGGATTTCCGTACCGAGCAGCGTTGATCGCGGACGAGGGGTTCGTGATGTTTAGACGGAGGCTTCGGCCTCCGTCCTTTTATGCGGAAAAGCGTGCCAACCAAGGTTGGCACCTACCGGGTGAGGTGAGCGTGCCAACCAAGGTCGGCACCTACCGGTGATGTGAGCGTGCCAACCAAGATTGGCACCTACCGTTCAATGCAATCGCCCGGCACGGCCCGGCGGACGCGGTGCCGCTCAGGCCAGGTTGAACCCGGCGCTACGCGCCAGGCCGTCGAAGTCCGGGAAGGACGTAGCGACGTTGGCGACGTCGTTGATGCGTACTTCGCCATCGCTGATCTGGCCGGCAATGGCGAACGCCATGGCAATGCGATGGTCGCCGTGGCTTTCGATGGTGCCGCTCCCGAGGCGAACGCCGCCATGCAGGGTGGCGCCGTCTTCGGTTTCGTCCACCTGCATGCCCAGCGCGCGCAGGCCGGTGGCCATCGCAGCGAGACGATCGGATTCCTTCACCCGCAGCTCGGCCGCACCACTCACCACGGTCTGGCCTTCTGCGGCGGCGGCGGCCACGAACAGCGCCGGGAACTCGTCGATCATGTCCGGCACCAACGCTTCCGGAATGCGCGCGCCCTTCAGCGGGGCGTAGCGCACCACCAGGTCCGCCACCGGCTCACCGCCCTGCTCGGCCGGATTCTCTTCAGTGATGTCCGCACCCATCAGGCGCAGCGCGTGCAGCAGGCCGGTGCGACGCGGATTCAGGCCGACCTGTTTCAGTCGCAGCTCGGAGCCGGGAATGATGCTGGCGGCGACCAGGTAGAACGCGGCCGAAGAGAAGTCGGCCGGCACCACGATGTCCGTGGCGCGCAGGCGCTGGCCGCCACGCAGGCGCGCCTTGCCCGGCGAGAATTCGATGTCCACGCCGAACGCCGACAACATGCGCTCGGTGTAGTCGCGGGTCGGGTGCGGTTCGGTCACGCTGGTTTCACCCTGCGCGTACAGACCCGCCAGCAGCACCGCCGACTTGATCTGTGCACTGGCCACCGGCGAGGCGAAGTCGATGCCGTGCAGCGACTGGCCGCCATGCACCTGCAGCGGCGGCGTGCCGTCATCCTGGGTGTCGATCTTCGCGCCCATCTGCGACAGCGGGCCGGTGACGCGCCGCATCGGGCGGCCCGACAGCGATTCATCGCCGATCAACGTGCAATCGAAGGCCTGGCCTGCCAGCAGGCCGGCCAGCAGGCGCATGCCGGTACCGGCGTTGCCGCAATCCAGCGGTGCGCTGGGTGCCTGCAGGCCGTCGATGCCGACGCCATGCACGATGCGCTGCGACGGGCTGGGCGTTTCGATGCGCACGCCGAGCTGGCTGAAGATGCGCGCGGTCGCGCGGGTGTCCTCACCTTCCAGGAAGCCCTCGATATGCGAGGTGCCATCGGCCAGCGCGGCGAACATCACCGAGCGGTGCGAGACCGACTTGTCGCCGGGAATGGTCAGGCTGCCCTGCAGCGGCTGGCCCTTGCGGGCGATCCAGTGTTGCGCGTTGCTCATCGTTCGATCATTCCGTAAACACCGGCAGCGCCGGTGATGCATCAGGGAGCGGCGGCTGTTGCCGCCGCAGCAGCAATCAGGGCACGGCCACCGGATAGGAGCCCAGCACCTTGATCTGCGCCGAGTGCGCTTCCAGTTCGGCCAGCGCAGCCTGCATCGGCGCGTCGTCGATGTGGCCGGCCAGGTCGATGAAGAAGCCGTATTCCCACTTGCCGTGGTGCGACGGCCGCGACTCGATGCGGTTCATGCTGATGCCGTGGCGGGCGAACGGGCTGAGCACGTCGAACAGCGCACCGGGCTTGTCATGGATGAACACCAGCACCGAGGTACGGTCGTGGCCGGAGGTCGGGAAGATGTTGCGACCCACCACCAGGAAGCGGGTGGTGTTGTCGGCATCGTTCTGGATCGGTTTGGTGACAACCTTCTTCAGGCCGTACACATGGCCGGCGCTCTCGCCGCCGATGGCCGCCGCGTCGTCGGCGTTGCGCGCACGACGCGCACCTTCGGCATTGCTCGACACCGGAATCTTTTCGGCCTTCGGCAGGTTCGCGCGCAGCCACGCCGAGGTCTGCATGAACGACTGCGGGTGCGCGTAGATGCGCTCAATGTCCTCGATGCGGCCGCTGCGCGACATCAGGTACTGCTGCACGCGCAGTTCCACTTCGCCACAGATCTTCAGGTTGGAGGTCAGGAACATGTCCAGGGTGATCTGGATGGTGCCCTGCCCCGAATTCTCCACCGGCACCACGCCGAAATCGGCGTTGCCCGCTTCCACTTCCTGGAACACTTCCTCGATGCTGGCCATCGGCAGGCCCAGCGCCGAGCGGCCGAAGTGCTTGAGCACGGCCTGCTGGCTGAAGGTGCCTTCCGGGCCGAGGTAACCGATCTTCAGCGGCTCCTGCTGGGCCAGGCAGGCCGACATGATCTCGCGGTAGACGTGCACCAGCAGCTCATCGCTGAGCGGGCCTTCGTTGCGATCGACCACCATGCGCAGCACCTGTGCTTCGCGCTCGGGGCGGTAGTAGTCGACGGCGGCGGCCAGCTTGCCCTTGGCCTTGCCGACCTGGTGGGCGAAGCGCGCGCGTTCGGCGATCAGATTCTGGATGTCACGATCGATCTGGTCGATCTTCGAGCGCACATCGGCCAGCGCCAGCGGCGCCAGGGTGGGCGCCGGGTTCGACGCGGCCTTGCCCTTGGCCTTGGTGGACGCGCTGTCCTTGGCCGGTTCGGCCTTCTTCGACGCCTTCTTGCTGGGTTTGCTGCTTGCCATCGGAATTCCTTGTTGCGGGGCACGCACCCGACGGTGCGCGCCGTTCATTGCTCAACCGTGACGCTGCTGGAAATCGGCCATGAAGGCGACCAGCGCCTCGGCCCCGGCCAGCGGCATGGCGTTGTACAGCGAGGCCCGGATGCCGCCGACCACCTTGTGCCCTTTCAGCGCCAGCAGGCCGGCGGCCTTGGCTTCGGCAACGAAGCGCGCGTCGAGCTCGGCATCGGGCAGGAAGAACGGGATGTTCATCCGCGAACGGGCCGCATGTGCGACCTCATTGCGGTAGAAGCCGCCGGAGCCGTCGATGGCGCCGTACACCAGTGCGGCCTTGGCGGCGTTGCGCTTGGCGAACTCGGTCACGCCGCCTTCGGCCAGCATCCACTTGAACACCAGTCCGGCCAGGTACCAGTTCCAGGTTGGTGGCGTGTTGAGCATCGAATCGCGGGCGACGTGCGAGCGGTAATCGAAGATGTCCGCGCGTGGCTGGCCACTGCGCTCGAGCAGGTCACGGCGGATGATCATCACCGCGATGCCGACCGGGCCCAGGTTCTTCTGCGCGCCGGCGTAGATCACGCCATAGCGGCGCACATCCAGCGGTTCGCTGGCGATGGACGAGCTGAAGTCTGCGATCAGCGGAACGTTGCCGGTATCGGGCACATCACGGAACTCGACGCCGTGGATGGTCTCGTTGGCGGTGATGTGCACATAAGCGGCATCGGGCGAGAGCTGCCAATCGGCGCGCGGCGGCAGCGTGCGGTAGCCGTTGGCCTCGCTGCTCGCGGCGATGTTGACGTCGACGTAGACACCGGCCTGCTTGACCGCCGTCTTGCCCCAGTGGCCGCTGACCACGTAATCGGCACGCTGGCCCGGGGCGGCGAAGTTGAGCGGGATCAGCGCCTGCTGGGTGGTGGCACCACCGGACAGGAACAGCACCGCATAGTCGTCGGGGATGTCGAGCAGGCGCCGCAGATCGGCTTCCGCCTCGGCAGCCACGGACATGAATTCCGCGCCACGATGGCTCATTTCCACGATGGAGGCACCGGAACCGTGCCAGTCCAGCATTTCCGCCTGCGCCTGGCGCAGGACCGAATCCGGCAAGGTTGCAGGGCCGGCACTGAAGTTGAACGCGCGCGTCATGTCACACCTGTGGGGCAAGACCCCTAGTATGCCGCAGTGCACCAGCCTTGCGGCCTTGTGGCGCAAGGGAAATTTGGTTTCATTGGAATCCATTGGCCCGCAGCAGGGCACTGGTAGTCGCCGACCTTGGTCGGCGTACGCCGTCAGGCGTCATGCCCACCGCAGGAGCGTGCCGACCAAGGTCGGCACCTACCAGAGCCGTGTGCTGCCAGGCGTCATGCGCACCGAAGGAGCGTGCCGACCAAGGTCGGCACCCACCAACGCGGACCCAGCGGATTCAGATCAGCGCGCGCCGAACCAGAGCAGCAGGCTGAGCAGCGCGGCCAGCAGCAGCGCACTGACCAGCAGCCACGGCCAGCGCCGGACCTTGCGCGGCACGGCCGGCAGCACCGGCGTCTGCTCGGCGTCCTGGCTGGACTCGTCTTCATCCGGCAGCGGGCGCCGGCGCGGGTCATGCGGCACTTCCAGCACGAACCGGTGCTGGCCATCGAACACGACCTGGTCGCCCGCCTGCAGCCAGCAGTGGCGCACGGCCACACCGTTGACCCGGGTGCCGTCGGCACTGCCCAGGTCACGCAGCAGCACGCGCTCGCCGTGCACTTCCACACGGGCGTGCTGCTCGGCGAAGGCCGGTTCATTGATCTCGATGTCAGCGTCGCCACCGCGGCCGATCAGGCGGGACCGCGACAGCGTGAAGCTGCGGCCATGGTGCAGGCCACCGACACCGCGCAGCAGGCGCTGCTGCTCATCGGAGCCGTCGTCGTTCTTCGGCGCAGGCGCCTGCAGCAGGCTCTCGACCTCGCCCTGCAGGACCATTTCCACGCCGTCCACATACACCGCATCGCCGGCACGCAGCAGCGCCATGCGCCGCACCGGGCGACCGTTCACATGAATGCCGCGGATACCGTTGCCGACCTGCAGCCAGAGGCCGCGATCATCCACGCAGAACTGCGCCAGCAGCAGGGCACCGTGGCCGGCATCGCCGAGCCGCACACTGCCGTTGGCCTGGCGCACGATGCGTTGCACCCCGGGCCGCAGCGGCTGGTCGGGCTGTTGTTGCTGACTGAAGTGGACAAGCAGGTTCTGCACGCGGCGCAGCCTAGCAGGTTGGCCGCCAACGAAGAAGAACCCACGATGAGTGCTTGGCGCGGAGGCCCTCGATGCGCACAATGCTCGCCCTCATTGATCATCCCCGCCCTGCGCCAGGAGCCTGCATGTCCACCATCGATGTCCGCCACGCCCACGCCCTGCCCGACGCACAGGCGCGCGCCGCGATCGAACAGGTTGCCGCCAAGTTGTCCGAGCGCTTCGGCCTGAAGTCGTCCTGGACTGCCGACGTACTGAATTTCTCCGGCAGCGGCGTGGACGGTGCGATCGAACTGCAGCCGGGCGCCGTGCGCGTGACCGCCAAGCTGGGCTTCCTGCTGTCGGCGATGAAGGGCATGGTCGAAGGCGAGATCCAGCGCGTGCTGAAGGAAAAGCTGGGCTGAACCCCGGCGGCGGCCATCACGGCCGTGCAACGCCAACGCGCGCTACTCTCGGGGGCAGGCCCAACTCCCACGGGAAGTGCGATGAACCAGTACGAAAACGATGACCGCCGCAACGACGACGCCTCGTTCGGTGACCAGGCCGAGCGCTTCTCGCGCAAGCTGAGTGACTCGGCGCAGCAGGTCTGGCTGGCCGGCCTGGGCGCTCTTGGCCGTGCACAGGCCGAAGGCAGCCGCTTCTTCGACGGCCTGGTGAAGGAAGGCGAAGCCTGGGAAGCCCGCCGCCGTGAACGCAACGGCGAACAGGGCCCGGGCTGGCGCGACAACGTTGAAACCTCGCTGGACGAGGCCCGCGAGAAGGCCTCCGGCACCTGGAACAAGGTTGAAAAGGCGTTCGACGATCAGGTGCAGGGCGTACTCAAGCGCCTGCACGTACCCACCGCCGACGAGGTGACTGCGCTGGAGGCGCGCATCGATGCCCTGCAGGCGCGCCTGGCCAAGCTGGAGAACCGCGACGCCTCGGGCACTGATGCACCTGCACCGGGCAGCCATCAGTCGCCAGGCAGCGTGCCCTGACCGGCCATTGTTGCAATGCAATAAATTTTGATTGACAATCGCGAGCAACCCGCCAATCGCTTCGGCTGCCGTTTGTTCCCTCCCCTCACGGCTTCAGGATTGGCGGGTTTTTCGTGCCTGCGGTATTCCGAACTGCGCGTTCCATCACGCTTCCTGTCAGGAACCTCCTGACTCAGCGGCACGGCGCGACCTTTACACTGTCGCCTTCGCATTCGCCCCTTCCGCGCACCTCCTGCATGCTCCCTTGGATCCTGGCCCTGCTGTCGGCCCTGTTTACCTGTTCCCTGGCCGTTGTCTATCTGTGGTGGATCAAACGGCGGCAGAAGGAGATGCAACTCGGCCTGCAGGCCCTGGCTGGCATGCACTGGCGCGAATTCTCGGTACTGGTCAAGCGCATGCTGCGCGAGCAGCGCGGCCTGCGCGAACTGGATGACCCGGGCGAGGAATCCCGTGAGCCCAGCAGCGATTTCCTGCTCAGTGACGGCCCCAACAGCTGGCTGGTGTCGTGCAAGCACGGCCTGGCCTACCGCATCGGCACCGCTGCAGTGAACGAACTGGGTGCGGCCGCGCGCCTGGCCGGCGCCAAGGGCGGCGTACTGTTGACCGAAGGCCGGATGGAACGCGACGGCCGCAGCGCCGCCGAGAAGCAGGCGGTCGAGGTGCTGGACGGCCCGCGCCTGTGGCCGCTGCTGCAACCCTATCTACCGGCGGAAATCGAAACCCGTGTGCGCGCCAGCGCCCGCCATGAAGCCCTGCGCCGGATCGCCATTGCCGCGCTCGGCGCGGTCACGCTGGGCCTGCTGGTGGGATTGAGCCTGCAAGGACTGCATGTGCAGGACGCCCCGCCCGTTGCCGGGGTAGCGGACTCCCCCGCGCCGGTTGCGCCTGCGCTTGAAGCGGGGCCGAATCCGGCGCCGCCCCCCGCCACCATGCCGCCGGTCGCTACGCCTGCACCGGCCACGCCCTCAACCGATGCGCGCAGCAACCCCAACCCGGATGCCGCTACGCTGGAGCGCTTCCAGGCCGATCTGTCCCGCGCCTTGGCCGGCAAGCCCGGCATCGCCAGCGGTGTCTGGTTGACCCGGCAGACGCTGGCGATCAACCGCACCGGCGAGCTGGACGCGGTGTGGCCGCAGGTCTGCGAGGAAGTGCTGCACTACCCCGCCCTGCGCAACGTGCGCATCCAGCTCAATGCCCGCCCCGGTGTGGACGAGCCGGTGCGCTGGCGCCAATGCGCCACGTATTGATGGGGCAGCATCCACGCATGGCGTGGATCTACCAGGGATTCACACGCGTCGGGTAATCCCAACCGGGATTCAGTAGACCCACGCCATGCGTGGATACGCCTCTAGCGCGCCCCAGGCGCGAAGCGCGCAACCAGGTCCCAGGCATCGCCGAGGAACACCTGGCGCACGCGGGTGATCGGCTGCTCACCGCGCCAGGTCAGGCGCTCGATCACCAGGCAGGCGGTGCCGGGCTTCACGTCCAGCAGCTTGGCACTGGCGATATCCGCGCCCCAGGCACTGATGCGGTGCTGGGCGCGCGTCCACGACACGTTCTGCAGCAGCCAACTGCCCGGCGCGGTGGTGCTGAAATCGACCTCCAGCACCTCGGGCACGCCGACGGGGCTGATCAGGCGATGCTCAAGTGCCAGCGGACGGCCATCGGCCAGGTGCAGGCAACGCATCGCCAGCAGCATTTCGCTGCCGGCCAGTTCCACTTCACCGGCATTGCCCACTTCAGCCAGACGCAGCTCGCGCTGCAGCAGCCGGTAGCCGTACTGGTGCCCGCGCGAACCGACCTCCATCGCAATGTCCGGAATTTCCAGCGCCACCTGCTCCAGGTGTGGCGGCTGCCGCGCCACGAACGAACCGGCGCGACGGCGGCGCTCGATCATGCCGCTCTCGGCCAGCGCGGTCAGCACCTTGTTCACCGTCATCCGCGAGCAGCCGTACTGCTCCATCAGCTCGTGTTCGTACGGAATACGAAAGCCCGGCGCCCATTCTCCGCTGAGGATGCGGCTTTCCAGATCGCTGCGGATACGCTGGTTGAGCGTGGCGGACTTGCTGGCCTTCACGTAATGGGGTCTCTGTGGCGGGAGGCGATCAGCCAAGCACGCCACGCAGGGCGGCGGCGAAGGCGGTGGTGATCGCCTCGCGCCGCAGGTGGCGGCCCTCGGCCACGCATTGGCGGCCATGGCGCCAGACCGATCGTAGCGCGCCATTACGTGCGGCGAACACCCAGCTGTCAAGCCATGCGTCATCCTGTCGCGCCTGCAGCGCGGGGTGGGCGGCATCCAGTTCGACCAGGTCGGCACTGGCGCCCACCTGCAGGCCGGCGGTCACGCCCAGGGCCTGTGCACCGCCGTGCAGTGCGCCTTCGAACAGGAAGCGGCCGGTGCTGCGGGTGGCGTCCGGGGCCAGCACATTGCGCCCACGCAGGATCAGGCGCTGGCCGTATTCGAGCAGGCGCAGTTCTTCGGCGGCATCGATCAGCACGTTGGAATCGGAGCCGACACCGAAACGTCCGCCCTCTCGCGCGAACGCCTGCATCGGGAACAGACCGTCGCCCAGGTTGGCTTCGGTGATCGGGCACAGGCCGGCCACCGCCTGGCTGGCCACGATGGCGGCGCGCTCGTCGTCGGTGATGTGGGTGGCGTGCACCAGGCACCAACGCGCATCGACCGGTGCGTGGTCGTACAGCCACTGCACCGGGCGCTGGCCGCTCCACGCCAGGCAGGCCTCGACTTCACGCACCTGCTCGGCGATATGGATGTGCACCGGTCCGTCGGTAAGCGGCAGCAATGCACTCAATTCCTCGCCGGTGACCGCGCGCAGGCTGTGCGGGGCGATGCCGAGCACTGCATCCGGCAGCGCGGCCAGTGCCGGCTTCGCGGCGTCCAGCAGCTGCGCGAAACCGTCCACATCGTGGATCAGGCGGCGCTGCGCCGGATTCGGCGCTGCCCCACCGAAATCGGCATGCGCATAGAACACCGGCAGCAGGGTCAGGCCGATGCCGGTCTGATCGGCCGCCGCCGCGATCCGCGCACTCATCTCGGCGCGGTTGGCATAGGCGCGGCCGTCGGCATCGTGGTGCAGGTAGTGGAATTCGCCGACGCGGGTGAAGCCGCTTTCCAGCATTTCCATGTAGGCCTGGGCGGCGATGGCCTGCACCGCGTCCGGGCGCAGATGGGCCAGGAAGCGGTACATCAGTTCGCGCCAGCTCCAGAAGCTGTCACCGTCACCGCCGCCGATCTCGGTCAGGCCGGCCATGCCGCGCTGGAAGGCGTGGCTGTGCAGGTTGGGCAGGCCCGGCACCAGGATGCCGACGCGGGCGTCGCCGTCCTGCGCGCCCTGCCCCGTGCTGATCGCGGTGATGCGGCCGTCCTGAACCTGCAGGCGGACATCACGGGCCCAGCCCTCGGCCAGCAAGGCGTGGGCGGCATGGAAACAGTGCGGGGAACGCGAATCGGACATGGCTGGACAACCCGAAATGGACACCTATATTGTATAGACATATAAGCACAGCCGCGTTGTGGATGCCATGCACGTCGATACCCTCTGGTCCAACGTTCACCTGATCACCCTCGATGGCGAGGGCCTGGGTGTCATCCGCGATGGCGTGCTGGCCTGCGCCGACGGCCGCATCGTCCATGTCGGCCCGGCCGGCAGCGACGCCCACCTGAAGCCGACCACCCGCATTGACGGCGAGGGCCGCTGGATATCGCCGGGCCTGATCGACTGCCACACCCACCTGGTCTACGCCGGCAACCGCGCCAACGAATTCGAGCAGCGCCTGCAGGGCGTGAGCTATGCCGAGATCGCCCGTGCGGGTGGCGGCATTGTTTCCACGGTACGCGCCACCCGCGCCGCCTCGCCAGAGCAGCTGGCGCACGAGAGCCGCCCGCGCCTGCTGGCGATGCGCGCCGAAGGCGTGACCACCCTCGAGATCAAGTCCGGCTACGGCCTGACCCTGCCCGACGAGCGCAAGCAGCTGCAGGTGGCACGTGCGCTGGGCGAGGAATGCAGGGTCAACGTGGTGACCACCTTCCTCGGCGCGCACGCGATCCCGCCGGGCCGCGAGGCCCAGGAATACACCGACGAGGTGTGCAACGTGATGATCCCGGCCATCGCCGCCGAAGGCCTGGCCGAAGCAGTGGACGTGTTCTGCGAGAACATCGCGTTTTCCCCGGCGCAGGCGCGGCAGGTCTTCGAGGCAGCGCGTGCAAACGGGCTGGCAGTGAAGATCCATGCCGAGCAGCTGAGCAACCAGCACGGCGCCGAACTGGCGGCCGGCTTTGGTGCGCTCTCCGCCGACCATATCGAACATCTGGATGACGCCGGCATCGCTGCGATGGCTGCCGCCGGCACCGTCGCCGTGCTGCTGCCCGGCGCCTTCTATTTCACCCGCGATACGACCCTGCCGCCGATCGCCGCGCTGCGTGCGGCCGGCGTGCCGCTGGCGCTGGCCACCGACAGCAACCCGGGCACCTCGCCGCTGACCAGTCCGCTGCTGGCGATGAACATGGGCGCCACCCTGTTCCGCCTGACCGTGGATGAGTGCATCGCCGGCTTCACCCGTGAAGCGGCGCGCGCACTGGGCCATGGCGAGCGTATCGGCCGCCTGGCCGTCGGCATGGACTGCGATCTGGCGATCTGGGACATCGACGCCCCCGCCGACCTGGTCTATCGCATTGGATTCAACCCGCTGCACGCGCGCGTGGTGCGCGGACAGCCCGACCTGCCTGCCTCCTGGAGCAACACATGAGCAACACCCTGGTTCTTCGCCCCGGCCATGTCACTCTCGCCCAGTGGCGGCAGGTCTATCGCGGTGCACCGCTGGCACTGGACCCCGGCGCGCTGCCGGTGGTGCGCGCCAGTGCCGCCGCCGTCGCTGCCATCGTCGCCAAGGGTGCGCCGGTGTATGGCATCAACACCGGCTTCGGCAAGCTGGCCAGCGTGCGCATCGAACGCGAGGACCTGGCCACCCTGCAGCGCAATATCGTGCTCTCGCATGCTGCTGGCGTGGGCGAACCGATGCCGGCCAACGTGGTGCGGCTGATGATGGCGCTGAAGCTGGTCAGCCTCGCGCAGGGCGCTTCCGGCGTGCGCGAGGAAACCCTGCTGCTGCTCGAAGCGATGCTGGTCAGGGGCGTGCTGCCGGTGGTACCGGCGCAGGGTTCGGTCGGCGCCTCGGGCGACCTCGCGCCGCTCTCGCATCTGGCCAGCGTGATGCTGGGCGTCGGCGAAGCGTTCATTGGTGACCAACGCCTGCCCGCAACCGACGCACTGGCGCGTGCCGGCCTGCAGCCGATCGAACTGGGCGCGAAGGAAGGCCTGGCGCTGCTCAACGGCACCCAGTTCTCCACCGCCTATGCGCTGGCCGGCCTGTTCGAAATCGAAACCGTATTCCAGGCCGCGCTGGTCACCGGTGCGTTGTCGGTGGAAGCGGCCAAGGGTTCTGACACGCCGTTCGACCCCCGCATCCACGCCATCCGCGGCCAGCGCGGGCAGATCGCCACAGCGGCCACGCTGCGCACCCTGATGCAGGGCTCGGACATCCGCGAATCACACCGTGACAACGACGTGCGCGTGCAGGACCCGTACTGCCTGCGCTGCCAGCCGCAGGTGATGGGCGCGGCGCTGGACATCCTTCGCCAGGCCGCGACCACCCTGGAAATCGAAGCCAACGGCGTGTCCGACAATCCGCTGGTGTTCACCGATACCGGCGAAGCACTGTCCGGTGGCAACTTCCATGCCGAGCCGGTGGCCTTTGCCGCCGACATGCTGGCGATGGCGGTGTGCGAGATCGGTTCGATCAGCGAGCGCCGCCTGGCGATGCTGGTGGACCCGGCGCTGTCCGGCCTGCCGGCGTTCCTGACCCCACGCCCGGGCCTGAATTCCGGCTTCATGATTCCGCAGGTGACTGCCGCTGCGCTGGTCTCGGAAAACAAGCAGCGCGCCTACCCGGCCAGCGTCGATTCGATCCCGACCTCGGCCAACCAGGAGGACCACGTGTCGATGGCTGCGCACGGTGCGCGCCGCCTGATGCAGATGGCCGAGAACGCCGCCAACGTGATCGGCATCGAGCTGCTGGCCGCCGCGCAGGGCTGTGATTTCCATGCACCGCTGCGTTCCAGCGCCGCGCTGGAAAGCGTGCGCGCCACCCTGCGTGCCCAGGTGCCGACGCTGGAAGAAGACCGCTACTTCCACCCGGACATGGTGGCCGCCACCAACCTGGTGCGCAGCGGCGCGCTGGCACGTGGCCTGACCGACCTGTTGCCGACCGTGGAACCGCAGGCATGAACGCCCATCCCGAATGGTTGACGGTGCACGAGGGCGACGCCCCGTTGATCGTCAGCTTCCCGCATACCGGCAGCGAACTGCCGCACGACCTGATCGGCCACTACCACTCGCCGTGGCTGGCGCGCCGCGATGCCGACTGGTGGGTGCATGAGCTGTACGACTTCGTGCGCGGCATGGGCGCGACCACGGTGCGCTCGGCGATCTCGCGTTCGGTGATCGACCTCAACCGTGACCCCAGCGGGGTCTCGCTGTACCCGGGCCAGAACACCACCGGCCTGTGCCCGCTGACCACCTTCGACAACCAGCCGCTGTACCACGCGGGCCGCGAGCCGGATGAAACGGAAATCGCACGTCGCCGCGACACGTATTTCCTGCCTTACCACGATGCGCTGGCTTCGCAGATCACGCGCCTGCGTGCACGCCACGGCACCGTGGTGGTGTACGACGCGCACTCGATCCGCTCGCATATTCCGCACCTGTTCGACGGCGAACTGCCGCAGTTCAACCTGGGCACCGCCGGTCCCTCGGGTGCGCCGGATACCTCCTGCGACAATGCCCTGAGCGACGTGGTGGAGAACCTGCTCAAGATCAGTGGCATGAGCCAGGTGCGCAATGGCCGCTTCAAGGGCGGCTGGATCACCCGCCACTACAGCAACATCGCCGGCGGCGTGCACAGCCTGCAGATGGAGCTGGCCTGCCGTGGCTACATGCACGAACCCCTGCCGGACCAGGTGGACGAACACAGCTGGCCCACCCCGCTCGACCCCGACCACGCCGCACCACTGCGCCACACCCTGGCGCAGGTGCTCAATGCCTGCCTTGAATTCGCTACGAACCGGAGCGCCGCATGACCCGCAACGACCCGTCCCGCACCATCGCCGCGCCGACCGGCACCACGCTCAACGCCAAGAGCTGGCTGACCGAAGCGCCGTTGCGCATGCTGATGAACAACCTGCACCCGGACGTGGCCGAGCGGCCGCAGGAGCTGGTGGTGTACGGCGGCATCGGCCGCGCCGCGCGCGACTGGGAGAGCTTCGATGCCATCGTCGAAACACTCAAGCGCCTGGACGACGACCAGACCCTGCTGGTGCAGTCGGGCAAGCCGGTGGGCGTGTTCCGCACCCACGCCGATGCGCCGCGCGTGCTGATCGCCAATTCCAACCTGGTGCCGCGCTGGGCCAACTGGGACCATTTCAACGAGCTGGATAAGAAGGGCCTGGCCATGTACGGCCAGATGACCGCCGGCAGCTGGATCTACATCGGCGCGCAGGGCATCGTGCAAGGCACCTACGAGACTTTCGTGGAAATGGGCCGCCAGCACTTCGGTGGCGACCTGACCGGGAAGTGGCTGTTCACCGGCGGCCTCGGCGGCATGGGCGGTGCACAGCCGCTGGCTGCCGTGATGGCCGGTGCCTCCTGCCTGGCCGTCGAGTGCCGCAAAAGCAGCATCGACATGCGCCTGCGCACCGGCTACCTGGACACCTGGACCGACAACCTGGACGAAGCGCTGCGCCTGATCGACGAATCGTGCAAGGCCGGCACCCCGAAGTCCGTGGGCCTGCTCGGCAACGTCGCCGATGTGTTGGCTGAACTGCTCAAGCGCGGCGTGAAGCCGGACCTGCTGACCGACCAGACCTCCGCGCACGACCCAGTGAACGGCTACCTGCCGCAGGGCTGGACGGTCGAGCAGTGGGATGAGAGGCGGGTTTCCGCCCCCAAGGAAGTGGAGAAGGCCGCGCGCGCATCGATGGCCAACCACATCCGCGCCATGCTCGGCTTCCACTCGCTGGGCGTGCCCACCGTGGATTACGGCAACAACCTGCGGCAGATGGCGCTGGAAGAAGGCGTGGAGAATGCGTTCGACTTCCCCGGTTTCGTGCCGGCCTATATCCGCCCGCTGTTCTGCCGTGGCATCGGCCCGTTCCGCTGGGCGGCACTGAGTGGCGATCCGGAAGACATCGCCAAGACCGATGCCAAGGTGAAGGAGCTGATTCCGGACAACCCGCACCTGCATCGCTGGCTGGACATGGCCGCCGAGAAGATCAAGTTCCAGGGCCTGCCGGCGCGCATCTGCTGGGTCGGCCTGGGCGACCGTGATCGCCTCGGCCTGGCCTTCAACGAGATGGTGGCCAACGGTGAACTGAAGGCGCCGGTGGTGATCGGCCGCGACCACCTGGACAGCGGCAGCGTCGCTTCGCCGAACCGCGAAACCGAAGCAATGGCCGACGGCTCCGATGCGGTGTCCGACTGGCCGCTGCTGAACGCCCTGCTCAACACCGCCAGCGGCGCGACCTGGGTATCGCTGCACCACGGTGGCGGCGTCGGCATGGGCTTCTCGCAGCACGCCGGCATGGTGATCGTCTGCGACGGCACCGAGGCAGCCGCCAAGCGGATTGGCCGCGTGCTGTGGAACGACCCGGCCACCGGCGTGATGCGCCATGCCGATGCGGGCTATGACATCGCGATCGACTGCGCGAAGGAAAAGGGACTGGATCTGCCGGGGATTCTCGGCTGATTGCAGGGGTGCCGGCCAGCGGCCGGCACTACCGGAAAACATCAGTATAGGCCCGCCCAGCTCCGCGACAATGGGGCCGGCCCCCCGCGCCGGCCC